>NCHM01000689.1 GCA_002257205.1 Rhizobiales bacterium 24-66-13 | reverse complement strand
CGTGACCGACGCGCTCGACAAGCGCGACGCGATCCTCTCCCAGATCGCCGAGAAGATGGGCGTCACCACGGTGACCCGCGCCCATAACGACATCGTGGTCTATACCGACAGCGGCGCCACTTTGTTCGAGACCACGGCCCGCGCCGTCTCGTTCAAGTCCACGCCGGTGTTCGATGCCGCCACCACCGGCAATTCGGTATTCGTGGACGGCGTATCGGTCAGCGGCCCCTCGGCCGCCATGCCCTTGCAGAGCGGCGAAATCGCCGGGCTCGCGCGGGTGCGGGATTCCCTGACCGTCACCTATCAGAACCAGCTGGACGAGATGGCGCGCGGCCTGGTCGCGACGTTCGCGGAGAGCGACCAGACCGGCGGCGGCGCGCCGACGCTGCCCGGCCTCTTTACCTCCGGCTCGGGGACCGTTCCGGGCACGCTGACGCCCGGCCTTGCCGGCACGATCGCGGTTAATTCGGCCTTCGACCCGACGCTCGGCGGCAGCCCCGCTTTGCTGCGGGACGGCGGCGCCAATGGCGCGGCCTATGTCGCCAATACCACCTCCGCTGCCGCCTATGGCGTCCGCCTGCAAGCTACAGTGACAACGCTGGAGGCGGCGCGGAGCTTCGATCCCGCCGGGCAGCTGTCCTCGGGCACCGATCTTGCGACCTTCGCGGCCGCCTCCGTGAGCTGGCTGGAGGCGCAGCGGCAGAGCGCGTCCGCCGCCTCCGACAGCGCGCGTGCCGTGCTGTCCCAGGCGTCCAATGCCCTGTCCACGATCACCGGCATCAATCTCGACCAGGAATATGCCGCGCAGCTGGAGCTGGAACGCAGCTACCAGGCCTCCTCGAAGCTGATCGGCGTGATCGGGCAGCTTTATGATTCCCTCTTCGCGGCCATCAGGTGACTGAGATGATGAGCTCCTACATCTCCACGCTCGCGTGGACGAACACCGCGCTGAACACGCTGCCGAAGCTGCAATCGGACATTGCCAAGGTGAACACGGAGATCGCGACCGGCCGCCATGCCGACGTCGGGCTGACTCTCGGCATCACCACCGGCCGCAGCGTGGATCTGCACATCAAGGAGACCGCGGTCCAGTCGCTGATCGACGGCAATGCCCTGACCACGAACCAGCTCAGCCTCACGCAGAATGCGCTGACCGATGTGTCCAACACCGCGAACAGTTTTCTCCAGAACCTGATGTCGGTGCCCGATACGTCCGGCGGCGCGGCCTCGCTGGAGGCGCATGGGAAGACCTCCATGAGCGCTCTCACCGCCACGCTGAACACCAGCGACGGCAAGCGCTTCATCTTCGCCGGCGTCAACAGCGCGGTGAAGCCGGTGGCGGACTATAGCGGCACGCCGAAGACCGCGCTCAACGCCGCCTTCGCCGCCAAGTTCGGGCTCGATCCCCTCGATCCGCAGAATGATCCGAAGATCGCGACCATCGCGCCCGCCGCCATGTCGAG
>NCHM01000688.1 GCA_002257205.1 Rhizobiales bacterium 24-66-13 | reverse complement strand
GCGGTGCGCGCCGTGCCGCAATTGCGGCTGGCCCGTGAAAAAGCTATGGGACGAAACGCCTTGCATCGCTTCGTGACGGTTCGATGCGAATTTTTGAGTTTTCCTTGCCGCTGGGGCGCAGAGCGGTGATAGTATCAGACGGCCTGGGGTGCCGCGCGTCACGTGCGGCTGAGATCATACCCATCGAACCTGTCTGGGTCATTCCAGCGTAGGGAGGAGCCGATGAGCACCCGCTTATCGTCCCAGAATTTATCGTCCCAGAATAATGTGTCTTCGCAAATTGAGCCGGCCCGCAGCGATGCCGCGGGAAGGCGCGTCGCCATCATCGGTGCCGGCGTCATCGGCCTCGCCATCGGCTGGCGTCTCGCCCAGGCGGGCTGCAAGGTCGAGCTGTTCGACGCCGGCCTTGCCGGTTCCGGCGCCAGCCACGCCGCCGCCGGCATGCTCGCCGCCTGCGCGGAAGCCGAGCCGGGAGAGGAAGGGCTGCTCGCCCTCAACCGCGCCAGCCAGACCCTTTGGCCCGCCTTCGCGGCGGATCTGGAAGCGGCCAGCGGCATGGATGTGGGCCTGCGCGAGGAGGGCACGCTTGTCGTCGCGCTCACCGCCGATGACGCCGCCAAGCTGCGCCACCAGCACGCTTTTCAAAAGAGCCTCGGCCTGCCGGTCGAGTGGCTGACCGCCGCCGAGGCGCGCCGCAAGGAACCCCATCTCGCCCCGAAACTGGCCGGCGCGCTGTGGTGTCCGCAGGATCACCAGGCCGACAACCGACAAACTGCGGCGGCGCTGAAGGTGGCGGCGCTCAAGGCCGGGGCGGTGCTGCATGAACATGCCAAGGTGGAGCGGGTGGAAACCCGCGACGGCAAGGCGCGCGGCGTCGTGGTCGCCGGCGTGTTCCATCCCGCCGATACCGTGGTCCTGGCAGCCGGCGCATGGTCGCGCGGGGTCACCATCGCCCCGGCCGCGCCGCTTCCGGTGCGCCCCATCAAGGGGCAGATGCTGGCCCTGCGCATGGATCCGGCCGCGCCCCTGCTGACCCATGTGCTGTGGGGGCCGGGCACCTATATGGTGCCGCGCAAGGACGGGCGCCTCATCATCGGCGCGACGGTGGAGGAGAAGGGCTTCGACACCGATATCACCGCCGGCGGCCAGCTGGCGCTGCTCACCCATGCCTGGCGCTGCGTGCCCACCATCGAGGAGCTGACCATCCTCGAGCAATGGGTCGGCTTCCGCCCCGGCAGCCGCGATGATGCCCCGATCCTGGGCGCGAGCGAGGTGGAGGGGCTGATCCATGCCACCGGCCATCACCGCAATGGCATCCTGCTGCTGCCGGTGACCACCTCCACCATCTGCGCGCTGGTGCTGGATGGCCGGACCGATCCGCTCATCGCGCCCTTCGGGGCCGAGCGGTTCGCGGCGCGCGTGGCGGCGGAGTGAGGATGATGGAAACCGAAACCCTGCTCGATC
>NCHM01000057.1 GCA_002257205.1 Rhizobiales bacterium 24-66-13 | reverse complement strand
CCAGGCCGGCGGCAATGCCATGGACGCGGCCATCGCCGCCTGCGCGGTGCAGGGCGTGGTGGAGCCGGGCTCCACCGGGATCGGCGGCGACTGCTTCGCACTCTATGCGCCGCAGGGCTCGGATCAGGTGGTCGCCTTCAACGGCTCGGGCCGCTGCCCGCAAGCGGCCACGCCGGGCTTCTTCGCCGAACGCGGTTTTGGCGAGATCCCGCGCCACTCGCCCCATGCGGTCAACGTGCCCGGCTCGGTGGAAGCCTGGGAGCGCCTGGCGCAAGACCATGGCACCTGGCCGCTCAGCCGGCTGCTGGCGCCGGCGATCCGCCTTGCCGGCGAGGGGTATGCCGTGGCGCCGCGCGTCAGCCGGGACTGGCACGAGCAGACCGCCCTTCTGGCCCGCGACGAGGCGGCGCGGCGCATCTTCCTGCCCGGCGGCGCGGCACCTCTGGCCGGCACGCGCCATGTCCAGCCGGAGCTGGCGCAGACCCTGACGCGCATCGCCGAGGGCGGCAGCAAGGCCTTCTATGAAGGCGCGGTGGCGCAGGACATGGTGGATTGCCTGCGCGCCCGTGGCGGCCTCCACACGCTGGAGGATTTCGCCGCCACCCGCGGCACCTATGTCACCCCCATCAAGACCGCCTATCGCGGGTTCGAGGTGCATGAGTGCCCGCCCAACGGGCAGGGCATCATCGCGCTGCTGCTGCTCAACATTCTCTCGCGCTGCGACGCCACGGGCGATCCGCTTTCGGCCGAGCGCCTGCACCTGGAGATCGAGGCCGCGCGCCTCGCCTATTCGGTCCGCGACGCGGTGGTCGCCGATCCCGAGCACAGCGCGGTGCCGGTGGACTATCTGCTCTCCGATGCCCTCGCCTGCGAACTGCACGGCCTGATCCGGCCCGACGCCCGCCAGGAGCCGCTGCCGGCGGTGGAAATGCCGGCCCATAAGGACACGGTCTATATCGTGGTCGTGGACAAGGACCGGAACGTCGCGAGCTTCATCAATTCCATCTTCTGGCCGTTCGGCAGCGGCCTCGTGAGCCCGAAGTCGGGCGTGCTGTTCAACAATCGCGGCCAGGGCTTCACGCTGAAAGCCGGGCATCCCAACGCCATCGGCCCGGCCAAGCGGCCGATGCACACCATCATTCCCGGCCTACTCACCCGCGCCGGCAAGGTGGCCATGGGATTTGGCGTGATGGGCGGGCAATATCAGGCGCTGGGCCACGCCCATTTCCTCACCAAGGTGTTCGACTACGGCCTCGATCTGCAAAGCGCCATCGACCTGCCCCGCGTGTCGCCCCTGTTCGGCACCGACGCGGTGGAGGTGGAAGGCAGCATGCCGCAGGAGACGCGGGACGGCCTGCGCCGCCTCGGCCACCGGATCGTGAAGCCCGCGCGCCCCATCGGCGGTGCGCAGGCGATCTGGATCGACTGGGAAAACGGCGTGCTGACCGGCGCGTCCGACCCCCGCAAGGACGGCTGCGCCCTGGGCTATTGAGGCCCCTCACACGCCCCTAGAGCCGGATCTACCCACATTGAATCGCCCAAGGCGATGCGATGTGGGTAGTGAATCCCCCTCTATTCAAGTTAGAGCGCGATCCGCGCCCACAGGCCCGCCGCGATGCCGGGCGCGCCAAGCACGGAGCGGCCCCGCCGGCCGCCCCACGATCACACGCGTGTGAGCCTGTAACGAACCGCCGCGCGCCCACGAATACCGATCGATAGCTGTTCAATCGATCGAGACATAAACCAGGATGGACGACCGGCACGTTCCCTCTCTGACGCGGCGCACCCTCGCCGCGAGCGCGCTGGGCGCTGGCGATCCGGCGACGCGCGGGCTTACCCCGCCGATCCATGTCGCGACCACCTTCATCCGCGACGCGGACAATGGCTACAGCACCGGCTTCGTCTATGGCCGGTCGGACAACAGATCCATCCATCAGGCCGAGGCGCTGATCGCCGAGCTGGAGCATGCCAGCGAGGCGATGATGTTCAGCTCCGGCATGGCGGCCGCGACGGCGGTGTTCCTGTCGCTCGCGCCGACCCACGTCGTCGCGCCGACGGTCATGTATTGGGGTCTGCGCCAATGGTTGCAGGAGCTTCCGCGCTACGGCCACGCGGTGAGCTTCGTCGATATGTCGGACCTCGAGGCGGTCCGCGCGGCGATCATTCCCGGAAAGACCGGGCTGGTCTGGATCGAGACGCCCAGCAACCCGCTGTGGACCATCACGGATATCCGCGCGGTCTGCGGCATCGCGCACCTCGCCGGTGCCATCGTGTGCGCGGATTCCACCGTCTCCACCCCGATTCTCAGCCAGCCGCTCGATTGCGGGTGTGATCTGGTGGTGCATTCGGCCACCAAATATCTGAACGGCCATTCCGACGTGGTCGCGGGCGTGGTGGCGACGGCGCGGGTGGATGCGGCCTGGTCGCGGATCCACGACATCCGCCGACATCACGGCGCCTTCCTCAGCCCGTTCGACGCGTTCCTGCTGCTGCGCGGATTGCGCACGCTCGACCTGCGCGTCCTGGCGCAAAGCCAGACCGCGACGCTCTTGGCCGAGCGGCTCGCGGTTCATCCCGCGATCCGTGCCGTGCTCTATCCCGGCCTTGTCGATCATCCCGGCCATGCCGTCGCCGCGCGGCAGATGAGCGGCGGGTTTGGCGGCATGCTGTCGATCCGCCTGGAAGATCGCGCCCAGGCCATCGCGGTGGCGGCCCATGTACGGCTGTGGCGCCGCGCCACTTCGTTCGGCGGGGTGGAGAGCTTGATCGAACACCGCGCCTCCATCGAGGGCGAGGATTCGCCCTGTCCCGAGGATCTGCTGCGCCTTTCGGTGGGGCTGGAGGATCCGGAGGATCTGTATCGCGATCTTCTCCAGGCGCTCACGGGAGTGATCTGACATGACGCACGGATCCAAGACGGCACCATCGGTCGCAATCGCCATCATCTGCAAGACGCCGAGCCCCGGCCGCTCGAAGACGCGGCTGTCCCCGCCCTTGCTGCCCGAGGAATGCGCCGGCATCTCCGCCTGCTTCATCCAGGACCTGGCGACGACCATTGAAAGCATGACCGGCACCGACCGGGCGGAGGGCTATGCTGTCTACACGCCCGCCGGATCGGAAGCCCAATTGCGCGCCTTGCTGCCGGATGGTTTCGGCCTCGTGTTGCAGGCCGAGGGCAATTTCGGCGTGCGCCTGGAGACCGGGATCAACGATCTGCTGGCGGCCGGGCACGCCGGGGCGATCGTGATCAATTCCGACAGCCCCACCTTGCCGCGCGCGATCCTCGACGCGGCGGTGGAGGCGGTGCTTCGCGGCGACAATCTCGTGCTCAGCCCGGCACTCGACGGCGGATATACCCTGATCGGCCTCTCGCGGCCGCATCCCCATCTGTTCGCCGACATCCCCTGGAGCGCGCCGGCGGTCTATGCGCGCACCCTTGAACGCGCACGCGAAATCGACCTGCCCGTGATCGCGCTCGATGCCTGGTACGATGTGGACGATGCCGCCTCGTACGCGCTGCTGGAGCGCGAACTGGCCGGCACGCGTCCGCCCTTCGCCACCGGGCCGCTCCAGCGCGCGCCCCGCACGCAAGCCTTCATGCGGCAGCGCCGCGACGCGCTGGTGATGGCATGAGCATGCCCCTCTCCCACCGCCCCGCGACCGCGATCATCATCCCCTGCCTGAACGAGGAAGAGCCGATCGCGGACGTGGTCCGCGAGGTGCTCGCGCAGGGGATTGGTGCGGTGATCGTGGTCGACAACGGCTCGACCGACCGCACCGCCGCGCGGGCCGAGGCGGCGGGCGCAAGGGTGGTACGCGCACCCGTGCGCGGCTACGGCCGGGCCTGTGCGGCGGGCCTTGCCGCCGTCGGGCCGGGTACGGAAATCGTGTGCTTCCTCGATGGCGACGGCAGCGACGTGCCGGCCTTCATCGCCTCGATCATCGGGCCGATCGCGCGCGGGGAAGCGGATTTCGTCATGGGCTCGCGCCTCAGGGGAAAGCGCGAGGTAGGCAGCATGACGCCGCAGCAGATCGCGGCCGGCTGGCTCGCGGGCCAATTGCTGCGGCGGACCTACGGGGTGCAGTTCTCCGACATGTCGCCCCTGCGCGCCATGCGGGTGGAGACGCTGCGCGCGCTCGGCATGGCGGAGATGACCTATGGCTGGAACCTGGAAATGCAGATGCGCGTCGCCGCCGCCGGCCTGCGCAGCCTGGAGGTGCCGGTCGACCATCGCTGCCGCCGGGGCGGAGATTCCAAGGTCTCCGGCAATCTCGCCGCGGGTGTGAAGGCGGCCTGGAAGATCACCGCGACCTTCGTGCGGCTGGCCTGGACCCTGCGCCGGGGCGAAGCGGGTGCGCCGCTTACCTCGTTTTCGGGAGGGCAGTGACATGCATGTGCTTCTGACCGGCGGTGCCGGCTTCATCGGCCAGCACGTCCTTGCCCGCCTGCGCACGCGCGGCCACGCGGTGCGGGTGCTCGATTCCCTGCGCGCCGACGTGCATCGCGGCAAGCCCTGGACGCCGCCCCCCGGCGTGGAATTTCAGCTTGGCGACGTGCGGGACCCGGCGGCGGTCGACACGGCGGTTCGAGGGGTGGATGCGGTGCTTCATCTTGCCGCCAAGGTCGGGCTCGGCGTGGATGTGGGCGACCTGCCCGATTATGTCTCCTCCAATGATTTGGGGACGGCGGTTCTGCTCGCGGCGATGGCGCGGGCCGGCGTGCCGCGCCTGACCCTGGCAAGCTCCATGGTGGTCTATGGCGAGGGCGTGGGCCTGTGCCCCGAACATGGCGTGGTGCGGCCGGCGCCGCGCTTCGAGGCGGCCCTGGCGGCGGGCGATTTCGAGCCGCCCTGCCCCCATTGCGGCCGCCGGTTGAGCACGCAGCTCGTCAGCGAAACGACCCCCTTCGATCCGCGCAACGCCTATGCCAGCAGCAAGGTGGCGCAGGAATTCTATGCCTCCAACTGGGCGCGCGTGACCGGCGGCGCGGCGGCGATGCTGCGCTATCACAATGTCTACGGGCCGGGCATGCCGCGCGACACGCCCTATGCCGGTGTGGCCGCGATCTTCACGTCCGCGCTCCGCAACGGGCTGGCGCCCCAGGTGTTCGAGGATGGCAGGCAAAGGCGCGACTTCGTCCATGTGCGCGACATCGCGGCGGCGACGGTCCAGGCCTGCGAAATGCATACGCAGGGCGTCGCGGCCTTCAACGTCGGCTCCGGCACCCCGCGCACCGTGGGAGAGATGGCCGAAGCCCTGGCTCGCTCGCTCAAGGGCCCCGCGCCAATCGTGACGGGGCGGTACCGACTCGGCGACGTACGCCACATCACGGCGGATTCCTCGCACCTGCGCGCCCAATTGGGCTGGCGGCCGACCATGGCCTTCGAAGACGGGATGGCCGAACTTGCCCAGGCATAGAAGATCATGAGCCGCCTGTTTCTGATCGCCGTCATCCTGCTCAGCGTCGCGCTGAATGCCTCGGCGCAGATCCTGTTGCGCTGGGGCGCGCGCTCCGGCCTCGGCTTTGAGGACGGCGCGACCCTCGCCAACCTGCTCCGGGTGCTGCTGCGCCCAGGCATTTTCGGCGGCCTCGCCTGTTACGCGATCAGCGTTGCGGTGTGGGTCTATGTGCTAAGCCGGGTCGAGGCCTCCTTCGCCTATCCCTTCCTCGGCCTCGGCTTTGTGTTCGTGGCGCTGGCCTCCTGGCAATTGCTGGGAGAACCGCTCACGCCGCAGCGCCTCGGCGGGACGCTGCTGGTGGGTCTCGGGGTGGTGGTGCTCGCGACGAGTTGAACCCCGCCCGCCGGGAAAAATCCCGCGCGATGTAACGATCCCAGCGTGGCCCGCGAAGTCCTTTCAGAGCGTCACCCGTGCCGTTGGCCCGGCGGGGAGGATGCGACCAACCGATGGAGGTCCGTGTGCTGGACAAACGTCCCTATGAGCCCCTCGATGTGGGCACCCTGCCCCGCCGGCTCGCAGCGGCGCCCGGCCTCGCCCACCGGATCGGTCCGGCCGAGCATTGGCGCGTCCGCGAGGTCGGCGACGGCAATCTCAACCTCGTCTTCATCGTCGAGGGCCAGCTTGGCGCGGTGATCGCAAAGCAGGCGCTGCCTTATGCGCGCTGCGTCGGCGACAGCTGGCCGCTGTCGCTGGAGCGGAGCTATTTCGAATATCACGCGCTGGTCCGCCTGGGGCAGCGCGACCCCGGCCGGCTGCCGCAGGTCCATGTCTTCGATCAGGAACAGGCGCTGATCGTCATGGACTATCTCACGCCCCACGTCATCCTGCGCAAAAGCCTGATGGCCGGGGACGTGCTGCCGCTCCTCGACCGGCAGATGGGCCAGTATCTGGCGCGCACGCTGTTTCGCGGCTCGGATTTCGCCATGGAGACGGCCCACCGCAAGCGCGACCTCGCGCTGTTCGCCGGCAATGTGGAATTGTGCGGCATCAGCGAGGACCTGATCTTCACCGACCCGTTCTGCGTCTCGCCGCGCAACCGCGTCACGCCCGGCCTGGAAGAGGATGCCGCGGCGCTGCGCGCCGATCGGGCGCTCAAGCTGGCGGCGGCGGCGCTGAAGCGTAAATTCGCCACCTGCGCGGAAACCTTGCTGCACGGCGATTTCCATTCCGGCTCGGTGATGGTGACCGCGCAGGACAGCCGCGTCATCGATCCGGAATTCGCCTTCTACGGGCCCATGGGCTTCGACATCGGGGCGTTCCTGGGCAATCTGCTGATGGCCTATTTCGCCAAAGCCGGGCACGACGCCGAAGACCACGCGCGCGCCGCTTATGAAGACTGGATTCTCCAGCTGGTGGAGGGCGTCTGGTCCGCCTTCGAGGCAGAGTTCGCGCGGCTTTGGCGCACCGAGCGAACCGGCATGCTCGGCCTGGCCGAACTGTTCGAGGATGGCGGCGATGCCGAAGGCGCCGAAGCCGCCCTCGCCGCTCTGCTACGGGACATCTGGCGCGATACGCTCGGGTTTGCCGGCATCGAGATGCATCGGCGCATCCTCGGCCTCGCGCATATCCCGGAATTCGAGACCATCGCGGATCTCACCCTGCGCGCCACCTGCGAGCGCCGCGCCCTCGCCATGGGGCGGCGCCTCATGCTTCAGCCCGACACATTTTCCGATCCCCGGCACGTCAGCCGGCTCGCCCGTTCCGTGAGGACCGTTTGACATGCGCCGCGCTGCCCTGCCCCTGCTCCTCGCCTTGCTTCTGGCCCCGCTTGCGGCACACGCCGGCGGATTGCCCGGCGGCGCCCACTCCCAAGGCCAGCAGACCGTGAGCGAGGATGATCAGACGCCGGAAGAGCGGATGAATGCCCGTTTTCCCCAGAAGGTCCGCGTCGGCGATTTGATCGGCATCCCGATCCAGGATTTTGACGACCGCATCCTCGGCTATGTCACCGAAGTCGCCCGCAAGCCGGACGGCGCGATCGTTCTCGTGATGCCGGAAGGCGGATGGTTCGGCTGCGGCGGGCGGCCGGTGCCCATCCCCATCGAGACGGTCGCCATCCTCGCGCGTCATATCAACCTGCTCGATATCCCCCGCGAGGACGTTCCAAAACTCGCCACGTGGGACCCCGCCCAGGGCACACCCATCCAAAAGAACGACATCATTCGGATCGCAATCAGCCGCCGCTGACCCTGGCGCCCCACGATGAAACGGACCCACAGCGATGAAGATGCATCCCCTCCTCATACGCATCGTCCATTGGACCAATGCGATCGCGATGATCATCATGATCGGCAGCGGCTGGAAGATCTATAACGACGAAGTGCTGTTCGGATTTCTCCATTTCCCGCAATGGATGGTGCTCGGCATATGGGCGCAGCACGCCTTGCAATGGCACTTCTTCGGCATGTGGATCCTGATGATAAACGGCCTCGTCTATCTGGCCTACGGCGTGCTTTCCGGCCGGTTCCGTCGGATGCTGCTGCCCATCCGCCCGCGCGAGGTGATCACGGAAGCGATCGCGGCGCTGACCTTCCGCCTCAAGCATACCGATCTCACCCACTATAATGCGGTGCAGAAGGTGCTCTATGTGGGCGTGATCCTGGTCATCATCGTGCAGGTGATATCCGGCCTGGCGATCTGGAAGCCGGTTCAATTCTCTTTCCTGGTCGCGCTGTTTTCTGATTTCCAGGGCGCCCGTCTTGCCCATTTCATCGGAATGACCGCGATCTGCCTGTTCATGGTGGTGCATGTGATGCTCGCGCTGCTCGTGCCGCGAACCATCCTGGCCATGCTCACCGGCGGCCCGAAGGTGGTCGCAGGCCCCGCCCCCACCTCACCGACGCATTGAGCCGAAGGCCAGACGATGATCCGCTCCCGCACCGCTTCTCGTTTTCGCCCGACACTCCAGCCGGACCAGTCGCTACTGGTGGAGAACCGCAAGCTGGTCGCGGAGATCGACCGGCGCAAGCTGCTGCGCGGGGCGATGAGCCTCGGGGCACTCAGCTTCCTCACAGGATGCGACATTTCCGATCGCCAATCGGTGCAAAGCGCGCTGCGGACCGTGTCGTCCTTCAATGATCGCGTGCAGGAGCTGCTGTTCAATCCCAACAAGCTCGCCCCGACCTATTCCGTGGACCAGGTGGTGAAGCCGCCCCGCTTCAACGCTTATTATGAGATCGAGGACGTCAAGCCCATCGACCTTGCCACATGGAAACTGGAGCTTGCCGGCCTGATTTCCGACAAGCGGCCCTGGACCCTTGATCAGGTGTATGCGTTTCCCGAGCAGGAAGTCATCATCAAGCACATCTGCGTGGAGGGCTGGGACTATATCGGCCAATGGTCCGGCCCGAACCTGCGGAACTTTCTCACGCAGATCGGTGCGGATCTGACCGCCAAATATGTCGCCTTCCATGGCAATGACGATTACATGGAATGCATCGACATGCCCTCGGCCCTGCATCCGCAGACCATCCTCGCCACCAAATACGCCGGCGAGCCCATCACCGACCCCTATGGCGCGCCTTTGCGCCTGCGCACCGCCGTCAAGCTCGGCTTCAAGAATCCGAAATGGATTCGGGCCATTGAAGTCACCAACACCTATCCCGGCGGATTCTGGGAAGATCAGGGCTTCAACTGGTTCGCCGGTCTCTGATCGGACATCTAGAGCCGGATCCGATCAGGTTGAACCAACCAGATCGGTGAATCCGCCTCTAAAAAATTAATAGAGAACGTTTACCGTTCAGATGGCGATGCCATCGGAACGGAACGTGCTCTCGCCGCTTCCCTGCTGAGGCAGGATCACCGCACGGAACATCATGGCCACGCCGTCCGCCGCGATACTCTGTGCCTTGCTGGCGCTGCTGCTCTGGGTGCCGATCGGCTGGCTGATCGGCCGCCGCCTGCCGCTGGGGCGCGATCTTGCGCTGGCCGCGGCGCCCATGCTCGGCTGGGCGGTCCAGGGCATCATCGCGCTTCAAGCCGCGACGGCCGCCGGCTTCACGGTCATCATCATCCTAACGGCGACCCTCGCGATCGGCGGAGCCGCGCTCCTCCTGCCGGCCGCAACAGAGGGCGAACCCGCCCCGCGTGCCCTGCCGCTCTGGATTTTCGCGGCGGCGGCGCTGGTGGCGGTGGGGCCGGCGCTCGCCATCCTGCCCAAGCTCATGCCGGACGGCATCGCGCTGGCGAGCCCCATCTACGACCACGCGAAGATCGCGTTGGTGGACGAGATCGTGCGCACCGGCGTGCCGCCGGCCAACCCGTTTCTCGGCACGGCGCATGGACCCGGCAGCACGGCTTATTATTATTTCTGGCTGTTCGGCGCGGCACAGCTGGCGCGCCTTTCGGGCGCGACCGGGTGGGAGGCGGATATCGCCGCCACCTGGTTCACGGGCTTTGCCTCCCTCGCTCTGGTGTGCGGCCTCGCCTTTCGCCTGTCCGGTGGCCAGTGGGCCAGCGCGCTGTTCGTTCTCATCCTTGCGCTCGGAGGATCGCTGCGCCCGGTGCTCGCGGCGCTGTTCGGCGCGGATGCGGTCGATGCCGCGCTGGAGCCCGCCACGGGCCTTGCCGGCTGGCTGTTCCAGACCAGCTGGAGCCCGCACCATGTCGCCGCGGGCGCAACCGTGGTGCTGTCGCTGATCCTGATGGAGCGACTGGCATGCGCGCCTTCCCTCCCGAAACGCGCCTCGCGCCTGCCCCCTAACCTGGCCCCGAGTTTGGCCCCGAAATTCGCGCTCGTGCTCGTGCTCGCGCTGCTGATCGCCGCCGGCTTCGAGAGCTCTTTGTGGGTCGGCGGCGTCACTTTCCTGTTCTGCGCCGGCGCGGCAGGGCTCGTGCTCCTGCTCAGCGCCCCGGCCGGCGCGCGCCTTCCTTTCGTGATCGCGATTGCGATCGCCGGCGCGCTGGCATTGGCGCTGGTCTTTCCCCTGCTGAGCCTGCAGCTCGCCGCTGCGTCCGGACGGGGTGGGGGCGTGCCGGTGCTGATCTCCCCGTTCGCGGTGCTCGGCCCCGCGGTGCCCGATGATTGGCGCCGTCTGCTCGACCTTCCGGCTTATTGGCTGGTCTTGCTGGCGATCGAGTTTCCCGCCGTCTGGATCATCGGCGCGGTTGCCGCGTTCCGCCTGAAGAACCCGCTGGTGCCCGCCCTCTCAGCGGCGGCGTTCGCCAGCTTGTGCGGCGGCTGGCTGCTGGTGAGCACGGTGGGCGAGAACAATGATCTGGGATGGCGCGCCGTTTTGCCCGGCCTGCTGATCCTCACCGCGTTTGCCGGCGCCGGTTTCGCCCGATGCCTCGCGCGGCGCCGGATGGCCGGGATCGCCGGCGCGCTGGTCCTGGCGTGCCTCGCCGTACCGGACGGCCTCATTCTGCTGCGCAACAACAGCGTCGGAGAGCTCTCGCCGGACGGTGCCCGCTTCCGCGATGCGCCCGCCATGTGGGCGGCCGTGCGCCGCCATGCCACGCCGCAGGAGCGGATCGCTAGCAATCCTGCGATGACCAGCACCCTCGCGCCATGGCCCGTCAATCTGTCCTGGGCCTTGCTCGCGGATCGCCGCTCCTGCTTCGCCGGCAATGAGCTGACGCTTGCGTTCGCCACCTTGCCCGCGGACGCACGGACCCGGGCGGCTGATCTGTTCGAGCGGGTCTTTGCCGGAACCGGCAGTCCGGACGATCTTACGGCGCTGGTTCGCGATTTCGATTGCAAGGTCGTGCTGCTCACCCCGCAAGACGGAGCCTGGAGCCGCGATCCGTTCGCCCGCTCGGCGCTTTTCACGCCCGCGGAGGAGGTTGCCGGCCGTTGGCGAATCTATCGTGCCGATGGGCCGGGCATCACCAGCGTAGGACCCGCGCGCCCATGAGATAGCCCGCCCCCACCACCATGGCGATGGCCGAGGAATACCAGACCGCGACGAACAGCGGGCTGTCGTCGGGGCAATGGGAGGCATACAGCGTGGCCGCGATGCCGCTGGCGGCAAGGCCCGCGACGGCGCCGGCAAGGCCCGGCCGGGCCGGCGCGCTCTCCCGCAGGGCAACGAGCAGGCAGGCCAAGGGTCCTAACGCCAAAATAGGAATGACGGTGAGGCAGAAAGCGGCATTCCGTCCGACCAGACGCACCCCCCAGAGCGCCGCCGGCGTCGCCATCAATTCCACCATGACGGCGAAGGCAAGCGCGATCGGGAGCGCGACCAGCACGAACGCCCATGGCCCGATCCGTGCGGCCGGGCGGCCAACCTGCGTGACGGCGCCGGCGGCGCCCAGCATCAATGCGAGCGCAAACAGGAATTTGAACAGAAAACGCGCGCTCCCGCCCACGGCCAGCAGGTTCGGGCGCACGCCGACCGCGAGCGCGAAGATGATCGTGGAGATCAGCGCGCCCAGGCTGAATGCCAGCGCCAGGCGGCTCGACAGCTTCCACGTGACAGCGGCGTCCTGCGCCAGCGCTCCGATCAAATCCTCAGTCTTCACACATTGCCTCGATATGCCGCCGCGAGTGTTCGCAATGCCCGATGCAATGCCACCCGCACCGCACCTTCGCTCATGTTCAAGCGACCCGCCGTCTCTCGAACGCTGGTCCCATCAACCGATATGGAGCGAACGATATCACGTTGTGGGTCCTTCAAGGTACTCAGGATTCGGTCGATATCGTGCGCCTGCGTTCCATCGGCGGGCTCGGCCGCTTCCAATATATCGGAGACGTCTTCGATGGGAATATTGATGTGCCGGCCCCGACGCCGCAAGGTGTCCACCATCTTGTTGCGGACGATGGCCGAAAGCCAGGGACCGAGCGGGCGGGCCTGATCCCAGGTGCCGCGCTTCAGATGGATTGCCAACAGAACCTCCTGGACCACATCCTCCGCATCGCTGCGCGGCGAGCCGTAGCTGTCGCAGCGGCGGCGGGCCATGGCGCGCAGATGCGGCGTCAGCGCTTGCAGGAAGTCGCGATAGGCGACGGCATCGCCCGCAATCGCGGCGCGCATCAAATTCGCCCACTCCTCTTCGCGCGATGCGAGTGTCATGCAAGCGGATCCTGCGCCGCTTCCCTGCCGTCGTCCAGCAGGGCCAGGGCCGGGCGCACCAGCCCTTCCAGCAAGGCGCGCTCCGGCCGGTTGCGCGCAAGAACGCGCAGCCCGAGCAGGACCCCGAGCAGCAGGCGCCCGATATCCTCGGCGGACTGGCGGCGGGCGATGGTCCCTTCCGCCTGTCCGGCCAAGGCACAGTGACGAAAAAAACCCTCCACCTGCACCAGGACTTCCGTCACCACGCGCTGGAACTCCGGATCATAAGGCGCGACTTCGAGCGCCGAATTGACCAGCATGCAGCCGCGGCGGCCCGTGTCCTCCACCGATCGGGATTTCCTTGAAGAAGGCGCCGATGGCCTCGCGCGGGGGCAAGGCCTGGAACCGGCCGACGCGATCCGAGAAGCTGAGCTCCACATAGCGGTCGAGCGCGCGGCGATAGAGCGAACGCTTGTCCCCGAAGGCGTTGTAAAGGCTCGCATTGGTGATCCCCATGCGGGTCGCGAGATCGCGCACCGACGTCGCCTCGTAGCCGCGCTCCCAGAAGCACTCGACGGCCGCGCGAAGCGCGGTTTCCTCATCGAACTCTCTGGGCCTGGCCATGCTGAAAGCCGCTCGCGCGCTGGAACACCTCGGTTTTAGAGCGCCAAATCTAAAATGCAACAAGCGCCTGCGCGACACCGCGCGGACAGAGCCGGATCGAGGGGGCGGCGCTCTAGAATTTCAAGCTGGCCGACCAGAGCATATTCTGGCTGCTGAGGTTCTGATTGCCGCCGAGCGCGGTGTAGGAAAACGAAGCGCTCCAATTATTGCGCGATAGCAACGTGACGCCCACCCCTATGGCAAGCGTGTCGCGTAGCGGCGCGGCGCTCCAATTGGCGAAAGAGGGACCGCCTGCAAGACTTCCCAGGATGACATAGGGATCCTGGAGGAATTCATGCTGCCAGGCCAGATTGAGCTGAGGGACCGCCATCAGGTCCTTGTCGATCTGCCACCGATAGGCCGCATGCCCGCCCAGGCTGGAAATCAGGCTGCTGGTGTTCCATCCGGCGCTGCTGAAATTGAGACTGCCCGCGCCCGTTTCAACCACGCCATTTACACTGAAATACGTGTATTGCAGGCTCAGCGTTGGGCCAAACGT
The DNA here is from genome assembly GCA_002257205.1 of Rhizobiales bacterium 24-66-13. Lineage (GTDB taxonomy): Bacteria > Pseudomonadota > Alphaproteobacteria > Rhizobiales > Xanthobacteraceae > NCEH01. The sequence goes on along the minus strand of NCHM01000057.1, from coordinate 160 downwards.
CCAATTTTCATGCTTGAAATCGTAACTTCCGGCCACCATCGCGTCGAATTCGCCCGCATCCGGACTGCTGATGGCGCTGCGGCTGAAGCCGGGAAAGGCGATGGCGCGGGTGACCTCATAGCTGTGCCCGGCTCCCCCCAGCAGCACCAGGGCGGACAGA
>NCHM01000687.1 GCA_002257205.1 Rhizobiales bacterium 24-66-13 | reverse complement strand
GCGACCTGCCGGACACCGACGGGCTGATGATGCTGATCGCCCAGGACAAGAAGGTGAGCCGCGGCGCGCTGACCTTCATCCTGGTGCGCGGCATCGGCGAAGCGTTCATCGCCAAGGATGTGGACGGCGGCGAGGTGCGCGCGTTCCTGGAGCAGATGCGCAAGGCATAGAGGGTCCAAGCGGGCGCGGCGCCGGCGCGCGAGCAACGCCGGAGTTGCCGGACGCGTGCGGGAGCGCTATGGAGGCGGCCACTTTTCAAGAACCCGTGTCGTTCAACCGGGCGCGGGGAGGGTCAAGGGAATGTGCCAGACGGCCGCCATCATCTGTGTTCCACACTGCGCCCCGCGGCGCGGCCTGGGCAAACGCGCGCGAAAATGACGCGCGCCTGAACGCGAGACGCGGGCGCGGCGCGCCGGTCTCGCCGATGACGGCCCCCGGCAGCTCGATGCCGGCTGAACCCCGATCCTAAAGCCCCCTGTTAGAGAGAATGCGAGCCATGGCTCGGCTTGTCATGAAGTTCGGCGGCACGTCCGTCGCCAATATCGAACGTATCCAGAATGTCGCGCGCCATGTGAAGCGCGAGGTGGAGGCCGGCTACAGTGTAGTTGTCGTGGTCTCCGCCATGTCCGGCAAGACCAATGAATTGGTCGCCTGGTGCCGCGAGGCCTCCACGCTGCACGATGCGCGCGAATATGACGCCGTGGTGGCGTCCGGCGAGCAGGTGACGTCGGGCCTCCTGGCCATCGCCCTCCAGGCCAAGGGGCTGAGCGCGCGGTCCTGGCAGGGCTGGCAGGTGCCGATTTCCACCGACGAGGCCCACGGCGCCGCCCGCATCCTGGAGATCGACGGCACGGCGCTGGGCGCGGCCCTCGACGCGGGGGAGGTGGCGGTGGTGGCCGGCTTCCAGGGCATGCACCTGCCCTCGGGGCGCATCACGACCCTCGGGCGCGGCGGCTCGGACACCAGCGCGGTGGCGCTGGCCGCTGCCATCGGCGCGGAACGCTGCGACATCTATACCGACGTGGACGGCGTCTATACAACCGATCCGCGCGTGGTGCAGCGCGCCAAGCGCATGAAGTGCATCGCGTTCGAGGAAATGCTGGAAATGGCGTCGCTCGGCGCCAAGGTGTTGCAGGTGCGCTCGGTGGAACTGGCCATGGTGCACAAGGTGCGGACCTTCGTGCGCTCCAGCTTCGAGGACCCCGACGCCCCGCACATGAGCACGGTCGAGGCGGCGGGCACGCTGATCTGCGACGAGGAGGAAATCGTGGCAAACCAGATGGAATCGCAGGTGGTGACGGGCATCGCCTTCGCCAAGGACGAGGCGCAGGTGTCCATTCGCCGCGTGGCCGACAAGCCCGGCATCGCCGCCGCCGTGTTCGGCCCGCTGGCCGAGGCCCACATCAATGTGGACATGATCGTGCAGAACGTGTCGGCGGACGGCTTCACCGACATCACCTTCACCGTGCCCTCGGCGGATTA
>NCHM01000686.1 GCA_002257205.1 Rhizobiales bacterium 24-66-13 | reverse complement strand
AGCGCTGCTATCACTGCCGCGCCGCGGCATCTGCCGCTTGGCTCTTGTTGCCCATAAAGGCGCCCCCGGCGCCGGAGACCTGCCCCGCATGTCCAGTCGCGAACGCCATGACCGCATGGCCAACGCCATCCGCTTCCTCGCCATCGATGCCGTGGAAGCCGCGAATTCCGGTCATCCCGGCCTGCCCATGGGCGCCGCCGACATCGCCACGGTCCTGTTCTCCGACATCATCAAGTTCGATCCCGCCGACCCGAAATGGCCGGACCGCGACCGCTTCGTGCTCTCCGCCGGCCACGGCTCCATGCTGCTCTATGCCTTGCTGCACCTGCTCGGCGTGGAGGGCGTGAGCATCGAGGAGATCAGGAAGTTCCGCCAGCTGGGTTCGCTCACCCCCGGCCATCCGGAAAACTTCATCACCCCCGGCATCGAGACCACCACCGGCCCGCTCGGCCAGGGCATCTCCACCGCGGTCGGCATGGCCATGGGCGAACGCCTGATGGCGGCCCGCTTCGGCCGCGACGTGGTGGACCACTATACCTACGTGCTCGCCTCCGACGGCGATCTGATGGAAGGCATCAGCCAGGAGGCCATCGACCTCGCCGGCCATATGAAGCTCTCCAAGCTGATCGTGATGTGGGACGACAACCGCATCTCCATCGACGGCGCGACCTCGATTTCCGGCTCGACCGACCAATTGGCCCGCTTCGCCGCCTCCAATTGGGCGACCACGCGCGTGGACGGGCATGATCCGGTGGCCATCCGCGCCGCGCTCGAAGCCGCCAAGGCCTCGGACCGGCCGACCCTGATCGCCTGCCGCACGGTCATCGGCTTCGGTTCCCCCGCCAAGGCGGGTTCGGAAAAGGCCCATGGCTCGCCGCTCGGCGCCGCCGAGATTGCCGCGACCCGCGCCGCGCTCGGCTGGGAATCCGGCCCGTTCGAAATCCCGGACGATGCGCGCAAGGCCTGGGCGGAAGCCGCCGCCCGCAGCACCTCCGCCCGCAGCGCCTGGGCCGAGCGCCTCGCCGCTTTGCCCGCCGCCGACAAGGCCGAGTTCGAACGCCGCGTCGCCGGCACGCTCCCGCCCGCGCTCGACGCGGCGGTGAAGGCCGCCAAGGCCAAGGCCGTGGCCGACGGCGGCGCGGTCGCGACCCGCAAGTCCTCGGAAATCGTGCTGGACGCTTTGACCCCGGTGGTGCCGGAAATGCTCGGCGGCTCGGCCGATCTCACCGGCTCCAACAACACCCGCGCCAAGGGCATGAAGGCGATTTCGCCGGACGATTTCGCCGGCACCTTCGTGCATTGGGGCGTGCGCGAGCACGGCATGGCCGCCGCCATGAACGGGCTGGCCTTGCACGGCGGCATCATTCCCTATTCCGGCACCTTCCTGGTGTTTTCGGATTATTCCCGCCCCGCGATCCGCCTCGCGGCGCTGATGGGGACGCAGGCGATCCACGTGCTGACGCATGATTCCATCGGCCTCGGCGA
>NCHM01000685.1 GCA_002257205.1 Rhizobiales bacterium 24-66-13 | reverse complement strand
TTTCCGTTCGCGGTGGTGGGCATCGTGGCGCTGGGGCTCGACCCGAACATCTGGCTCTCGCCGCTGATGATCCTCGGGACCCAATGGTACATTTTGTTCAACGTGATCGCGGGCGCGAGCGCGTTTCCGAGCGACATGCGCGAGGCGGCCTCCGCCTTCCATATCCGCGGCTGGCACTGGTGGACCAAGGTGATCCTGCCCGGGGTATTTCCCTATTATGTCACCGGCGCGCTGACCGCGAGCGGCGGGTCGTGGAACGCCAGCATCGTCGCCGAGGTGGCGAGCTGGGGCAACACGACGCTGCGCGCGGAGGGGCTCGGCGCCTATATCGCGGACGCCACCACGGCGGCGGATTTCCCGCGCATCACGCTCGGCATCGCGATCATGTCGCTCTATGTCATCGCCTTCAACCGGGTCTTGTGGCGACCCCTGTTCACCTTTGCGGCCCGCCGCCTGCGGCTCGACTGAGGAGACCTCCCATGCTCGAAACCACGTCGCCTGCCGCAACCACGCCGATGCTGTCGGTGTCCCATGTGGTCCAGTCGTATCGCAAGAGCGACAACAACCGCTTCCTGGTGCTCGACGACGTCTCGCTGGCGATCCAGGAAGGCGAGATCGTCGGCCTGCTCGGCCGCTCGGGCTCCGGAAAGTCCTCGCTGCTGCGCATCATTTCCGGCCTCACCACGCCGGTCTCGGGCGAGGTGACCTGGTGCGGCCGCAAGCTGGACGGGCCGGCGCGGGGCATCTCCATGGTGTTCCAGACCTTCGCCCTGTTCCCCTGGCTCACCGTGCTCCAGAATGTGGAGATCGGCCTTGAGGCCATCGGCATCGAGATGGCCGAGCGCCGCCGCCGCGCGGAGCAGGCCATCGATCTGATCGGCCTCGGCGGGTTCGAGAGCGCCTACCCCAAGGAATTGTCCGGCGGCATGCGCCAGCGTGTGGGCTTTGCCCGGGCGCTCGTGGTGCATCCGCGCCTGATGCTGATGGACGAGCCCTTCTCCGCCCTCGACGTGCTGACCGCCGAGACCCTGCGCACGGATATCATCGATTTGTGGACCGAAGGGGCGCTGCCCATCAAGTCGATCCTGATCGTGACCCACAATATCGAGGAAGCGGTACTGATGTGCGACCGCGTCCTGATCTTCTCCTCCAATCCCGGCCGGGTGGCGCATGAGATGCCCATTCCGCTCGCCCATCCGCGCGACCGCCTCGCGCCGGAGTTCCGCGCGCTGGTGGAAGAGATCTATTCGCGCATGACCAATCGCGACGGCCCGGGCGCCGAGCTGAACAAGCCGGGCGCGGAGCAGGGCCAGGGGCATGACATCACCATCACGACGCCGCTGACGGCGGTGTCCACCAACGTGCTGGCGGGCCTGCTGGAGGAACTGACCGACGCGCCCTATAACGGGCGGGCGGACCTGCCGGCGCTCGCGGACAGCCTCAACATGCCGGCCGACGCGCTGTTCCCGATCGCGGAAACGCTCCAGAT
>NCHM01000056.1 GCA_002257205.1 Rhizobiales bacterium 24-66-13 | reverse complement strand
CGGCTGGGATGGCTCAATCCCCGCCGGCCGCGCGGCGCCGGCATTTTCGCCGCGCCGTTCAAGACCTGCTCAAGCGAGGTGCGCGTGGATTACCACTGGAACTGGGCCATCCTCTGGGCACCGTCGCCGGACGGCAGCGGCACCTATTTCGACATGCTGATGGGCGGCCTCAAATGGACCATCGCCACCTCGGTCTGCGCGTGGCTGATGGCGCTGGTGTTCGGCTCCCTGGTGGGCGTGGCGCGCACCTTGCCCTTCAAATGGCTGGTGCGCCTGAGCGATGCCTATGTCGAGCTGTTCCGCAACATTCCGCTTCTGGTCCAGCTATTCCTGTGGTTCTTCGTCATTCCCGAATTGCTCCCCCACGATTGGGGCACGTGGGTGAAGCAATTGCGCTACGGCCCATTCCTCACCGCCGTGGTGGGAATCGGCTTCTACATGTCCTCGCGCGTCGCGATGCAGGTCAGCGCTGGCATCAATACCTTGCCGCGCGGCCAGCGCATGGCGGGAACCGCCATCGGCCTCACGACCGCGCAGACCTATCGCTATATTCTCCTGCCCATGGCGTACCGGATCATGCTGCCGCCGCTCACCTCCGAATTCCTGAACACCATCAAGAACACCTCGGTCGCGCTGACCATCGGCCTCATGGAACTCACCGGCAGCGCGCGCGCCATGCAGGAATTCTCATTCCAGGTGTTCGAGGCCTTCACGGCGGCAACCGTGATCTATCTGCTGCTGAACGCGGTGGTGACCATCGGCATGCGGATGCTGGAGCGGCGCGTGTCGGTTCCCGGCTTCAACGCGGGGAAATGAGCGTGTTCAGCGATTTCGACTTCAACATCATCGCCCGCTCCCTGCCCTATCTGTTCCGGGAGGGCATGACCTTCACCCTCACGCTGACGGCGATCGCCACCATCGGCGGGGTGCTGCTCGGCACGCTCATCGCCATGGCGCGCCTGTCCTCCCTGCCGGTCCTTCCGGCGATCGCGGCCAGCTATGTGAACGTCATGCGGGCGCTGCCGCTGGTGCTGGTGATCTTCCTGTTCTATTTCCTGATGCCCTATATCGGCCAATGGATCCTGCATACGGACCGGCCGATCACGGTAGGGGCGCTCTCCTCCACCATCATCACCTTCACGCTCTTCGAAGCCGCCTATTTCTCCGAGATCATGCGCGCCGGCATCCAGTCTATCCCGCGCGGACAGGTGGCGGCGGGCTATGCCATCGGCCTCACCTATTCGCAGATGATGCGATATGTGGTTCTGCCGCAGGCCTTTAGAAACATGCTTCCGGTCATCTTCACGCAAATGATCGTATTGTTTCAGGATACATCGCTCGTCTACGTGCTCTCCATCACCGATTTTCTCGGCGCGGCCTCCAAGGTGGGCCAGCGCGATGGCCGCTTGACGGAAATGTACGTGTTCGCCGCCGTGGTCTATTTCATCATATCGCTCACCGCCTCCACGCTCGTGAAGCGGCTCCAGGCCCGCATCGCCATCGCGCGCTGAGCCCATTGCAGGTTCGTCCCATGCCCATGATCTCCATCCGCAACATCAACAAATGGTACGGCGCGCACTTCCAGGCCTTGAAGGACTGCACCACCAGCGTGGAGGCCGGCGAGGTGGTGGTGGTCTGCGGGCCGTCGGGCTCCGGCAAGTCGACGCTGATCAAGACCATCAATGCGCTGGAGCCGATCCAGGGCGGGGAAATCGTCGTGGACGGGGTCGAGGTCACCTCGCCCAAGACCAACCTGCCCAAGCTGCGGGCGCGGGTGGGCATGGTGTTCCAGCATTTCGAGCTGTTTCCCCATCTGCGCATCACCGACAATTTGTGCCTCGGCCAACAGAAGGTGCTGGGGCGCTCGCGCGAGGAGGCCATGGCGAAGGCCATGTCGCTGCTGGAGCGGGTGGGCCTCAAGGATCATGCGGAGAAATATCCCGGCCAGCTCTCCGGCGGCCAGCAGCAGCGCGTCGCCATCGCCCGCGCGCTGGTGATGGACCCGGTGTGCATGCTGTTCGACGAGCCGACCTCGGCGCTCGATCCGGAAATGATCAATGAAGTGCTGGACGTGATGGTGGAGCTGGCGAAGGAGGGCATGACCATGATGGTGGTGACCCACGAGATGGGCTTCGCGCGAAAAGTGGCGCACCGGGTGATCTTCATGGACAGCGGGGAGATCGTGGAGGACGCTCTCAAGGAGGAGTTCTTCGCCCATCCCCGCAGCGAGCGCGCCCGCCTGTTCCTGTCAAAGATCCTTCAGCACTGAAGGACGCAGCCTGCGGCACGCTCCCCCGAACCCTGGAGGCAACTTCCTATCTCCCGCAGCTGCCCGATGCGGCGCGCCAGGCAGGCGCGCCGGCGCCGGCCTCAGAGCTTGACCAGGATCGAACCGTCGATCTGCGACACGCGCTCCACGCCCGTCAAGGACATTGCCACGCGCATTTCCTTCGCGACGATATCGAGCAGATTCTCCACACCCGCCTGCCCGCCGCTCGCCAAGGCATAGGCGAAGGCGCGGCCAAGCAGCACGCCCTTCGCGCCCAGCGCCAGCATGCGGACCACATCAAGCCCCGAGCGGATGCCGCCATCGGCAAGAACGGTGAGTTCGCCGCCCACCGCATCGGCGATGGGAGGCAGCGCCCGGGCGGTCGAGAGCGCCCCGTCGAGCTGCCGGCCGCCATGGTTCGACACCACGATGCCGCTCGCCCCGAACGTCACCGCATCGCGTGCATCCTCAGGGTCGAGGATCCCCTTGATGATGATGGGGCCGCGCCAGAAATCGCGGATCCATTCGAGATCCGACCAGCTGATGGAGGGATCGAAATTCGCCCCAATCCAGCCCATATAATCGGCAAGGCCGGTCGGCTTGCCGAGATATTTCGACACGTTGCCGAGATCGTGGGGCGTGCCCCTCAGGCCGACGTCATAAGCCCAGCTCGGCTTGAACATGGCCTGGAGCATGCGCCGCTGCGGGCCGAACCGGCCCGACATGCCGGAATGCGCATCGCGATAGCGCGCCCCCGGCGTCGGCATGTCGACGGTGAAGACCAGAGTGGTGACCCCGAGCGCCTGCGCCCGCTCCAGCGCATTGCGCATGAAGCCACGGTCCTTCAGCACATAGAGCTGGAACCACGGCACCCTGGGGCTCGCCGGCACCACGTCCTCGAGCGGGCAGACCGAGACGGTGGAAAGGGTCATGGGGATGCCCTTGGCCGCCGCCGCCCGGACCGCCTGCAGTTCACCGCGACGGGCGAGCATGCCCGCCAGCCCGACGGGAGCCAGGATGACCGGCATGGCGCACGACTGTCCGAACAGCTCGGCTTCCAGGCTGAGCTTCTCGACATTCTTGAGCACGCGTTGCCGCAGGCTGATGTCCTGGAGGTCCAAGACGTTGTTGGCCAAAGTCCGCTCGGCATAGGCGCCGCCATCGACATAATCGAACAGGAAGCGCGGAAGCTTGCGCCTTGCGGCGGCGCGATAGTCGTTAGGGGATGCGATGATCATGGGCAAGGGACGCGCCTGAGACGAAATCGGTCCACGGTTTAAACGCTATGCCTCGCCCTGGCCACATATATCGAAGCGCGTCGGCGACGGCGCGTCGCCTTGCTGGACGGCTGGCAATTCCGGGGTGGCGGCGGACGGCACAGTGGATCCTGGATCTGGCAGGCCGAGACCCGACCCGTTCGCCACGCCCCGGATCGGCGGGACGTCAAACGATTTTGAATTATTTATAGTATATATGAGAAATCACGCAAGTATATATAAACTATTTTCTTCGATACTACATGAAAACGAATTGCTTAAAATACCATTTTCCCAAGATTGAAAAAGATGGAAACCATAGGCTATGGTCTCGCGTCAAGTGGACCCGGGCCTGGTGGGACGTAAGCGATGATTGTAAAGCAGGTTGCCTATGCGCTGCAGATTCTTGAGCTTTTCGCCGAGCGTAAGGCCCCTGCCACACTGTCGGAATTATCCGACCATTTCGGCTGGCCGCGCTCCAGCACCTTCAACCTGATCGAGACCCTGAGCAAGGCGGGCTTTCTCTACGAATTGCGGCATCGCTCCGGCTATTATCCCACCCCGCGCCTGCTCAAGCTCGCCCAGGCGATCGTCACCGACGGTCCGGTATCGGAGGCGCAGCGCGACCTGGTGGCCCGCCTGGCGGTGCTCACGGGCGAAACCGCGATCCTCGCCGCCCTCTCGGGCACCAGCGCCGTCTTCATCGACGTCGTCGAATCGACAAATCCGATCCGCTATTTCGCCCAGGTCGGCCAGCGCGTCCCGCTCTATACCACCGCCTCCGGCCGCGCCCTGCTCTCGCTCTTGTCGCGCAAGGAGCGGGGGGCGATCTACGAAAAAACGCAGTTCGAGCGTTACGCATGCGCCACGCTGATGACCCCGGAATCCGTGGAAAAGGAAATCCAGGCGTCCGCCGCACGCGGCTGGTTCCTGAACAATGACGGCTATTCGCCGGGGCTGCTCGGCATCGCCATTCCCCTGGATCTGAACGACCGGCAAGTCTGCCTCCTGATCGCCGGCCCCGCTTATCGGCTCGCGGACCGCGCCGAGGAGCTTGCCACCGTGATGCGCACGGAAATCGACGCGTTTCTCCAGGCCGAAGCCGCGTCGCAGCGCGGATAACTCCTTCTTAAAAAACATTTTATTCGATTTGGCTGCGCACAGCAGGCGGGCGACGCGGCCCCGTTGTCTCGATTGTCATATTCATGTATGTGTGTTTTATATTCAATTAGCTGAACAAAAAATGTAGGGAGCGAAGGCGGGTATGGGTGCTTCAGAGCGTGAGCTGCCGTATGTCGGGCTCGGAATTCCCTATGAGGGATGGACGCTGGGACGTCGATTTCGCACCGTCGGACGAACCGTAACGGAAGCCGACATCACCAATTTCGTGTGCGTGACCGGCATGCTCGAGGTCCTCTTCACCAATGTCGATTATCTCGAGAAGGAATCCCTGATCAAAGGTCGGCTGGCGCCGGGCGCGCTGGTCTATGCCTTTGCCGAAGGGCTCCTGATGCAGTCGGTGATGCAGCACACCGGACTCGCCTTTCTCGGCATGGAATTGAAGGTCAACAAGCCGGTGTGCGCCGGCGACACGATCCATGTGGAATGCGAGGTGACGGCGGCGCGTCCCACCTCGAAACCGGGTCGCGGCATCGTGACTGCGCTCAACAACGTCGTAAATCAGAGAAACGAGATCGTTCTTGCCTATACGGCCACGCGAATGGTCAAAAGCTTCGAAGAATCCAATCAATAATCTTCGTCAAATGAAGAATTCAAGGAGGAAATACATGGGCTTTTTACGCAAAATCGGTCTGTCCGGCATTGCCCTCGGTGCGGCGCTGGCGGCGCAGGGTGCGGTCGCGCAAACCGTGGTGCCGCTCGCCACATGGGGTGGCGCCAACCACATCTGCGTCCGCCAGTTCGTCCCGGCTTTGGAAGCGGCGCTCAAGAAAGCGCAGCCGAACACGATTACGCTCCAGCATTTCCCCGGAGGCCAGCTCGGCCAGGACAAGGACATGCCGGTCGGCATTCCCACCGGCCAGGTGAAGTTCGCCTGGATCACGGTGAACGGCTGGTCCGGCACGGTGCCGGACACCAAGGTGATGGATGCGCCGACCGGCCTGACCATGGCCCAGCTCGACACCTTGATCGATCAGCCGAATGGACTGATGTCTGCACTGCAGAAGAAGTTCCAGGAAAAGAATTCGGTTCTGCTCGGCCTCGCCGATCTCGGGCCGCCGGCCGTGGTTTCGAAGGTGCCGCTCAAGGTGCCCTCCGACTTCGCCGGCAAGAAGGTGCGCGTCTTCTCCGAAGGACAGGCGGAAGCGGTGCGCGCCTTCGGCGGGTCGCCCGTCACCATTCCGTTCGCCGACGTCTATTCGGCCATGCAGTACGGTACGGTCGACGCCGCGATCCTCGGCTTCCAGGGCGTGGACAGCCAGCGCATGTACGAGGTCTCCAAATACGTCCTGGTACCGGCGTCATTCCTCGGCACGACGATGATGGGTTGGGCCGCCAACAAGCCCTGGCTGGACAAGCTGCCGCCGGATGACCGCAAGGCCCTGGTCACGGCGGTCGACGAGGCCAGCCATTCCAACCGCAAGGCCATCATCGCGGAGATCGACGAACTCACGAAGGCCTACCGCGACCGTGGGCTGGAGGTGACCTTCCTGGAGCCCGGGTCGCCTGATTTCGCGGCATGGCAAAAGGCCACCGCTCCGCTGCTGAAGGCCACGATTGCAAAGCTCAGCCCCGAGATCGCCAAGCTCGTGCAGCCGAAGGACTGACCGTCCCATGCCCGAAGCGAATCGAACCGCGGCGCCTGGCGCCGTGGGGTGGGCCCTTGATCGCCTCGGCGACCTCGGCGGGTATCTATCCACGCTGATCGTCTGGCTGCTTGCGATCACGGTGACCTATGATGTGGTCCTGCGCACGTTCGGCGTGCCGACCCTGTGGGCCTCCGAGGTGAGCATCTACCTGATGATCGCCATGGCCTTCGTCGGCATTGGGGCGACCCAGCAGGTGGATGGGCATTTCCGCGTCACCTTCGTGCGGGACCTGTGCCCGCCGGCCGTGCGCAAGGCCTTGGACATCTTCGCGCTGCTGGTCTCGCTTGGGTTTGCGCTCGCCTTCACCTGGGGCGCGTGGCAGCTCGTCTCGTTCTCGTGGATGCTGAACTTCACCACGTCCACCATCCTTCATGTCCCCATGTGGTTCCTCCAGGGACTCCTGCTTCTCGGGGGCGTGCTTCTGATCTTGGCGGTCTTGCGGGACCTGCTGATGGTGTTCGCGCTCGGCGCGTCCTTCCGCGACCAGTCCGGCTCGGGCGAGGTGATCTGACATGGTGATCACGCTCGGAATCATCGGGCTGTTCCTGGCGCTGCTCGCCACCAGCGTGCCCGTGTTCGTGGCCATGGCGGTGAGCGCGCTTGCCGGCAATTACCTGCTGGGCGGCAGCGACCTGTTCCAGGAAGCGGCGCTGACCGCCTACAATGCGCTCAGCAGCTTCGTTCTCCTGGCGGTGCCGCTCTATATCCTCGCCGGCACGCTGCTGCAGCAGACGGGTCTTTCCGACCGCCTGTTCGCTTTTGCCGCGTCTCTGGTGTCGGGCATCCGGGGCGGGCTCGGCGTTGCGACAATCATCGCCTGCGCGATCTTCGCCGCGATCTCCGGCTCGAGCGTCGCCACTGCCGCCACCATCGGTCTCGTGGCCATCCCGGCGCTGACGCGCAACGGCTATCCCCTGGCGCGCGCCGGCGGCCTGATCGCCGGCGGCGGCACGCTCGGCATCCTCATTCCGCCCTCCATCGCGTTGCTGCTCTATGGCGTGCTGACCGATCAGTCGATCGGCGCGCTGTTCGTCGCGGGCGTGATCCCCGGCCTTCTGCTCGCCAGCCTGATGGCGATCTATGCCATCGTGGTCAATCCCAAGGACCCCGACGCGCGGCCGGTCAGCGCGCGCGAAGTGGTGCGCGCGACGCTCGACGCAGGGCCGATCCTGCTTCTGCCGATCCTCATCTTCGCCGGCATCTATTCGGGCGTCGCCACCGCCACAGAAGTCGCGGCGCTCGCCGTGGCCTATACGGTGATCGTCGGCCTGATCACCCGGACGCTCGGATGGAAGCAATTCTATCAGGCGGGCCTGAGTGCCACCCATGCCTCAGTGATGATATTCATGCTGGTGGGGTTCGGCGCGCTGATGACCAATTTCTTCACGGTCACCCGCGTGCCCCAGATGCTGACGGAGCTGATCGCCGGCTCCGGCCTCAGCTTCTTCGGCATCGTCACGGTGATGGTGGTCTTCTACCTGATCCTCGGCATGTTCCTCGAAGCCTTGTCGATGATGCTGATCACCATCCCGATCCTGTACCCGGTGGCGCAGGCGGCGGGCATCAATCCGCTCGCCTTCGGCATTTTCGTGGTCCTGGCCATCGAGGTGGCGCAGATCACGCCACCCGTGGGCATCAACCTGTTCACGGTCTCGCAGATCGGCAAGATCCCGTTCGAGCACATGGCGCGGTCGATCATTCCTTACGTCGTCTTGATGATCGCGATGATGTACCTGGTGGTCTACTGGCAAGAGCTTGCGACTTGGCTTCCCCATACGATGGAATACGGCAAATGAACCAGGTGCTTCCCGTGGATAGCGGCGCCCTGTGGCCCGCCTATGTGGACGAAGCCTATGTGCAGGGCCTTCGCTCCTACGTCGCCCGTATGATCCTTCCCGCAGGCGACGCCATCGACCGCGACGATGTCTATCCGGTGGAGATCATGCGCGACCTCGCCCGCCAGGGGTACAGCACGGTCGTGCTGCCGAAGGAGTTCGGCGGACAAGGGCTCACCTATCTCCATGCCGCCGCCATCTGCGAGGAGGTTGCGGTGGGAAGCGCCGCGGTTGGGGTCTCGCTGATCACTATCTTCCAGGCCCAGACCATGATCCGCCAGTTCGGCGAGGCCAGCCTGAAGCAGCGCTATCTGCCGGCGTTCGCGCAGGGCCTGCTCTCTTCCTATGCCCTGACGGAGGCGAGCCACGGCAGCGACATCCGCAAGCTCGACACCAAGGCGCGGCGCGAGGGAAGCGAATGGGTGATCAAGGGCGAAAAGCACTTCATCACCTCCGGCTCGGCCGCCGAGCTGTTCGTCATCCTGGCGGAAACCGACAAGGGCGTTTCGGTGTTCGCCGTGCCGCGCGATGCGAAAGGACTCTCCATTTACGAGGGGAAGAATTCCGCGACCTTCGGGCTGCGCAACGGGCCGCACATGAATGTGGTGCTGGACGATGTGCGGCTGCCGGCGGACCATATGATCGGCGAGGAAGGCAAGGGCGTACGCCAGGCGGCGAGCGTGCTGAACCATTCCCGCACCCTCGCCGGCGCCATCAGCCTCGGCATTGCCCGCGCGGCGTTCGAGGGCGCGCTCCAGTTCGCCCGCGACCGCATCGCCTTCGACCAGCGCGTGCTCGATTTCCAGGGCATCCAATGGTATTTCGCCGACATGCTGACGGAGATCGACGCGGCGCGGCTGCTGATCTACCGCGCCACCGAGGCCCTTGAGAGCAAGCAGCAGGTGCCGCGCTGGGGCAGCGAGGCGAAGCTGAAGGCCGGCACCGTCGCAACCCAGGTGGCCGCCACGGCGGCGCAGATCTGCGGCGCCTACGGCATCATGGAAAACGCCCCCTTCGGCCGCTATCTGCGCGATGCCAAGGCCTATGAGATCGCCGGCGGCTCCAACGAAATCCTGAAGAACACCATCGCCAAATTCCTGATTCCTGCCTCCGGTGCGGAAAGCTTGAAGAAGTCCGCGTGATGACCACCCTGACCGATAAGCTGATCCACCAGGCGCAAACGCGCCCCGACGCTCCGGCCGTGGTGTCCGACACGGTCTCGTTGACATGGGCGGAGCTGTGCGACCTGTCGCTGCGCACCTCCACCTTCCTGCGCGGGTACGGCATCGAGAAGGGCGATCATGTCGCCCTGCTGTGCGGCAATCGTCCGGCGTTTCTCGTCGCCTGGTTCGCTCTTGCGAACATCGGCGCCGTCACGGTCTCGCTCAACACCGGGCTCGTAGGCGAGGGCCTGCGCTATTCGGTGCGGCAATGCGAGGCCAAGGCGGTGCTGGTGGAGCGATCCATCCTCGAGGCCAAGCGCACGGACCTCGAACCGGCGCTGGACGGCCGCACCCTGATCGTCTTCGGCGGCGAAGAGGACCTGTTCGCCGCCGCAGGCGCCCACGCACCCGACGCGCCCTATGACGGGCTCGGCTCCGATCCCATGAGCATCATCTATACCTCAGGCACCACCGGCCTGCCCAAGGGCGTGCTGAACTGCCACGAGGCATTCCTGGCCAGCGGCCTGTGGATGACGCGCTTTCTTGACATCGTCGAGAGCGATCGCATCATGGTGTTCCTGCCGCTGTTTCACACCAATCCGCAGATGTATGCGGTGATGTCGGCGCTGGAAGTGGGCTGCACGCTCGTCATCCGCCCGAAATTCTCGGTCAGCACCTTCTTCGACGACGCGCGACGCTTCGGCTGCACCATGTTCACCTATGTGGGCACGGTGCTCGCGATGATCATGGCGCGGCGCACCGAGCCGGATTTCGACCATCCTCTGACCCGGTGCGTGGGCGGCGGCTGCCCCCAGGAGGTCTGGCGGGCCGTCGAGGATCGGTTCGGCATCAAGCCGCACGAACTCTATGGCATGACCGAAGTCGGCGGCTGGGTGACCGGCAACAGCGCGGCCGCCTATCGGTTCGGCTCGTGCGGCAAGGCGCGTCCCGACGTGGAGGTGGCCGTGGTGGACGGGCAGGACAATCCGCTTCCTCCCGGCACCGCCGGCGAGATCGTCGTACGGCCGAAGGCGCCGTTCACTTTGCTCCTCGGCTATTGGGGCAACCCGAACGCGACATGGGACGCCTCGCGCAATTTTTGGTTCCACACCGGAGATTCCGGCATGATGGACGAAGACGGCTATCTCTATTTCCTCGGCCGGTTGAAGGAGATCATCCGCCGGGGCGGCGAGAATATCTCGCCGTTCGAGATCGAGACCGCCTTGCTGCACCACGCGGAGATCGAGGATGCGGCGGTGGTGGCGGTGCCGGATCCGATCTTCGGCGAGGAGATCAAGGCGGTGATCGTCGCCCGCCGGCCGTTCGCCGCAAACGAGGTGCGCGGTTTCTTGAAGGGCCGCGTGGCCGATTTCATGCTGCCGCGCTACGTGCAGTTCGTCGATGCGATCCCGCGCACGGAGACGCAGAAAATTCAGCGCCGCGCCCTGCAGGAGGATACGCGGGACGTGGTCGATCTGGAGGCGCGCGAACATGCCTGAAACCGCCCGAAGCCTGCATTATGTGATCGACGATATTCGCCCGCCCTGGGTGCGGGGCGGCGTGCCGGTGGTGTTCAACCACGGCATCGGCACCACGCACGACATCTGGGCCGGATGGGTGCCCGCCATCGCCGCGCGCCGCCCGATGGTGCGCTTCGACATGCGCGGCTTCGGCCGATCCGTGATCCCGCCGGAAGACCATGCCTGGTCGATGGCGGAGCTGATCGCGGATTTCTGGGACGTCGCCGGGCAGGCGGGCGCCGAGAGGGTTCATCTGGTGGGCGAATCCATGGGCGGCACCATCGTGCTGGCGGCCGCCGCCGCATGCCCCGCGCGGGTCGCCTCGGTTACGATTTCCAACGCCTCCTACAAAGGCAAGGGCATCGGCGAGCTTGGCTATTGGCGCGACCAGTTCGCCGCCGGAGGCCCGGCCGGATGGAGCGAACGCATGATGGCGAACCGCTTCCTGCCGGGTGCCGGGGACCCTGACGCGCTCGCGTGGTTCCAGGAGGAACAGGCGAAGACCCCAGCCCATGTGGCGCTCGGGCTCGGCGGCGTGCTCGCCCTGTCGGACCTCAGCGCGGCGCTGCGATCGGCGCCGTTCCCGGTGTCGATCGTGCTGCCGGATTCAAGCCCCTTCGTTCCCGCTTTGCACGGCGCCGAACTGCAGCAGATCCTGCCGAATGCACGGCTGCGCGTCGTGCCTGGCGTGGGCCATGGCCTTCCCTTCTCCCATGCCGCCGAAGAAGCCGCGCTGCTCGCGGACTGGCTGGAGCAGGTGGAAGCTTAATCCTGGTGCGCGCGCCGGGCGGGCGCTGGCTTATCAAGGCCCGCGCGTTCGGCCCGGCGTAGATGGCCGGGACACGCCCGGCCGTGACGACCGGTCGGAAAAAGACAATGGCGCACCTGCGGTCAGGCGCCTCGACGATGCACCCGCCTCTGAATGTTGATCCGCCTTAGGCCCGCTGGCCGGCAAGGGCGGGGGCGGCGTCCGCCAGGAAGTCCGACATCGCATCGAGGAACAGGTCTGGGCTCTGCAATTGCGGCACGTGCGCGCAATTGGGCAGCACCCTGAGCCGGACGTTCGGCAGGATCCCGGCCAGCTCGACCGACATCGGGGGCGGCGTCGCCTCGTCATGCTCGCCCACCATTGCGAGCGTGGGCGTTGCGAGTAGTGCCAGCTCGGCGGTGAGGTCCAGCGTGGCGAGCGCCTGGCAGGCGTCCTGGAAGACCTGAGGATCGGTGCGCAGGAATGCCACCCGACGCTCCGCCATGAGGCCGGGATTGGCCGCCTGGAACTCGGGCGCGAACAGCCGGCGCATGGCGACATCGACGATCGCGGAGAGGCCGTTCGCGGCTGCCGCGCGGGCCATGGCGCGGAACGCCTCGCGCCCAGGCTCGGAGAAACGCACCCCGCACCCGGCGAGGATCAGCCGGCTCGCGAGGCGTGGGTGGCGCACGGCCATCTGCAGGGCGACGAAACCCCCATAGCCATTGCCGAGCACGATGGGGCCGTCCGGGTCGTCGAGATCGCGCAGCGCGTCCGCCATGCGGTCCGCCACCGCCGGAAGGCCGCCGCCCACAGCCGCAGAACCGCCGAAGCCGGGCAGTTCCGGCACCAGCACGCGAAAGCGGGTCGCCAGCTTTGGCACGATCCGGTCGAAGCTCGCACCATCCGCCAGGAGCGAATGAAACAGCACCAGCGTGCGCCCGGTGCCCGTCACCGATGCGTTCACCCGCCCATCCGAAAGAGCCAAATTCATACTTCCTCTCCCCGCATTCAAAACCGTTATATGCGTCACCAATATGTGCGGCAATCCTGCTCAAAGGTCAAAGATTCTGATTGCGTGAAATATCACGATGTGGAATCCATGGATAAAAGGTCGATCAAAAAATGCTCCTACGCGACAATCTCTACGAGACCATCCGCGACGAAATCCTCACCTGCCGGCTGATGCCGGGCGAGGAAGTGCGGGAACAGGAGCTGGCCTCGCGCTATGAGGTGAGCCGCCAGCCGGTGCGGGAAGCGCTTCTGCGGCTGGAGCGCGAGCGGCTCATCATCGTCAATCCGCGTCAGGGATATCAGGTCAATCCCATATCCGTGAGCGACGCTCGAGACCTGTTTCGCTTCCGCCTCGCCCTCGAACCCGCCTGCGCGGCGGAGGCGATCGAGAACGCGCCCGACGATGTGCTCCAGGCCCTCGACGCGTTCCGCGCCTTCGACCCCGAACAACCG
>NCHM01000001.1 GCA_002257205.1 Rhizobiales bacterium 24-66-13 | reverse complement strand
GGAATCGATGCCGAGGCGCCGCTTCTTGTCTTCCTCATAATCCGCGAAATTGCCCTCGAACCATTCCACATGGCTGTCGCCCTCGAAGGCCAGCATGTGCGTGGCGATGCGATCCAGGAAGAAGCGATCATGCGAGATGATGACGGCGCAGCCGGCATAATCTTCCAGCGCCTCTTCCAGGGCTCGCAGGGTTTCCACGTCGAGATCATTGGTCGGCTCGTCGAGCAGCAGAACATTGCCGCCGCGCTGGAGCGTGCGCGCGAGATGCACCCGGTTGCGCTCGCCGCCCGAAAGCATGCCGACCTTCTTCTGCTGGTCGCCGCCCTTGAAATTGAAGGCCGCGCAATAAGCGCGCGAAGGAATTTCCTTCTTGCCGACATAGATGACCTCGTTGCCGCCGGAGATTTCCTCCCAGACGGTCTTCTTGTCGTCCAGCGCGTCGCGGCTCTGGTCCACATAGCCGAGCTTCACCGACTCGCCGATGGAGATCGACCCGCCGTCCGGCTGCTCCTGGCCGGTGATCATGCGGAACAGCGTGGTCTTGCCCGCGCCGTTGGGCCCGATGACGCCGACGATGCCGCCCGGCGGCAACTTGAAGGACAGATCGTCGATCAGCAGGCGATCGCCGAACGCCTTGTTGAGATGGTCGAAGGCGATGACGTTCTGTCCCAGCCGCTCGGCCACGGGGATGACGATCTGGGTCGCCGAGGGCATGCGATCGGAGGCCTTCTCCAGCAATTCCTCATAACGCTGGATACGCGCCTTGCTCTTGGCCTGGCGGGCGCGGGGCGAGGTGCCCATCCATTCCTGCTCGCGGGCGAGCGCGCGCTGGCGCGCCTCATCCTCGCGGCCTTCCTAATTGCCCTCGTAGGGAATGCCGCGGCCGCGATCCAGCTCCAGGATCCAGCCGGTGACATTGTCGAGGAAGTAGCGATCATGGGTGACGATCAGGATCGCGCCCGGATAGGACCGCAGATGGCCTTCGAGCCACGCGGTGGTTTCCGCGTCCAGATGGTTGGTCGGTTCGTCGAGCAGGAGCAGTTCCGGCTGTTCCAGCAGCAGGCGGCACAGCGCCACGCGGCGCCGCTCGCCGCCCGAGAGGCTGGCGACTTCCGCATCGTCGGAAGGGACGCGCAGCGCGTCCATCGCCTGGTCCACCTTGCTGTCGAGATCCCACAGGCCCTGGCCTTCGATCTCGTCCTGAAGGCGGGTCATCTCGTCCGCCGTCTCGTCGGAATAATTCATGGCGAGCTCGTTATAGCGATCGAGGATCGCCTTCTGCTTCGCCACGCCGTCCATGACGTTTTCGCGCACGCTCTTGGTGGGATCGAGCTGCGGCTCCTGGGCGAGATAGCCCACGCGCACGCCTTCCGCGGGGCGCGCCTCGCCGGAAAAGTCCTTGTCCATCCCGGCCATGATCTTCAGCAGGGTGGACTTACCGGCACCGTTCGCGCCCAGCACGCCGATCTTGGCGTCCGGGTAGAAAGACAGGTGCACATTGTCGAGCACCTTCTTGCCGCCTGGATAGGCCTTGGTGAGGCCATGCATGTGATAGGCATATTGATAGGACGCCATGCGCCACCGGCTCCGGAAAAGGGATGCAGGAAAGTTGCCGTCGTTCTAGCCTCCTGTGAAGACGCGGGCAACAAGCCCGTCGCAGATCCCAGGGAGACGCACATGGGCGGACCGCAAGGGCGTGAAGGTGATTCCGGGCGACAATCTCGATCCCAATACCGCCCAGACGCCCGGCATGAACCGCGCCACCGCCATCAATCGCGCGCGCGCCGGGGCCGAGAAGCTCTGGGCCGGCACGGTGCATATCCATCCCGACGCCAAGACCGGGGCGCATCACCATGGCGATCTGGAAAGCGTGATCTTCGTGGTCAAGGGCAAGGCGCGCATGCGCTGGGGCGACCATCTGGAATTCACCGCCGAAGCCGGCCCCGGCGATTTCATCTATGTGCCGCCCTATGTGCCGCACCAGGAAATCAACGCCTCGCCCGACGAAACGCTGGAATGCGTGCTGGTGCGCTCGGGCCAGGAGCCGGTGGTGGTGAACCTCGATATCGAGCCTGTGGAAAAACCTACCGCCGTCAAATGGATCGACTCGATCCACAAGGAATGAGCCGGCGAAAGGGTTTGCTGGCTATTCGCTGGCGGTGTGGTGTGGCGCTCCAGAGCGCCGCCCCGCGGTTTTTTCCCCAGGCCGGCCAGAAACGCCGCGAAAGCCTGTTGCAATCCCGATTTCGTTTTGGCATAGACACGCACCTGCCCGGCGGCACACCGCCACGGCAGATGGATGCGGGTGTAGCTCAGGGGTAGAGCACAACCTTGCCAAGGTTGGGGTCGTGGGTTCGAATCCCATCGCCCGCTCCAAAATTCTTCAGAAAGACAATGACTTATAGCGAAACCGCCGAGAGGCGGTTTTGTCGTTTTTTGCTTGGTGACCACTTGGTGACCACCGATGTCGAGAGTGTCCACCAGCCCCCCTGTGGAAAACCGCCCGCCTAGGCATTGCCTGCGTCGTCGCGCTCCGCCCCACCAGACCGTCTGGATCAGAGTGCCTCTCGACCTTGTCGACAAGCATCTCGATCAGCGCCGGACATCGCACCGGCACCTCTGTGCTGTAGCGAGCGGGGCGACCCATCTTTTGCCTCGGATACCACGTTGTTGGGCGCTGGCCACCGGCGAGCGCGCAGGCAACCAGAATACGTGCATCTCTCAGCCGATCGCGCGCGCCGAATCTCTTAGCGCGCTGCGCATGACGGTCAGCGGAGCAAATCCTCTAACGAGAACAGAACATTTGTTTCTGCCCAGCAAGATGTGAACCCAAGGCGCGCGATCGGCTGAGAGATTGAAAATGCTGATCTTTTAGGCCAAATTGGCGTTGACAAATCTTGTCAACAGTGCGACTCTTGCTTCCTGTAAAAGGGAGTCGCGCTATGGGGCAAAGCGAAGGGCAAATCAGGAGCCGTCGCGAAGCTCTCGGGCTCTCTCAGCAGGCCCTTGCCGATCAACTCGGAGTGGACAAAAGCTACCTGAGTCTTCTCGAGAGCGGAAAGCGTGTCCTCACGGAGGATCACGCTACGAAACTGAGCGGGATCCTGGGCGTCCCGGCAGAAATGCTGCTGCTTCAAGCTGGGCGGCTTCCCAAGGATGTGCAGGGAGCGATCGAAACCGACGCGGTATCCGTGACCACCGCCGTCCGGCTTTGGGCTGAACAGGACGCGATCGTCTACCCAAAGGCGCCGGTCACGAAGCCTCCGTCGAAGCCGGCGCGTAAGCTTGGCGCGGCGCCTGAACGCGCAATCCCTCCCATGATCGAGGTCAGCAAAGCGTCCACTACCTATCGGGCGCACAGCTATCACACCAAGGTGCCCCCTTCGGCGATCAGGCCCTTTGTGGAGGCATTCACCGAGCCGGGTGATTTGGTCAGCGACCCATTCTGTGGATCCGGGATGACCGGGGTGGCCGCCGTGGACTTAGGCCGTCACGCTCTGCTTTCGGACCTGTCGCCAGCTGCGGTTCACATCGCAAGAAATTACACAGCGCCTTGCGATCCCAAGCAGTTCAAGGCGGCGCTTGACCGCCTCGAGGCGGCTGTGAAGCCGACGATGGATTGGCTCTACACACCCGTGGGCAAGGACCCGGCCCGCATCGAATACACCGTCTGGAGCGACATCTTCGCGTGTGATGCGTGCGCCTCAAAGATCACCTACTGGGCTGCCCTGCAGGAGGGCGATGGCCAAGAGCTCATCTGCCCCCAGTGCACGGCCATTTTGTCCAAGTCCGACCTTGTCTGGATCGGCGAAACCCCGGTCGAGACCCACACCTCGGCGGCAGGGCGCCGAATGGCGCATCACGCGCCTACCGCGGCTGAACTTTCTCTGATCGAAGAGGTGAACGGGACGGCCATTCCGTATTGGACCCCCTCGGCCGCGTTTGGGTCTGATCGGGAAATGTGGCGCTCGGCGCACACGGCGATGGGGATAACGAACGCCGCGGGATTCTACACCACCCGAAATCTCCATGCCCTGGCCGCACTCCGCCACGAGATCGTCGCGGTCGCCGACGGCCGCCTGCGAGAGGCGCTCCTGTTTGCGCTCACTGCCTGCGTCAATCGGGCGTCCAAGCGGTATCAATGGAACGCGAAGCGTCCGACGAACGTGATGACCGGGACGCTCTACGTGTCTTCGCTCCGGTATGAGTGGAACGTCTGGAGCCTGTTCCGGCGTAAGGCCGCGGACGTGCTCCGGTACTATGAAAGTCGGCCGGAAACCTCTGGCCGTGCCCAGGTTTTCCAGGCTTCAGCCACGAACCTCAGCTGTATCCCCGATCAGGCGGTCGACCTGGTGTTTATGGACCCGCCCTTTGGTTCGAACATCTTCTACGCTGACAGCTCCTTGCTTTGGGACGCCTGGCTAGGGGCGGAGACCGACCAGACGTCAGAAATTGTTGTGAATCAGCGCCGCCCGCGGGCAGCGGGCGGTAAAGACCTCGCGCTCTACGGGGAGCTGATGGCCCAAGCCTTTACCGAGTCTGCGCGTGTGATGCGGCGGGGCGGCCGTGGCGTGCTGGCATTCTCAAACACGGACGACCGGGTCTGGACCGAGGTTCAGGATGCCCTAGCGGACGCCGGCCTAGAGACCCGCAGTGTTCACGTCCTCAACAAGGGGCAGCCGTCTATCAAAGGCGTGAAGGGCCAACTGGGCCAGGAACGGGTCACCCGGCTGGATCTGACCCTATGTCTTGCACACCGATCGCGACCGGCGCGCGACCGAACCACAGCTCCACAGGCCTTCGTGGATGCATCGATCCAGCGCGCGTTATCCGAAGGCGCTTCGCAGCCCGACCATCTGTATACGGCGGTGCTACGGGACGTCCTTCAGGCTGACCTGTCGGCGACCGGCATAACGATTCAGTCTATTGAAGCACGCCGGGCAGGTCTCGGCGCTCACACGGCGACGCAGGCGCCAGTCACCGACTTCGTCGCCGGTTATTTGGCTGACGCGCCGCTACCCGTGAGCCAGCAATCATCATCACCTTCGCAGCCGCCACTAAGTCGCCTTGTGCCGGGCTCCCGCAACACCGCGCTCTACACCGCACATAGCTATCATACCAAAGTGCCGCCTGAGGCGATCACGCCATTTATCGAGCACTTCACCAAGCCTGGCGATGTCGTCCTCGATCCCTTCTGCGGCTCGGGCATGACGGGCGTATCTGCCGCTCTCGCGGGTCGCCAGGCCATCTTGAATGACCTCTCTCCGGCGGCGGCGCATCTGGCCTGGAACCACACGAGACCTTGCGACCCAGATGATCTGGAAGCGGCTTTCGAACGGGTCGCCGACACGGTCACGGAACATCTCGATCGCCTCTACGCGACGAAGGACGATTTCGGCAAACCGGCCAAGATCCGGTGGACGCTCTGGAGCACCCAACATCGTTGCCCCAATTGCCGGGCGGAGTTCCTTCTGTGGAGCACGATGGATCGCCGGACCGGAAAGCTAGGTCGATCCACTACCTGCCCAACCTGCAAACACGATGCTGATCGGCGCCGCTTTGAGGTAACCGACAATGTCCCCGCTTGGATCGCATTCCAGCGGAAGGATGGGAGCCGGGGTGAGCGCGCAGCAAAGCCCGAGGACGTGCGACAGGCCACGGCGTTGGCAGCTGAAGGGGCGGAAATGCCATTTCCTGACGTGCCACTCGGCCCAGATCGCGAAATGTACCAACGCTGCGCGCTGCATCTTCAAGGGGTTCGCTCCGTCCGGGACATGTACACCGATCGCAACCGTATCGCCCTCGCTCACCTTTGGGAGGCTATTGGAGCGGAACCGGACGATCGGTTGCGACGCGCCCTCGCCTTCGCCTTTACCAATACTGCTTGGCACGGGACACGAATGCGCCGTTTCAATGCACGCGGCGGACATAGACCGCTGACCGGGACGCTCTACGTTCCTCAGCTCTCTGCCGAAGCCAATGTCCTCGAGGTGATGCGCAAAAAGATTGGGCAGCTACGCGCCTATTATAGGGAGTTTACCCCGACAGGGGCTGAACCGCGGGTATTGACGGGGAGCGCCACCCATCTCTCGGCAATCGAGTCTGGTAGCATCGACTACGTCTTCACCGATCCCCCGTTCGGCTCGAACATTTTTTACGCCGACTGCAATCTCATTTGGGAGGCTTGGCTTGGGCGTGTCACCGACTTGACGTTGGAAGCGGTCGTGAACCGCTCCCTGGCTGTCGGCAATGGCGGCAAAACCCTTCAGGACTACGCCGGCCTCATGTCCGCGTCCATGATGGAGGTCTCGCGTGTCCTTAAGCCGGGCGGCTGGGCGACCGTCGTATTCCACAACACCGATGGCGAGGTTTGGGGCGCTTTGAGCGAGGCCGCCTCGGCGGCCGGCTTTGAATTCCACGAGGCCGCTTCGCTCGACCGAAAGCAACAAAGTCACAAGGGGTATAAGGGCCGCGACGGTCACGAGGACGTGGCCCATTTCGACGTCGTGATGAACTTGCGGAAGCCACAGCACGCCGTCGAGAGCCGACAGGAAGACTGCAAGCTGCTCGACCTGCGCGCGCTGGTGAAAGATGCGCGAAGCCAGCCAGAGGTCGCCGCCCGCGGCTTGCAGGGAATCCACGCTGAGGTGATGCGACAGCTCGCTTCCCGCGGCCATCAGAGCTTCCCCGCCTTCAGCGAGGTCCGAGCCGCCATGGAGGACGCCTAAACTTGACTCTAACGTAAAGCTGAGGCTACAGCTTCATAAGCTGTGCCGTTTGCCGCATAAAGGCAGTTCCCGCAGCTAGTGCAGGGGAATCGCCTTTGGACGACATCTTGACCGTTCGCGACATCGCCGCGCGCCTGAAGCTGGCGGAGCGGACGGTCAACGCGATGTTGAGCGAACGGGAGCTCCCAGGTTTTAAGGTCCGGGGACAATGGCGAGTCCGCCGGGCAGATTTTGAGTCATGGCTTGAACGGGTGGCGACGGGTGAAGACGCCCAAGCCGCGACGGCCGACATCACCACCGCAGCCCCCGCGGGCGACGCCCCGCTGTCGGCACCAGATCATGTCAGCGACGCGGCGCCTCGGGAGACTCACGAAGCTGCCCCGGAAGGCGGGCGGGTCAAACCGCTAACGGAACGCGTGTCGCAACAGGAACTCCACCGGCGCTTCACTGACGCGCTTGGGCGCGCCGTGCGTTCTCACTCGCCGCTTGAGCGCAAGCCTCTTGAGATTGACTTGGCATCACCGCTACCGGGGCGGGTCAGGGTGTATCTCTTCAATGCGACGCGGCCACCCGGCGGGCGCCCCCTCGGAGAACATAAGGTCCAACTCATTGTTCCTGGCCAGGGGCGCGGGGTCCGTGGAACGTTCGACCACTCGGACGGCCGCATCGTGCTTCTTGCAGGTTACGCCGCCGAAGAAGACGTTTTCATCCTCTGGGACGGCGGCCTGTACAACGATTTCGCTTGGTCACGGAATGTCCAGGTCAAGGCCGAGACGATCATCGAGGCTTCCGCCGGCAAACTGGCCGTCCAAGAGCGTCGGCTGCGGCCGACGGATGGACCTGCCGTTACTGAAACTCTGTTGGCCGCGCCGCCCAGCCGTCTAGCGGACGCGATCGTTCGCCGTATCGAGCTCACGCGCGAGCGACTGGCGGAGGGCGCCAGATGACGATGCTGCGGGAGCATGAATTCAAGAGGGCTTATCACAAGCCGGAAGACGACATTGCGGAGAGCTTCTACTTGCCCGCTGTGCGGTCCGCGGTTCGGTATGACCGCGCTGTCGGATACTTCTCGAGCACCATTTTCCTGCTCGCGTGGCCAAGCCTCAAGGCATTCGTGCAGGCCGGCGGACGGATGCGTCTGATTTGTTCGCCCGTGCTTTCCGAGATTGACCACGAGGCGCTCCGCGAAGGTTACTCCGAGCGCGCCGAGGTCGAGGCTGGTCGGCAGATTGCTGAAAGTTTCACTGAACTGCTGGAGAGCGAGGGCTTCGCCAAACCGGCGCGCGTGCTGGCGAGCCTCGTGGCCTTGGGCTTCATCGACTGCAAAGTTGCCTGGGTTGGAACCGAGGCGGGCGGGCGACCGAAGCGTCTCTTTCACGACAAAGTGGGAGTCCTCACCGACCTCGCGAAGGATCAGGTGGTCTTCAAAGGGTCCATGAACGAGACCTGGCCGGGACTGGCGCGCGACGGAAATCTCGAATCTGTCGACGTCTTCGCGAGCTGGCGCGACGATGGCGAACGCGCGCGCATCGCAGATGAGGTCGACTATTTCGAGCGCCTCTGGGACGATAATTATCCTGGCGTGGTCACGCGCGCCCTCCCTGAGGTTGCGCGCGACGCCATTGTTTCAGCGTCAGATGCCGCGAAGTGGCCGGACTTTGTGGACGAGATTTGCGAGGAACTCGAACAGGCCGCGCGATGGTCCGCGGACGCCAATCGTCCGACAGGCCGCACTCCGCGCCCGCACCAGGTCGCCGCCTTAGAAGCCTGGAATGCACGCGGCCGGCGCGGGATATTTGAACACGCTACTGGGTCGGGAAAGACCTTTACCGCCCTTTGCGCGCTCCAAGACAGCCTTCGGCGCAGCGAGATGGCGCTTGTCCTGGTCCCCAGCGATCTGCTCCTGCAGCAGTGGGAGGCAGAGTTGCGGGCGACCTTCGGCGGCGCAGGTCTTCAACTCTTGGTCTGTGGCGGGGGAAACGATGGCTGGCGCGATGCCGGACGCCTGCGGGCCTGGACCCGGCCTGGCGATGCTTCGCGGCCACGCGCGGTTCTATCCACATTGCAGACGGCGGCCTCGCATGAATTCTTGGGTCTGTGTGTCGGCGGCGAGCATCTGTTCATGGTCGCGGACGAGGTGCACCGCCTGGGTGCTATACAGGCGCGCAAGATCCTCGAACTGGAAACCGGTCCTCGCCTCGGCCTGAGCGCCACACCGCGGCGGGCCGGTGATCCGGAGGGTTCACAGGCAATCCTGGACTACTTCGAGGGCGTGGTTCCGCCCCCCTTCCTTTTGGAAGACGCGATCCGATCCGGCACGCTGACGCCCTACGCCTACTATCCGCATGCAGTGAAGCTTACCCCTGACGAAGCTCAGACGTGGGCTGAAGTCACGGAAACCTTTCGGCGCCTGTATGCGCGGAGCCAAGCGGCGGGCGGCGATGGGGCCGAGCCTCTATCCAACCGCCTTAAGCTCCTCCTGATCCAACGAGCGCGGATCATAAAGAGCGCGCAGCGCAAGGTCAGTCTGGCAGCGGAAGTCCTGGCGAAGCACTACAAGCCTGGGCAGCGCTGGATCGTCTACTGCGACGACAGCGGTCAATTGGCGGAGGTGAAGGAAGCTATCCGCGCTGCTGGCGTTCCCGACGTTTACGAATACCACTCGGGTATGCCGGGGGACCGTGCGCGAACCCTTCAGGTCTTTAGCGAAAGAGGCGGTGTCGTCGTCTCAATCCGCTGCCTAGATGAAGGCGTGGATATTCCCGCAGTCTCGCACGCTCTGATCCTGGCCTCGTCGAAGAACCCCCGCGAGTTCATCCAGCGGCGCGGCCGCGTTCTGCGCCGCTATCCTGGAAAAGCGCTGGCCCACGTCCACGACGTCGTCGTTGCTCCCGAAGCTGAGGACGCCGACGAGCTGGGCGGCTCCATCCTCAAGGGTGAGCTCGCGCGGGCAATTGAGTTTGGCACGCATGCAATCAACCCGGCCGCCGTCACCGATCTCAAACGGCTCGCGGCCCAGGCCGGGATTGATTGGTCTGACTTGTCGAATGGCTTTGAAACGGACGCTGACGAGGCGTCGTCTAAGGAGTTGACGGATGCCTGACGATTTCAATGTCGCCCGGGACGCGACTCTCACCGACACCGTGGAGCGTCTACGCGCGGAGCGCTTTCCCCACTTGGATCGTCAGCTTGTGCTGGAGATTCTTCGGCTTCATGCGGACGGCGCTGCGATCGACAACTTGCCCCGCGCGATCGATGAACTCCTGTCACGACGGTTGGGCGAGGTTTCCTAATGCTTATGCTCAAAGCGCTGCACCTAAAGAATTTCGGCGCGTTCAAAGGCGAACAGGTATTCCGGTTCCCCGCAGGCAACGGCGTCACGGTGTTCTTCGGCGAGAATATGCGCGGCAAGACCACGCTCTTAAACGCCATTCGGTTCGCCCTGATCGGCAAGATCATCGGACGCGGAAGGCGCGACGTCTCCTGGCATGACACCGAGAATTGGGAAGCGCGCGCCGATGGCGTCTTCGGCTTTGAAGTCCGTCTGGAATTGACCTACGCGGGTGCCGACTATCGGCTCACCCGGACGTGTCGGCCGAAGGTGCGCGGCATCGTGCCCACCACCGACGATGATTATGAGATCGACTACTACCTTGAGCGGGGTGGTCATATTCTCGGGCCACAACAAGCGAAGGTCGAGCTGGAACGAATCCTTCCAGAGCAGATCGCGCGCTTCTTCCTCTTCGACGGGGAGTTGCTCCAAGAATATGAAGACCTGCTCCACGGCGACACCGATATCGGGCCGAAGATCAGCGCTTCAATTGAACGGATATTGGGCTTACCCGTGCTTACGGCGTCGCGCGACAGCTTGAAGGCAGCACTGGACCGGGCCGACGCCCGCGTCGCGCTTGAAGCGCAGGGCGATCAGAAAACCCGTGAGCTTGGCAATCAACTCCAGTCGCTGGTGGAGGAACGGGACGTGCTCACCAATGACTTGTTCCGCCAGGAACGGGACCTCGAGACTGAGCGCGCCCGAAAGGTGGCCATCGAGGACGACATGCGCCGCCGGGAACGTCTGGCGTCGCTGCTCGATAAGCGTGACCGCCTCAAAGATGAGGTGAAAGGCCTCGACAACCGCGCCGAGAGGCAGCGGGAACTGATCGGCAAGGCGATGGGACCCGCTTGGTCGGCGCTGTTGAAACCCCGGCTGTTGGCCGCTGCCACAGCACTACGAACGCGCGAGGGTGAGCTCCAGATCGCCCTGACCCGGGCTCACGTCCTCCACAGTCTGGCCGAAGATCACGACCCGTCATGCCCAACCTGCCTGCAAGGAGTCTCTCCGGCGGCTCAAGCAAAGATCCGGGAAGCCGTTAGCGAAGAAAGGGCCGCCCCACAGGTGATGCAACGCGAACTCGGCAGCCTCCGACGCCGGCTTGACGCCATCGACGAGCAGCTGGCGACAGCGAACCCGGAAGCACTGGTCTTGCTGTGGAGCGGGTTCGAAGAAATCGAGCGGGATATTTACGCCAAGAAGGCCGAGGTCGAAGAGCTGGACCGCCAAATCAGCGACGGCACGGAGGATGAACTGCGAGGCCTCCGACGCGACTACGACGACGTCATCCGACAAATCCAGATATTGGAAGATGGGTTGACCGAAAGCCGCTCGGCTTTGCTGAAGAACGAAACCTTCAGGGAAAAGCTCCAACGCCAACTGGACAAGCTCGCCGGTGGCCAGCTCGACGTGGAACGTCGGCGCCGCGCGCTCGCGTCGGACCTCCAGGATCTCTTCAAAGACGCGGTGAGTGTCTATCGGGAACAACTGCGCCGCCGTGTCGAAGCAGATGCCTCGCGCTATTTCCTCCAGCTGACCACAGAGCCGGACTATGGGGGGCTGCGGATCAACGACGGGTATGGTCTCACCATTGTTCACAAGGACAACACGGACATTCCCGTTCGCTCGGCCGGCGCCGAGCACGTGGTCGCCCTTTCGCTGGTAGCGGCCCTACAGAACAACGCGCCGCTTCGAGGCCCAATCGTGATCGACTCCCCGTTCGGGCGACTTGACGGCGGACACCGGGCTCGGATCGTGCAGGCCCTCCCAGACATGGCCGACCAAGTGGTTCTCCTGGTCTACGAAGAGGAAATGCCACCGGCCCGCGCGCGCGAGGCGCTTAAGGGACGCCTTCGCGCGGAGTGGAGCTTGGAGCGGGTGACCGCCCGCCACACCGAACTCGTTCAACGCAAGGAACCTGTGGCATGAGCACCGACAAGAAGACCATCGGGATCACCAGCGGTAATGAGCGCGTCTTGGCCGCCCTCGTGGCCGCGGGCCAGTTTGGGTCGGAGATCGAAGCGGCGAAATTCGCCATGGCTCACGCCATCGAACAAGGCGTCCAGCGCGGCACGTCTGAAGGCGCCGGTACAAAATGGAACGTCGGCAGCGTAGACGCGGACGGCGGGCTCAAGGCTGTCGTGGAGGCCCTCTTTCCTGAGGAACTTCAGCCCTATCGGCTGATCGAGCACCTTATGAACGAAGGGCTCAAACTCTTCGATAAGGGCGACAAGCTGCCACCCGACGTTGCGGGAGTACTCATGAACGCCGCTAAGGCCTGACACGGCCGCCGATGGAGCACACATGGCTCGACTGAAAAAGAGCGACCTGATCGGACTTGCGCTGCAGGCGATCGCAGACGGCGGCTGGGTAATCGAACTACTCACCAAGGGCAACGAGCATCCGGCACGTTTCAAGATGTCTCGCGCCGGCGTCGAACATCATGTCCGGCTCTATATCTGGAACCTCTCGCACGGCGGAAAGAGCCGTTCCGAGCACGAGTTTAGGATTCAGATCACAGGGATCGAACAGTTTGAGCCGGAGCCTGACGGGCGCACCTTGATTTTGGGATGGGGCGAAGAGTTTGGTGTCTTCGCTGCCTTTGACGTTCAACACAGGTTGGGTGCGCTCGGCGCATCACCCTCGATCCAGATCACGGACGCGACGCTCAAGTCCGCCGCCGAGGACGGTGGGGCCGCGCAGGACAAAGGCGACGGCGAACGCGCGGTCGCCGTGCGTCCCGGCCGGCTGGGGCGCTATGTGGAGAACCAGGAAGCCATCCACGCTGGCGACCTCTCCGCCTTGCTCGGCGACGAACCCGAGGACGAGCCGACCGATCTGGAGAAATCCCTAATCGATCTGAGCGCCAACGATCTGAAGCGCGAGTTCGGCACGCCCGGCGAGGCGGATCTCAGGGCCGACGTCATTGCCCAAATTGACAGCCTACTGGGTGCCTTAGATGAAAGCCGGCCAGCCGAACCCGGGCAGATCGGCCACAACCTTCCTCCAGAGGCGATAGACGAAGACGTCGGGGTCGCGCCAGCCATCGAGGAGGCCGCAAACGGCATCCGGGACGAGCTTGCGAAGCCCGAACCCGACGCGGCCGAAGTCGGAAAGGCTGGAGCGAAGCTCGCCTGGGCAGCGCACCTCTTGGATATGGCAAAGGCAGAGGGCGCTAAACTGATCGAGAAGGGCAAGGACCTTGCCCGCGAGTATGCTGCCAAGGCCCTTTGGGGAGCCGCGGGCACGATTGGGGTCGTCTTCAAGGAAGAGATTGTGGCGTTGCTACATCGCGTAGCTGAGGCTGTCCTGCGGTGGCTGCAGCACGTTTCGATTTTCTGACGTTTACTCGCACCGGAGCGAGAGTGTGTTCGGAAGACGTTGGCTGGCGCACGACGGATTAGTCGTCGTCGATAGGGAGAGGTGAATGTCGCGCATCCGCTTCTCCACATTTCCCCGAACCGAGCCTCCGCCCGCTTTCATAAACGAGATCGTGGAGGTGTTCCGCCTCCACGAGCCAACGATCTGCACGATCACCAACGCAAAGGGCCTCACAAGCGACGCGGTCCTCACGGCATTGGGGCGAGACCTTCAAGCTATTGGCTTCGACGTGGAGCGAAGCGAGGGCCAAGTTAAACCTATTCGTCGGCCGGTCTTTTTCGGCGAAAATGGAGCGCCGCGTCTGCAGTATAAAATCGACAGCTGGCACGAAGAATGGAAGTGCGGGCTGGAGATTGAAGCTGGCCGCGCCTGGCTGGGCAACGCCGTATATCGGGATCTAATTCAAGCGCTGGTCATGGTCGACCTTCAGTATCTGGTGT
This sequence comes from Rhizobiales bacterium 24-66-13, assembly GCA_002257205.1. Taxonomy (GTDB): domain Bacteria; phylum Pseudomonadota; class Alphaproteobacteria; order Rhizobiales; family Xanthobacteraceae; genus NCEH01. Next base: position 89,053 of record NCHM01000001.1, on the reverse strand, counting down.
TGGCGGTTCCCAATGGCTACCGGCGAAAGAGCCTGGGCCGGACTGTCATCAGCGGGGACTATGACTACAGCTGCGCGGTAGCAGATGCTCTATTCGGTCATAGCCGTGTCGCGATGCCCTACCGTCTAGTCGTTATTGGCTACTGATTTTGAACAGCGATCATCCCTCGCGGCGGGCGCTCGGGACCGATGTGTCGACTACATCTTGGAGCGAAACTCCCGCGGTCCACGCCCCGTCGCCTTTCGGAAGGCGCGTGCGAAATTGGCGGGAGAGGAATATCCCATCTCCCCCGAAACACGGGTAATCGATCCATTCGTGTGCCGGAGCAATTCGGTGGCCCGGTGAAGCCTTGCCGCGTTCGCCAAGCTGCGAAAATCGGAGCCGGCTCGATTGAGCTCACGTTGCAGCGTTCGGACGCTGGTGTCCATCGATTGCGCGGTGCTGTCGATGGACACGCTGCACTCCTTCTCTCGAAACAAGGTGGCTCGCTGCCGCACGGGGTTGATACCTGCCTATTTTTGCATGATCGAGCGACCGCCGATCCCGATCCGACGGAGAAACGGCTGAGGTCTCACCGCCTGCACCGTCCCAAGACCATACGGCGAGCTGCGCTCGCTTTGCCCTGATCGGCTGCGGCTGAAGCCTTGCCGATCCCGAATGAGGAGAGATGGTCTTAGCCCTCTCTCCCCCGCGACCGCCGCCTGCGCGAGGGCGGGGCCGCCCGCTCGCAAGGCGGCGCATAGCCACCATCGTCCCAACCGTTCCGATCCACCCCGCTCGCGGCGCAGCCCAGCCCTGCTCGCCGGCAGCCGCCCCCCTCTCTGCCGCGCGCTCACGCGCCCCCGGAAGGCATGTCGAGGGACATGCCTTCGGCATTGACGGAGAAAGGATCGGAACAATGGCCAGGACATCGAAGAAGGCGAAGGCTGTCACCGAGACGATGGCAGATCAGGTTGCGGATGCGGAAGTCCGTAGCATCGGGGAAGCGGCGACGGAAATCGTCGGCACGCTGCCCGCACTGGAGGCAGAGACCGCGAGCGGCGCGGCGGATTTCATTCCGCTCAACAAGTTGAAGAAGTCGCCGCGCAATGCCCGCAAGACCCCGCACAGCGAAGCGACCATCGAGGCGCTGGCCGCCAGCATCGCCGTCAAGGGCATGCTGCAAAACCTCGTGGTGGAGCCCGAGCTTGATGCGGCGGGAGAGCCCACCGGCAGCTATTTCGTGACGGTGGGCGAAGGCCGCAGGCTCGCCCAGCTTCTCCGCGTGAAGCGCAAGGAGATCAGGAAGACCGAGCCGGTGCGCTGCGTCATCGACACGGCGAACGACCCGCGCGAGATCAGCCTTGACGAAAACGTCACCCGCGAGGCGATGCATCCGGCCGACCAGTTCGAGGCGTTCCGCGAGCTTGCGGAAAATCGGGGGTGGGGAGCGGAGGAGATCGCCGCCCGCTTCGGCGTGACAGCGCATGTAGTGCGCCAGCGCCTGCGGCTCGGCGCTGTCAGCCCCAAGCTGATGCAGGTGTACCGCGACGGAGGCTTGAGCCTCGACCAGTTGATGGCCTTCGCCATCGCTGACGACCATGCTCGGCAGGAGCAGGTTTTTGCGAACCTCTCCTACAACCGCGAGCCGTGGATTATCCGCCGCGACCTCACCAAGGCACATATTCCGGCGACGGATCGCCGGGCGATCTTCATCGGCCCGGAGGAGTACACCGAGGCGGGCGGGACCATTATCCGCGACCTGTTCACGGAGGATCGTGGCGGCTTCTACGAGGATGCCGCGCTGTTGGACCAACTCGTCACCGGGAAGCTGGAGCGGATCGCCGCCGAGGTTCAGGCGGAAGGTTGGAAGTGGGTCTCGGTCCACATCGACTATCCCCATGCCCACGGCCTGCGCCGCGCCTATCCGCGGCCGGTGGAGCTTTCCGAGGAAGATGCCGCCGCCTATGCCGCTGCTCAAGAGGAATACAACCGACTGTCGGAGGAATGGGACGGCGCGGAGGAGCTTCCCCCGGAGGCGGACGAGCGGTTCGGGGTGCTTGAAACGGACATGGAGCGCATCGACGCGCTCCGGCACATCTATGACCCGGACGACATCGCTCGCGGAGGCGTGTTGGTCGTGCTGTCGCATGACGGCACTGCCCGCATCGAGCGCGGCTTCATCCACCCCAAGAATGAGAAGTGGGAGCCGGAAGAAGCCGCAGAGGGCGTTCGCCTCAACGAGGATGGCGGGATCATCGGGTTTATCAAGGACGGCGCAGATGACGAGGACGGGAACCCCGTTTCTGTGCTCGACGCGGAGGACGAGGACGCCGGGGATGCGGGCAAGCCGCTGTCCGACCTTCTCGTGCGAGACCTCACGGCCCACCGCACGCTCGGCTTGCGCCTCGCTCTCGGCGAGCAGCCGGACATGGCCTTGATCGCCGTCACCCATGCCCTCGCCGCGCAGACCTTCTATCGCGGCGCGGAAGCCGCCTGCCTCGAAATCCGGCCGACGAGCAGCACCCTCACCGGGCACGCGGACGGCATCGAGGACACCGCTCCGGCGAAGGCGCTGGCGGATCGTCATGCCGGATGGGCATCCGACATGCCGCGCGACGTGGCGGATCTGTGGGACTTCATCGCCGCGCTGGATCAAGCGAGCGTGCTGGCGCTGTTCGCGCACTGCGCCTCGCTCACCGTCAATGCGGTGAAGCAGCCTTGGGAGCGGAAGCCGCGCGCCCATGAGACCGCTGACAGGTTGGCAACGGGGCTCGCCATCGACATGACGGCCCATTGGACGCCCACGGCGCGGACCTATTTCGGCCGCGTGACCAAGGCGCACATTGTCGCCGCCGTGCGGGAAGCCGTCAGCGACGAGGCCGCCGATAGGATCGCCGGCATGAAGAAGCAGCCCATGGCGGAAGCCGCCGAGCAGCTTGTCGCTGCTACCGGCTGGCTCCCGCCGCTCCTGCGCACCGAGCGGCCGGCATGGCTGGATGAACCGGAAGCGGACGCCGGAGTGGTCATGGAGGCGCCGACCGCCGGTCACCACGCCGCCAGCGCGGCCGAGGACGGCGCATCGTTCGACCACGCCGCCGAGTGAATCCACGGCCGGAGCCGCCGGCGGCTCCGGCCAGCCTCTCGACAGCATCGAGAATTTTCCGGCCGCGCCGTCACGGCGCGGCCGGAGACCTCGACCCCATGACCGCAGGAAACCTCACCATGAAAACCGATAGCGAGCAGCGGGCGAGGCTGGCCCGTATGGAGGCGGCGCGCGTCGAGACCGAGCGCCACCTTGCCATCATCGAACGGCAGATCGCCGCGCGTGCCGAGCGCATCACCATAAGCACGTACGTCAAGACCCGGCACTTCGGACTTGCGACCTCCCGATGGAGCCCCGTTGACGAGCGCCAGTTTCAGGAAACGCTCGCCGCGCTGCGCTTCGAGCGGCGCGTCGAGATCGACGCGCTCGCCAGCAAGCTGGTGCGGCAGGCCAGCGCCATCGCCGCCTTTCGCCTGCGTCACGGGATCAGCGCGGCACCGGAGGAGATAACGTCATGACCCCGCGTTTCCCCCGCACCGAGCCTCAGATCCCCGACCATTGGCGCGACCGGCTCATCGACAACGGTTGCGTCAGCGAGGAGCGCGGCGACTTCGATCCGTTCCCGGTCGTCAAGCTGTTCACGCCCGACGCCGGAGCCACATGGCTCATCACCGAAGCCTTTCCCGAGGACGGGGACTCGAGGCTGTTCGGCTTATGTTGAGCTTAACATAAGCCGAACTATGTGGAGCCGAAGCTTATGTTGTGATGGCGATCCGGCCCTTGGCTTTCGGGCATTTCGGAGCCGGATCGGTTTACATAACTATGCCGCCCGTCTCCGCAGCAGGATGAACAGGACGGTCACGAGCATTACGTTCAGAAGAGCTACGGAAAATAGCGCCGCTAAAGCGCCGTTTGCTCCAAACCCGTCGATCAGCATCGCGCCCAAGGACGGTGAAGCGGCCTGTCCGATCAGGCTCGGCATCGCGATGCGGCCCATGATGGCCGCGTAGCGATGTTCTCCGAACACCGCCAGCGGCAGCGTTCCGCGCGCAATCGACTCGATGCCGATGCCGGCGCCATAGAAGATGAGCGCCGCCGCCACGACAGGCAGTCCCAACCAGAGCAAGCCCACGCCGGTGGCGACGAAGACGGTCGAGGCGAACTTGGTCCAGATCGGATGATGAAAGCGGCTGATCAGCATCTCGATCGCACGCGCTCCGACCTGCGCTGGCCCGACGATCGCGCCGAGCGCGACGGCGGCCGCCAGCGCGATCTCGCGGACCTGGAGGATCGTCAGCAGATGGACGGAGAGCAACGCCGAGATCATCGAGCTGATCGTGATGACGAGCGCTATCAAGGCGAACACCAGCCTCGATCCGGCCGGGACATGCGAATTGGTGCTCGCGGCGTGGGCATCTTCATGCCGGCGCGCGCTAGCGTTCTGTCTTGGCTCCCTCGGCAGCGCAAAGACATAGAGTGGGAGCAGAACGGTGCGCCAAACAGGGTCAGTGTCGCAATCGCCGTGCGCGCACGCTGCCCATAGAGGCGGCCGAGCGTGGCGAACGCCGCATCGTAGAGGCCAGCGCCCATACCGACGCCGAGCAGCAGCCACGAGAGGATGTAGATCGGCAGGTTTGGCGATAGCGCCAGTCCGATCAATCCGAGGGCGAGAAACACAGCGCTCGTCGCCAGAACCATGCGGCCGCCAAGCCGCTGGATGTTGTCGCCGACGCGCGGCGAGACGATGCCGGCGACCAGAAGGCCGAGCGACAATCCGCCTACGATCCATGCAAGGGACCACCCAGTATCGCCCGCGATCGGTTGGGCAAGCACCGCGAGCAGGTAGTAGGACGAACCCCAGGCAAGGATCTGCGTCACACCGAGGACAGGGATGACGAGAAGGAAACTTGGCGGGCGGTAAGTCGATGAAGCGGCGTCAGCGGCAGATGCGCTCACGCGGCAACCCCGCAGCCGCATCCCTTCTTGCCATCGTCCTTGGCCACGGCATCAGCGACGCAGCAGGCATCGGCCTTAGCGGGCGCGGGGCCTCCGCAGCATCCGCCGGCCACGCCGCCATCTACCGAAAAGGTCGTGGTGCAAACGCCGGTCTCCGGCAGCACGAGTTGAACATTATCGGCCGCCGCCAGGTCGCCCGCGAGTGCTGCGACGATCGAGCGGACCTGCTCGTAGCCCGTCAGAAGAAGGAAGGTCGGTGCGCGGCCATAGCTCTTGATGCCGACCGTGTAGAAGCCGGGTTCAAGATGGGCCAGCTCGCGATGTCCATGTGGCGGGACTGAACCGCAGGAGTGCTCGTTGGGATCGATCAACGGCCCAAGCGCCTTGGTGCTTTCGAGCCAGGGATCGAGATCGAGACGCAGTTCGCGCGTGATCGACAGGTCGGGACGCTGGCCGGTCGCGGTGATGATCCGATCGACGGGACCAATTGTCCTCGGTCCCTCGGCCGTCTCGCCCTCGACTATGATCCTGCCATCTTCCTCGCGCAGAGCGAGGATCGCGAAGCCAGCGACAAGCGGCACGCGACCGCTCTCGACAAGCTCTCTGGTATCGGCGCCAAGCTCGCCGCGCGCTGGCAAGTCGTCGGCGTCGCCGCCGCCATAGATGCGGACGAGATTGGTGCTGCGCGTTGCCCAGATCGACGCGGTGGCCGGATTGGTCTCCGCCAGGCGGGTAAGGTCGAGCAGCGCGTTCGCTGCGGAATGGCCGGCGCCGACCACCAACGTCGTGCGTCCGGCATAGTCGTCCCGATCACGGCTGAGCACGTCGGGAATGCCGTAGGCGATGCGATCGGCGAACTCGGCTTCGCCATCGGCCGGCAGGCCGCTTGCGCCAAGCGGGTTCGGAGTCGCCCAGGTCCCGGAAGCGTCGATCACGGCGCGGGCGAGATCGCGGCGGACCCCGCCTGCGGTCTTCACCGCCAGGACGAACGGCCGCTCCGCACGGTCACGGCTGACCACTTTGTCGATGCCATGTCGCGAGATCGCCATAATGCGTGCCCCTGTCTCGATCACGTCGGCCAATTCCGGCGTCGCCGCGAGCGGTTCGAGGTAGCTGGTCACGATCTCACTGCCGGTCGGAAACACATCCGCCGGCGGCAGACGCCATCCCCGCCGTTCGAGCAGGCTCGTGGAGGCAGCGTCGACGCAGTAGCGCCACGGCGTGAAGACGCGAACATGGCCCCAATCGCGCATATTGGCGCCGACCGCAGGGCCGGCCTCATACAGCTTCACCGGCAGATTGCGTGCAACGAGATGCGCGGCGGCGGCAAGACCCACAGGTCCGCCGCCGATGACGGCGATGGGCAGGGATTCGAGAGCTCGCGCGGTCATGTTCTATCCTTCCGGGATCATCGAAATAAGAGACAAAAAGAAGGGCCGTTAGGCTGCTGCCTCATCCTCGCTCGCGGTGCATGGGGCATCGACGCAGCATTCATCGACGAGGAAGCCGACAAGACCGTCCATGGCGGGGTAGTTGGCGCGGCAGATCAGGGTCGTTACCTGCCGCTCCTGCGTCACCAGACCTGTCAAGATCAACCGGTGGAGATGATGGGAAAGCGTCGACGCTGCGATCCCGAGCTTCTCCTGAAGGCCGCCGACCGGCAATCCGCCGTCGCCCGCGCGAACCAGGGTGCGATAAACCTGAAGCCGGGTCGGATTGCCAAGGGCCTCGAGCTGTTTTGCTGCTTGTTCGATGTTCATGGAAATAGCCTACGGCCTGACCGATCGGGAGGTCAACACCTATTTCGACAATCCTCGAAATTGTCGCTCGGCACGCGTCGCCGCGGCGAGCCGGGATACCGCAGGTCCGTCCTCATACCAGCCCTTGGAGCGGTTCGCGATCCAGACGACGGTGAGCATCACCGGCACCTCGATCAGCACGCCGACGACGGTGGCGAGCGCGGCTCCCGAATGGAACCCGAACAGGCTGATGGCGGCAGCAACGGCCAGCTCGAAGAAGTTGGATGCCCCGATCAGTGCGGACGGGCCGGCAACGCAATGCTGCTCGCCGGCTACGCGGTTGCCGGACGGTCGCAATGATGATCGCTCCGTTTCCTGAAATCCGCTTTTGCGGATTTCAGGCGGCTTTGACGATGCCGACCACAACGCCTGCCACAGCACCAGCTTCGTCGGCAAACGGCAGATAGAGCCGGACCACGCGCACAGATCCACCCGAAAGCTGCGCCTGATCTTCCATCATCAGCGTGCGCCCGGATGCGAGAACGACGGCCGCCTCATTGTCCGCATCCGCACTCGACGGCGTGAGCCGACCGACCGGCTCACCCGCCAAAGCAACTCCATAGAGCCGGTCAACATCCTTGCCGCTGCGTTCGATCCTCAGCGTCTCATCCGATTCGGCTGGGCGCCGGATCACCACGATCACGTCATCCAGATCGGCCAGGCGCTCGGTGATGTTTCCGGCCAGCGGCATGGCCGCGCCTTCACCGCGCGCAAGCCAGACGCGATAGAGCTGGCCTAGCGCTGGGTGTCGGTCCGCCAACAATCGAGAATCCATGCCGGAATCCGTCGTGCCAAAGGTAACCAGATTTTCTGGTTATCTGTATTTCGGTTTAATTGATCTGCCGGTTTCGTCAATGACCGGCAGGGCATATGCAAAAAACGCTTCGCTCGCCAAGGCATATGCGTCTGGTTCAGCTCATCGTCGACAAGCGCCGGGAAGCCGGCATGAGCCAGTCCGATCTGGCCGAAGCGCTCGGCCGATACCAGTCCGTCGTTGCCGCGATCGAATCCGGCGGCCGTCGCATCGATGTCGTCGAGTTCCTTGAGCTGGCCGAAACGATCGGCTTCGATCCTCATGACGTCATCCGCGAAGTATCTGCAATTGCGTCGAAGCGTAAAGCGAAGCGCAAGACGTTATGATCGAACAGCAGTGCAATTATCCCATCGCTGACACATTCTCACCCCCTATATTTCTGAGATGCTAGGCGTCGCCCTTCGGGCCGGGCTCTACGCGCCTCCTGCGGTGGCTTCCGAAGCCACTTGCGGGTCTTCGCCTCCGGTAACGATCCCTGACGCGCGGGACAGCGGCGGCGGGCATTCCCACGATAAAGCCCGCCGCTTTCGAGGGGCTTCCCCTGTGGCGGCCGGCGTCACTCGGCAAATCGTGATGACGGGACGGGATGAGGACGATCCTGTCCCCGATGTCGGTCTCGACCGTACCCGCATTGCATCGAACGGATCGGGAAAGCCCGTATCGTCAGGGCGCTTGTGGAGGCGAGGCAGCCACGTCCCCACGCGAGAGCAATGTCGTTTCTTGCACGCCGCCCCGAACTCGGTGGCAGACAGGGAGCGGAGAGGGTTCAGCCCGCTCTCATTGTCGCCGGCCGATCGTCAGGGAGAACGGATCACTTCGCCCCGCCGGTGAGGCTGGGGGCCTGTCCGGCCCTCTCGGAGAAGCCCTTGGCGGTGGCGGTGAAAGCGTCGCTTCGATTGCAGCTATCGGGCGGTTCCTCCTGTCCGCCTGTCTCAAGCCACGTCCATCTCGTCCTCGATAGGCAGGGGTCTGACCGAAGACCGGCGACGCGGGCGTCACCTCGATCTTGAACCCGCAACACGCCGCCTGCGGCTTTTTCCCGCCGCCGGCCAGGGCCGGCTTTGCACCGCGAAGCGAAAAAGTCCTCGCCGGATGTTGCGGGCCGATCGTCCCCGGTCTGCCGACCCCCATCGAGGCCGCGATGGGCGCGGCCCGGTCAGTAGAAGGAACCACCGCAATGGCTACCATCGGCACTTTCACAGCCACCGCCAAGGGCTTCAAGGGCGCGGTCAAGACCCTGAGCCTCAACGTCAAGGCAGTCGAATTTGTCCCCGCCGAAGGCGACAACGAGAAGGGGCCGGACTTCCGCATCTTCTCCGGTGCCACCGAGTTCGGAGCGGCGTGGAAGAAGACCTCGCGCGAGGGCCGCGACTACCACTCCGTCAAGCTGGACGATCCATCATTCCCGGCTCCGATCTATGCTAGCCTGGTCGAGACAGAGACTGAGGGTGAGTTCGCACTCATCTGGTCCCGCCGCGCCGCCGAGTGACACCGGCCGCCACAGGGGGAGCCCCGCGCAAGCGGGGCTTCGCCATGTTCATGCCCGCCGCCGCCCGAAGGAGATACGGCGAGCCGTGCTCCCTTTGCCCTGATCGGCTGTGAAGCGTCCTAACGGCGCTTCTTCGCCGCCTCATACACCTCGGAACGCTCGCGCTTCCCCACGGCAACGACGACCACCGTGACCCTTTCATCCTCGACGCGATAGACCAGCCGATAACCGGCCGAGCGCAGCTTGATCTTGTAATGATCCGGCATGCCGCGCAGCGCGTCGGCCTGCACATGCGGTTGGCTCATGCGCTCCGCCAGCTTCTTCTTGAACTGCTCGCGCAGCGTCGCGCCGAGCTTGTCCCATTCCTTGCGCGCGGAGGGCAGGAACTCCAGCCTATAGGTCATCGAGGCTGACCGGCACGCCCTTCTCGTTCGCGCGCGCCTTGGCGATTTCGACCAGCGCCTGATCGTCGAGCGCGTCCATCATCGCCTCATAGGTATCGGCCGGCACCATATAGGCCATGACCCGGTTGTGGTTCAGGATCGCGACCGCGCTGCCCCGCGCGCCGTCGACGATGGCGGTGGGGTTCTTCTTCAGGTCGGAGACGCTGACGGCGATTTCGGCTTCCACGCGCTGCATGGCCTCGTCCTCGAATAATGGCATCAAAATCAGGTCCGATTTCGATATTGAATTTCGATCTATATAGCCCATCTCCGCGACGATTGCGAGAGGTGGACGGCCATCGGCCGGGGCTGACGATGGTTCCCACAGCCTGCATCGAGTATGGCGAGCTGCGCTCCCTTTGTCCTGATCGGCCGCGGCCGGAGCCTTGCCGATCCTCGGGGGAGCCAAGGGGGACTTTCCCCTTGCTCCCCGCAAATGCCGCCTGTTGCAGAGCAGGGCCGCCGCCTCGCAAGGCGGTCATGACGATCATCCTTCCCACATCATGGGCACCCACCCCGCTCGGCCGGACAGCCCGGCTCCGCGCGCCGGCATTTGCCCCTCCATCCCCGCGCGCTCACGCGCCCCCGGAAGGCATGTCGGGGGACATGCCTTCGGCATTTACGGGAAAAGGAGCAACGACCATGAACATCATCAGCACCAGCCAGAACGGCCAGCCCGTTGAAAGCGGCTTCCGCGTGGACATCTCACGCGGCGAGCGGATCGGCCGCGTATCGTCGGAATGGTTCTCGCGCCCGGACGATGAGCGCTATCTGTCCCTCACCGAACTATATGACGCCGTGAAGGCCCGCGCGGATCGCGCCACCGCCCGCACCGTGGAGAGCCGCGCCGTGCGCGTGGAGGCGAGCCGGGAGGATGCCGAGCGGCTTTCGCTCTTCGTCCCCGGACAGGATGCGCCCATTGCCCCGACCCATTGGAGCTTCGGGCAGTTGTGCAGCCTTGTGGGCGCGCCCGCGACCTATATGCGCCAGCTTCCCGCGCCGCTCGCCGGCATCAACCTGCAGCATGGTTTGCTGTCACACCGCGCCGAGCTTGTGAAGACGTTGGAAACGGATGACGGCCGCGTTGAGCTTCGCGCCGTGACCGGCCCCGATTATGGCCGTATCTGGGACCACGAACTTGTCGGCGCCGTGATGAAGATCGCCGGTAATGGCATCGGCGATACCATGTGGAAGGTGCCCGGCGTGCTGGATTGGGCGACCATGACGCACAATCCCTTTGTAGACGTGACCAAGGACACGACGACGCTTTACGCCAGCGACCGCGACGTGTTTCTGTTTTTGGTGGACGACACCCACCCCATCGAAGCTGGACGCCTGCCGAACGGGGAGCCGGATTTGTATTTCCGGGGCTTCTATTGCTGGAATAGTGAAGTCGGATCGAAGACCCTAGGCATCGCCTCTTTTTATCTCCGCGCGGTTTGCATGAACCGCAACCTTTGGGGCGTGGAAGGCTTCGAGGAAATCAGCATCCGGCACAGCAAGTTCGCGGCGCAGCGTTTCGCCCATGAGGCGGCACCCGCCTTGATCAGCTTCGCCCATTCCTCGCCCACGCCGTTCGTCGCCGGCATCAAGGCCGCGCGGGAGAAGATCGTCGCCCGCACCGACGAGGACCGCGAGACCTTCTTGCGCAAGCGCGGGTTCAGCAAGTCCGAGACGGGGAAGATCATCGAGACCGTCTTGCAGGAGGAAGGCCGCCCGCCGGAAAGCATCTTTGATTTCGTGCAGGGCATGACCGCCCATGCCCGCACCAAGCCCCATCAGGACGGGCGGCTTGAACTGGAGGCGAAAGCAAAGACCTTGCTGGAAAAGGCCGCATAGCGGCAGATGCAGCGCGGTCGGTCCATCGACCGTGCGGCTTTCCGTATCCGGAATTTTCCGCCGATCCGTAAATCCGGGTCGGCGGCGCGGCCGCGCCTCGACAGGGCGGCCGCGGCTCGCCGGGCTCCGCCCGGCTCGCAAAGTCATAGCTGGAACGGCCTCAACTATCCGAACAAATGCCGTCTGCAATCGACCTCTCCCGACGATGCACGACACCTTAACTTTAGCCGCCTCATTTTGGGGGACACTGCGCGTTCTCTTGAAACCAGAAGCTTTCCGAAACACACGGAGGAAACATGCCCCACACGCAAGACTGGATGGCCAACGCCGCCTATCTCTACATCCTCTTTCTCGACCGTCCGGCCGTCGCCTGGGAGCACCTGCGGCGCAATCCCGGCTATCGGAACGACTGGCGCCGCTTTGGCACGAAGCGGCGTCCATCGTTGAGCGCACATGCGCAGAATTGGGGGTTACGATTTCTTCGAGAACCCCAAACACGACGCGCGCGACGCGCTGCCGTTCTGGCGGCCTGATCCGGACATCGCCCTGCCGATCGTGCCGGACGAAGACCCGGAGACTGTCGCACCGGTCTTCGACCTGTGGACCTTTCCCGGCCGCAAGACGATCGGCCATGACGGCGGCCGCCTCGCGCTGAAGCTCACCCGGCGCGGCCGCTCCTGGCATGTCCATATCGCCGGCGCGCTTGACGCCACCATGCCGTTCACCTTCGCGATTGCACCGGACGACCGGGCCGATGCCCGCTTGCGCGAGGCCAAGGAGCTGCTGGCCGTAATCGCCACCCGCCCAGCCGGATTTACCGGCCAGCGCGGCGCGACCGAGCCGATCATCACCATGCAGTCCTTGCAGGCCCTCGACGGTCATCTCGCCGGAGCCAGCGAGCGCGAGATTGCCATCGCGATCTTCGGCGCACGCATCGTGAAGGAGAAATGGCATGGTGACAGCGAGCTGCGCGCCAGGGTCCGCTATCTTGTCCACCGTGGCCGCGCTCTCATGAACGGTGGCTATCGCCGTTTCCTCTGGGGCGCGACTGCCCGTCGGGCCGGCGAGTATCCCATGCCCGCCGCCGCCCGGTGAGGGAGAAAGCCGACCGGCCAGGATTCTCCATACGCAGCAGGACAGGCTTTCCCCAAGCTGCCTCCCAACCGCTGGACCGGGCTTCGCTCGGCCAGCCTGAGACGGAGGCAGCTTCATGGATCGTCCCGAATCCAAACCGGCCAGCCGCTACCTCACCAATGAGGAAGCGGCCGCCTATCTTAAGCTCTCGCCGCACACGCTGAACAAGAAGCGCGTCATTGGCGGCGGACCAAAGTTCCGCAAGCTCGGCTCCCGCGTCGTCTACGCGATCGACGACCTCGAAACCTGGATCGAGGCGCGCGCTTGCAACACCACCTCAGATCCCCGTTACGCCCAAGCCCGCTGACGGCAACGCATGGCGGCGCGCAGACACATATCCGAGCGCGACCAGCTCGAACTGTTCCGATCGCGCCCCGGCGACATGGCGACCCGCGACTCGCAGGATCTCATGGCCTATCCCTTCTTCTCCCTCGCCAAGTCGAAGCGCGTCCAGCCGATTAAATTCGAGGCCGGCGACGTCCGCATCCATGTCGAGGCCCCGGCCGAATTCGGCCTGGCCACCATATGGGATGCCGACATCCTGATCTGGGCCGCTTCGCAAATCGTCGACGCTCGTGACCTCGGCCTGCGCACCTCGCGGCTGATGGCGACGACACCCTATGAAATCCTGACCTTTATCGGCCGCGGCACCTCCGTCCGCGACTATCAGCGCCTCAAGGCCGCGCTCGACCGCCTGCAAGCCACCACCGTCGCCACGTCGATCCGCCAGCCCTCCGAGCGGCGCCGGCATCGCTTTTCCTGGATCAACGAATGGAAGGAAAGGCTCGACGCCAAAGGTCGACCGCTCGGCATCGAGCTGATCGTGCCGGACTGGTTCTACGAAGGCATTCTCAACAACGCCCTGATCCTGACCATCGACCGGAATTACTTCGACCTGCTCGGCGGCATCGAACGCTGGCTCTACCGCCTGGTGCGCAAGCATGGCGGACACCAGCCCGGCGGTTGGAGCTTCGATTTCCATCATCTCCACGCCAAGTCCGGCAGCCTCTCACGCTTCTCGAACTTCGCCTGCGACTTGCGCGACATCGTGCGCCGCCAGCCCTTGCCTAGCTATCGGCTGCGCATCGACCGGCTCGACAATGGCCGCGAACTGCTCGTCTTCGCGCGGGCCACACCGCTTCTGTCCGCTCGTTCAAGGGAGGCTGTGGAAAGGCTGTGAATAGTCTCGTGCTATCGAAGGCATTCGGACTCGTGCTATCGGAGGCACGACACTCGTGCTATCAAAGGCGCAAATGCGCGTTAAGCAATTGTGGCGCTTTGCAAAAGCAATCCCCTAACTTCTCTAATATGGAATCTAACTTTCTTTATTTATCTAGCGACGCTGTTGATAAGTACGACCAATTTAAACTGATAACATACGATTATGTATCAAGTTATACGAGTAAGTACGCTTATGAGAAATCCCATACGATCGTCGCGCAGCCTATCGCGCCAGCACGCCCCCAAGGGCGACTAATACCCGGACATGACGCCCCTACCTGCTTGGAGGGCGCGTCATGATCGTGGCGCTCCTCAACCAGAAGGGTGGCGTCGGCAAGACGACGCTCGCCACCCATCTCGCCGGTGAGCTGGCGGCCGCTGGCGCGCGTGTCGCCGTTGTCGACGCCGATCCGCAAGGCTCGGCGCTTGATTGGTCGCAGCGGCGCGCGGAAAGCGGCCTGCCGCGCCTGTTCGGCGTTCTCGGACTGCCCCGCGAGACGCTGCATGCGGAGGTTCCCGACATCGCCCGCGGCGCTGATCACGTCGTCATCGACGGCCCGCCGCGCGTGACCGCGCTGGCGCGTTCCTCGATCCTCGCCGCCGACCTGGTGCTGATCCCGGTCCAGCCGTCGCCCTATGACGTCTGGGCGAGTGCCGAGATCGTAGCGCTGATCGGCGAGGCGCGACTGTTCAAGCCGCAGCTCCGCGCCGCCTTCGTTGTCAACCGCCGCATCGTCGGTACCATCATCGGCCGCGACGTGCGCTCGGCCTTGCCGGAGGGCTTGCCCGCGCTCGCCGCCGACATTGGCCAGCGCGTCGTCTTCGTCGAGAGCGTGGCCACTGGCCGCCTGGCCCGCGAACTGGAGCCCGCCGGCGCGGCCGCGCAGGAGATCACCGCGCTCGCTGCCGAGATCATGGGAGGCGACTCATGAGCGGCAAGCGAGTCACCTTCGGCGCGAAACCTGCCGCACCCACAGTCGATGCCTGGGTACAGCAGGGCAACGGCGTCGAGGTGGCCGTTCAGGCAACGCCGCCGGCTTCGGCAGCGAAGGCCGAGATCTACACCGCGCGCCTTACCATCGACGTGACGCCGGAACTGCGCGGCCGCGTCAAGGTGGCCGCCTTCAGGCAAGGCGTCACCGTCGCCGAGATGATCCGCGAGCTGCTCGAAACGCGCTTTCCCGAAGGCGGAGCAGACGCATGACCACGCGCCGCTACACCAGCGTCCTGGCCGTCTTCGAGCGTGACCGCATCAATGTCCGGCTGCGCTTCGGCAAGCCGGTGTGCGAGCGTCAGATCGATCGTCGCAGACGCCTCGCGATGTTCACTCCGGGCAGCACGTTCGCGCTATTGCGCTGGGAGGCGAACGCTTATGGCACGACCCTCTCCCATCTCGCCATCATGCGCGCGGTTGCGCCGGGTGAAACGTGCTGCATGTGGCCTTATGTGCGTCCCGGCGCGAAAATACTGCTCTTCGTCGCCGGATGGGGTCAGGTCGAGCGTGCCTTGAAGGCGGTCGACACCGTCGAAGCCCTCGGCGTGGCTCCCTCTGACGCCGCGCCGGAATATTGGCAGCAGGTCCACAACAGGCTGTGGGTGCATGAGACACCGCGCACCTATTCGCAAGAACAGCATGACGCCTGGCTCCGTCGCCGGGAGCTGTTGTCATGACGGCACGTGGCCTCTTCTTGATGATGACAGCCAGCGGTGTGCTGCTGATCGCAGCACCCGTCTGGTCGGGGCACGCGCCGCGCTTCATCTGGAATGCGTCGGCAAGTGTGCCGGTCGGCCTCTATCGCGTCGAGCCGGCAGACCGGATCGCGGTCACGGACCTTGCCATTGTCATGCCGCCGGAACCGCTCGCCGGTTTCCTCGATGCCCGCGGCTATCTTCCGCGCGGCGTGCCGCTCTTGAAGCGCGTGCTCGCGCTCGCAGGCCAAACCGTCTGCCGTGAGGGCTTCGACATTATCGCTTACGGCTGGCGCTACGGGGCGGCTCGTGAGCGTGACAGTCGTGGCCGACCACTGCCTGTCTGGCAGGGCTGCCGCGTCGTCCCGAGCGACGCCGCTTTCCTCATGAACTGGGATGCGCCGGACTCATTCGACAGTCGGTATTTTGGCCCGCTTCCCCTCTCTTCCATCGTCGGTCGCGCGGTTCCGATCTGGACCACCGACGGCGACATTGATCCGGCTTCAGAGCCGGTTCCCGACGAGCCATAGGCGGCTCGTGTCCGACCCCAGAAGGAGTGTGCCATGCCGCAGATCGGGACTTTCAAGAAGACGAAGGACGGCTTGACCGGCCGTATCCGGACGCTGACGCTCGACGCCGAGATGGTCATCAGGTCGGCTGAAAATGCGGACGCCGAAAATGCGCCGCACTATCGCATCTTCACCACCGACGATATCGAAACCGGTGCTGGTTGGAAGCGCACCGGCGAGAGAGCCGGAGACTACCTGTCGCTCGCCATAGACGATCCGTCCTTCACCCAGCCACTCCGCGCTCACCTGTTCCAGTCGGAAATCGACAACGCGACTTGGAACCTGCTCTGGACACGCCCATCGAAGCGTGATGAGCGGACCTGATGTCATGTGTGGGTCGCGCGAACTGGGATTGACCCTTATCCCTCTGATCGATGGGAAACGGGATCATCCCTCCGACCCGATCGCTGGCCAGACAGCCACCGCGCGCAGTGAAGGTCAGGGGCGGTCGCTTTGCGGCCGGCAACGCCTCGCCCTTGACCGGAGCGAGAACGGTGGCAGGCTGTCGGCGCTCGGACAAGGAGCATGGTGCAAAACGTCGTCGCGCTCGCCTCTACGGCGCGTCATGCAAGCGATCATCACCTGTACGCTGATGATGATTTCTGGCGCCGTGGCCCGAGCGGAACCTGCGTCCTCACCGCCGCCTGAGAAAGCGCCCGCGAACCATCAACTATCGGCCGATCCGTGGGCTGCACAGATCGCCGAAGCGGCACAACGTTTCGACATTCCGGAGCAGTGGATACGCTCCGTCATGGGTGTCGAAAGTGACGGCGAAACCCGCGTGGTGTCAGCGAAAGGTGCGATCGGCCTGATGCAGATCATGCCCGCCACCTGGGAGGCGATGCGCAGCCGATACGGGCTCGGCGACGATCCCTTCGATCCGTATGACAATATCACCGCTGGTGCTGCCTATCTGCGCGAGATGTACGATCGCTACGGGGCGCCGGGATTCCTCGCCGCTTACAATGCGGGGCCAGCGCGCTATGAGGAACACAAACTCCTCGGTGTGCCGCTTCCTGATGAGACGCGTGCTTATCTCGACAAGCTCGCATCGATCATCGGCAGCCCGACTCCGAGCCTCTTCGCGGGTTCGGAGACGCACACAAACCGCGGTCCGGAAGCACCACTGTTCGCGGTCGACGCGCGGAAGAAATCTACCGTCGGTGCACTCCCCTCTCGACCATCTGCTGGCGCGCTCTTTGTGACCGTCAAGCCACGCGTCGAATACGTCGAACCAAACGACAGCGACAGCTCCGACGTGCAGCAGAAGTGATCCCATAGCCACGATGAAGCACGGATTCGGAGCGCTGAAGGCGCAGGGCAAGATAAAAGGGGACGGCACGCGCCTGTCCCGAAGTTCTTGTCTGCACGTCGGTTGGGGCGGCACGCGGCGGATGAGCCCGCGTGCCTATAGAATCATCAAGCCATTGTTTATGCGTGAGCTTTCGCGTGCTTCATCGCATGGGCTTGTACAGGATTGGCAGGACCGCCGTCATGCCAGATCGTGACGACAACCGCTTCCGGCCAAGGGTCTCGCCACCAAAATCGCGTGGTCGAGCAAGGACGCCGAAGTTCACCGCACGCGTTCTTAAGGCCGTTTCCCATTCCGGTTCGACAAGCGGCCGGTCGTTCAGTTCCGGGCGGGTGCGTTCCGGCGCCCGTCTCGGCCGCGGCCACGTCGCCGCGAAGTTCGCTGGTCAGACCCTGCGCGGTAGTTCTCGCCGCGTGGTCATCAAGACCCGCTTGGTCAAGTTGGAGAAGGCCGGTAGGCGCTCGATCATCACCCATCTGCGCTATATCGAGCGCGACGGCGTGACCAAGGACGGCGGCAAGGCCCACGCCTATGGACCCGGCACGGACAAGGCCGATACCACCGCTTTCGAACAGTGCGGCCGCGAGGACCGACATCAGTTCCGTTTCATTGTCTCGCCGGAAGATGCGGCCGATCTTGGCGATCTGAAAGCCTTTACTCGCGATCTCATGGGCCGCATGGAAGCCGATCTAGGAACCAAGCTCGATTGGGTGGCGGTCGATCACTGGAACACCGACAATCCTCACACTCATATCGTGCTGCGCGGTCGCCAGGACGACGGATCGGATCTGGTCATCGCCCGCGATTACATCGCCGACGGCATGCGCAACCGTGCCCGCGAACTGGCAACCGAATGGCTCGGTCCCCGCACTGAGATGGAAATCCGCAACTCCATGTTGCGCGAGGTCGAGCAGGAGCGCTGGACCGCCATCGACCGAATGATCCAGCATGAGGCGGAGGCGGGTGTCATCGACCTGCTTAGCGAACCCGCCGACGCCCACGCTCGCTTCCGACGCACGGTGATGATCGGTCGGCTCCAGCGGCTCGTCGAGATGGGCCTTGCCGACCGCACTGGCGGTTGCGTCTGGGCGCTGCACGACGACACCGAAACCGCGTTGCGTGGCATGGGCGAGCGCGGCGACATCATCCGTACCATGCAGCGCGTCATGTCCGGCGAGAAGCGTGAGCTGGTCGTGCTCGACGCGATGTCATCACAAACGCCCGTCATCGGTCGCATCGTCGACAAGGGACTGGCTGACGAACTCTATGATCGCGCCTATCTCGTTGTCGACGGGATCGATGGCCGGGCACACTATGTTCCGCTTTCGGTGAGCGCCGATCTCGAAGCCCTTCCGATCGGCGGTATCGTCGAGACGCGCGCGGCAGTGGAACGCGGGGCGGATAGGACCGTCGCCAGCCTCGCTGTTGACGGCGTCTACCGCGCCGAACACCATCTTGCGGTGGAGCGCGCCGAAGCCAAGCCAGGATACGATCCGGAGAGCTTCGTCGCCGCACACGTCCGTCGACTCGAAGCCCTTCGCCGGGTCGGGATCGTCGACCGTATGGACGAAGGCGTCTGGCGCGTGCCGGCCGACCTCGCCGAGCGCGGTAAAGCTCATGATGCCCGCGGCCTTGGTGGTGTCGATGTCGAGCTTCGATCACATCTGCCGCTTGATCGACAGACGCGCGCGATTGGTGCGACTTGGCTCGATCGGCAGCGCTTTGGCGACACCTCCGCACTCGCGCAGACCGGATTCGGCGGCAGCGTTCGAGAGGCCATGCGCGAGCGGGAGAACTTCCTCGTCGATCAGGGCCTGGCCGAGCGGCGTGGGCAGCGTGTGTTGCTCGTCCGGAATCTGCTCGCCACGCTGCGCGATCGGGAAGTCGAAACCGCTGCCAGAAAGATCGTAGAGGAGACCGGCCTGCATCATCGTGCCGTGCGCGACGGAGAACACGTCAGTGGCATCTATCGCCGCTCCGTCATGCTCGCCAGTGGTCGCTTTGCCATGCTGGACGACGGCGTGGGATTCAGCCTCGTGCCGTGGCGTCCGGTGCTGGAAAAGCGCCTTGGCCAGACGGTCGCTGGGGTTGTTCGTGGCAATAGCGTCTCGTGGGAATTCGGGCGGCACAAGGGTCTGGGAATTTGACGTCAACCTTGACGCCGAGCCACGCGACGACCATCTTCGACGTGGGCTTGCCACCTTCGACCTTTCGCCGGGTCAAACGGCCTAAATATTGATCCTCATGCCACCTCTCATCGATCCTTGCGGATTGGGCTGGCTGCGTAATCGGCGAACTGCTCGAGCCCGCAACCGAGGACTTGATGATGAGATTGGAAATCACCGCAAACGATGTCGAGGACATGAAGGCAGAGCTGCGTGCAACTCTACCGGAGGTGAAATCGTCGCATAGGATCGAGGCTCTTGCTCGGGGCCTCGGGTGGAACACCAATGCCGCCATGAGGGCGAGCCTCGCGAATGGCTCAGCCGAGGTTTCCACCAACGAAGGAGCCTTCCTGGGCTATCTCCAAGAGCACGGTTTCGATTCCGAACCTGGACGGATCGCACGCACTTTGGCCAAGGTCGGCATTCGACATGCGATGGCGCTGGAACCGCTCCTCACTCAATTCGGCTACAATGTTTATCGCGGCCGTTCAAAGACCCCTGAGGAGCGCCGGGCCGAGTTCATGGCAGACCGAGCGTCAATGCTGGGCGATCACGCCGCTGATGAGTTCATCCAAGCATGCCGTTTTCTATCGCAATTCAGCAAACGTAAGACGATCAACCGCAAATCTTCTAGTTATGGTCTGAAACATCAGGCTGAGCGTTTCGGGGATTCGCGGCATTCGCGTGGTTATGTCGCGAATGGAATGCTGATCGCAGCCGCCTTAACCCTTGGCTTCAAGGTCCAGCAGATCGATCCCGATTCTCCAAATGCGTGGTTCAACATCAGCTCCAAGATGACAAACGACGGAGCAAAGCTGGCGTTGGCTGCCTAACCAAGCGCTGGATTGAGAACATCTCAACTTTATCGTCATTGGCGCTTTCAATTCTTACCGAAAGTGCCAATGACATCGCTCAGAAGCGCGGGACCGTGATCGATCGCATGAGCCAATGCGAAGTCGGGAATGTCGACATGCCTTCTAAGCTAAGCGGAGTATATACCCGCTTGCATCATCCATTTTGGTGCGTTGCACCAATCGCTATCGGGGTAGACGCCTTCCGCGTATACTAAAAGTAGAATGCGGGTACTGTATTGCGCCGCTGTATGCTGTTTGTCTCTGACGCGTCTTGGTGCTCAAGATATTTCTAGCGGTTTACGTGACTCATTGCCGCAATACCAAATTGCCATCAGTAGTAAGAAATGGTAAGGAGTGATGTCAGATCGTACTTAGATCATAGTTGCCGCTGTTGCGCGCAAGAATGGTCTTTGACTTAACCCCTTCAAGCAACAAGCCTTATGCCTTGTCGGTCGTTCGCACGGCCGAAAACGCGGCTGTTGCAGGAGCGGGAATGACACCGACGAAGGTGTTGATCGGTCAGATGCTGGTGGTGTTCGGCATCGCGCTTGCCGGCACCTGGGCCGCCACGCAGTGGGTGGCCTTTGAGCTCGGCTTCCAGCGACGCCTTGGAGAACCCTGGTTCTTAATCGACAACTTACCAGTCTACTACCCTTGGCGGTTGTTCGAGTGGTGGTATGTTTACGATGCCTATGCTCCAGACATTTTCCAAACGGGGGGTACGATCGCTGGCGGCAGCGGCGTCATTGCCGCTCTGTCCGCCATCATCGGTTCCGTCTGGCGAGCCCGGCAGTCGAAGCTCGTCACCACCTATGGCTCCGCCCGCTGGGCGGATAAGACGGACATCGCGGCGGCGGGCCTGACGAAGCCAGCCGGCGTCTTTCTCGGGCTCATGGCCAGCACCTATCTGCGCCATGCCGGCCCCGAACACATCATGGCGTTTGCGCCGACGAGAAGCGGCAAGGGCGTCGGGCTCGTTGTGCCGACGCTGCTGTCATGGCCGCATTCTGCCGTCATCCATGACATCAAGGGGGAAAATTGGACGCTGACCGCCGGCTGGCGCGCGCAGTTCTCCCATTGCCTCCTGTTCAACCCGACCGACCCGAAGAGCGCCGCCTATAATCCCCTCTTGGAAGTCCGCAGAGGCGTCCATGAGGTCCGCGACGTCCAGAACATTGCGGACATATTGGTGGATCCCGAAGGTGCGTTGGAGCGGCGCAATCACTGGGAAAAGACCAGCCATTCGCTTCTAGTCGGCGCCATCTTGCATGTCCTCTACGCCGAAGAGGACAAAACGCTCCGCGGTGTGGCCAACTTCCTCTCCGATCCGGCTCACCCGTTCGAGAGGGCCTTGTGGTCCATGATGACCACGGCGCATCTCGGGGCGCCTGGCCCGCATCCCGTCGTTGCCAGCGCCGCGCGCGAGGTGTTGAACAAGAGCGAGAACGAGCGCTCCGGTGTGCTCTCGACCGCCATGTCGTTCCTCGGCCTCTATCGCGATCCGACGGTCGCGACCGTCACATCGTGCTGCGATTGGCGCATCGCCGACTTGATCGCCGCTGATCATCCGGTCTCACTTTATCTGGTCGTGCCGCCTTCGGACATTTCGCGCACCAAGCCGCTCATTCGCTTGATCCTCAACCAGATCGGCCGCCGGCTGACAGAAAGCCTCGACGGCTCGGACGGCCTCGCCCGCAAGCACAAACTGCTTCTTATGCTCGACGAGTTTCCGGCGCTCGGCCGGCTGGACTTCTTCGAGAGCGCCTTGGCCTTCATGGCCGGCTATGGCCTGCGCTCCTTCCTCATCGCGCAGAGCCTCAACCAAATCGAAAAGGCTTACGGGCCGAACAACAGCATCCTCGACAACTGCCACGTTCGAATCGCCTTCGCGACCAATGACGAACGCACAGCCAAGCGCATTTCGGACGCGCTCGGCACGGCGACGGAACTTCGCGCCCAGCGCAACTATGCCGGCCACCGCCTGTCACCCTGGTTGGGGCACCTCATGGTATCTCGGCAAGAGACGGCCCGCCCGCTCCTGACGCCCGGCGAGGTCATGCAGCTTCCCGACACTCAAGAAGTCATCATGGTCTCCGGCCATCCACCGGCCAAGGCCACCAAGATCCGATATTTCAACGACAGCAATTTCACTTCGCGCGTGCTGCCGGCACCGGTCCTCTCAGACGATGGATATGCTGATCGGCCGGCTGCGCGAGCGGACGATTGGACCGGCCTTCCGCGGTCGAAATTTTCTATCACCGCTTCTACGGGCGCACAGGCATCGGCCGTGCCCGTAGAAGGCGGACATCAACTCGTACCGGAGCTCGACAAAGCCGAAGTCATACGTCTGCATGATGGCCGCGATGACGATCTGTCCGTCCTCGACGATGAGACAGATAACCCCGTCATACGCGACGGTAAGCTCCCCAAACCGGACCGACAGTTCCGGCGCGCGGCGCGTCTGGCCTCGCTCGATCCCGATGACGGGATCGCGCTATGAGCAAAACCCGTCTCAACATCTTCATCGAGCCCGATCATGCCAAGCGACTGCGTCAGCTTGCAGCCCTCAAAGGTGAAACGAAATCGGCAATCGTCGCGGCCGCGCTTTCTTCCTATCTCTCTCCCGATGGTGCCGACCGGCGAGAGGCCGCGCTGGCCTCACGCCTCGACCGACTGTCGAACCAGTTCGGCCGGCTGGAACGCGACCAGACCATCCTGATCGAGACCCTGGCGCTATTCATCCGCTACACGTTGTCGGTTTCAGCTCCGCTTCCAGAGGCGCATCAGAAGGCGGCTCGCGCGCAGGGGCGCCTACGCTTCAACCAATTCGTCGACCAACTCGGCCGCCACCTGCAGCGTGGCGGCAGCTTGGTGCGCCAGGTGCACGAGGAAATCCTGCCCGATGAAGAGCGCTTCTTCGGCCTGACCGACGATGGCAATAACCAACCATCTGCCGACTCGGAAGACCACAATGGCGAAGAAGGAGCGTCGCCATGACGGATCGGCCGCGCTCTCCGTCTAGGATCGTCAGCGATCGCCAGATCCGGATGCTGCGCAGCGCCATGGGGCCAGCGATCATCGCCGCGCTCGACGATCCGGACGTCGTGGAAGTCATGCTCAATCCCGACGGCAAGCTTTGGATCGACAGACTCGGCTCGGGCCGCGAGCCCACGGGAGCCATCCTCTCCCCGGAGGACGCCGCCCGCATCATCAAGGTCGTGGCGAACCACGTCGGCCTCGAGGTCAATCGCGAGCATCCAATTCTCTCCGCCGAGCTGCCGGAAACAGGTGAAAGATTCGAGGGCGTGTTGCCGCCCATTGCCGTCGCCCCGATTTTCGCCATCCGCAAGCGCGCCGCCGGCGTCATCCCGCTGGCCCGATATGTCGCCAACGGCATCATGACCGAGGTGCAGGCAGAGTTTCTAAAGAGTTCGGTTCTCGATCGACGGAACATCATCATTGCCGGTGGAACGTCGACGGGAAAGACCACCCTCGCCAACGCCCTGCTCCAGGAGATCGCAGCCACTGGCGATCGCGTCCTGGTGCTCGAAGACACGATCGAGCTGCAATGTATAGCCGACGATCATGTGGCTCTCCGGACAAAGGCCAATACCGTCTCCACCGCCGATCTGGTGCGTTCCACCTTGCGGCTTCGCCCGGATCGCATCGTTGTTGGCGAGGTGCGTGGCGCCGAAGCGCTGGACCTCCTAAAGGCGTGGGGAACCGGGCACCCCGGCGGCATCGCGACATTGCATGCAGGCTCGGCGCGGGGAGCACTCACTCGGCTGGAGCAGCTCATACAAGAAGTCGTCGTTACCGTGCCGCGCGCGCTGATCGCGGAGGCCGTAGACATCATCGTCTTCATCGCCGGGCGCGGTAGCAAACGCCGCGTCGAGGACATCATCCGCGTCACGGGCCTCGACGGCGATGCCTACGCAATAGAGCACTTCACAGGAGATTAGGGATGCCGCCCATCACTTCCGTATTCGCGCTTTTCCTGAATGCTGAAACAAACCAGAAAAGTAAATCCGCAAGTGCGGATTCGTGCATTTCCGTAAATCCGGAGACACGCATTTCAGCAAATCCGCTTTCGAGCATTGCAGGAAAGTTTCGAAACCGGATCTCCGGAACGGCGGCTTTGCTGATGTCCGCCTTTCTGGCTTCCCCAGCTTACGCCGCTGGTTCCTCCATGCCATGGGAAGCTCCCCTGCAATCCATCCTTGAATCGATTGAGGGGCCGGTTGCCAAGATCATCGCCGTGATCATCATCATCGTGACCGGGCTCACCTTGGCGTTCGGTGATGCCGGCGGCGGTTTCCGCAAGCTGGTTCAGATCGTCTTCGGCCTCTCCATCGCCTTCGCCGCCAGTTCCTTCTTCCTCAGCTTTTTCAGCTTTGGCGGCGGAGCGCTGGTCTAATGGCGGTCCATGCCGACGGCTTCGAAGTGCCGCTGCACCGTTCACTGACGGAGCCCGTCCTGCTGGGCGGCGCCCCGCGATCGGTAGCGATCCTCAACGGGACACTCGCCGCCGCCATCGGCATCGGCCTGCATCTGTGGATTGGCGGCATCGTGCTCTGGATGGCGGGCCATGCGCTCGCCGTCTGGGGGGCGAAGGCCGATCCCCAGTTCATGGAGGTCTTCGCCCGCCACCTGAAGCACCGCGCGTTTCTGGAGGCGTGATGCGATGATGAGCCTTGCCGAATACCGCAAGCGTCCCGCGAGCCTCGCGGATTATCTGCCTTGGGCCGGGCTGGTCGCATCGGGCGTCGTGCTCAACAAGGACGGTGCGTTCCAACGCACCGCGCAGTTTCGTGGCCCCGACCTCGACAGCGCAACGGAAAGCGAGCTGGTCGCGACCACTGCCCGGCTCAACAACGCACTGAAGCGTCTCGGCTCCGGCTGGGCGCTGTTCGTCGATGCTGAACGGCGCATCGCCGCCGGATATCCCATCTCGGAATTTCCCGACGCGGTGTCGTGGCTCGTAGAGGAAGAGCGGCGCGCGGCGTTCGAGGAAGCAGGCACACATTTCGAGAGTGCCTACTACATCACGCTCGCCTTCTTGCCGCCGTCCGAAAGCAAGGCCCGCGCCGGCCAGATCCTCTACGAGAGCACCGAGCGGCGTACCGTGAATTGGCGCGACCATCTCGCAGCCTTCATTTCCGAGACCGACCGCTTTCTCTCCTTGCTCGACGGCGTCATGCCGGAGATCCGCTGGTTCTCCGATGAGGAAACGCTGACTTACCTTCACGCTTGCATCTCCACGCAGCGGCACCCTGTCGCCGTTCCCCAGGTGCCGTTCCATCTCGACGCGCTGTTGCCCGATTGCGATTTCACCGGTGGACTAGCGCCGATGCTGGGGGACCAGCATGTGCGCGTGCTGACCATTCGCGGCTTTCCGCCCTCGACCTGGCCCGGCGTCCTTGACGACCTCAACCGTCTCGGCTTCGCCTATCGTTGGTCCACCCGTTTCCTGTCGCTCGATAAGGCGGAAGCCGAACGCGAGCTGACCAAGGTGCGGCGGCAATGGTTCGCGAAGCGCAAGGGTATCGTCACGCTGCTGCGCGAAACGATCTTCCAGCAGGAAGTTTCGCTGGTCGATTCAGACGCCGCCAACAAATCCGCCGATGCGGACGAAGCATTGCAGGAGCTGGGCTCAGATGCCGTGGCCTATGGCTATGTCACGGCCACCGTTACGGTCATGGAGAAAAGTCCGGACCTCGCTGACGAGAAGCTGAAGGCCGTCGAGCGGATCATCCAGGGGCGTGGCTTCGTCACCATTCCGGAGACGCTGAACGCGACGGAGGCATGGCTATCCTCGATCCCTGGACATGCCTACGCCAATGTTCGCCAGCCGCTGATCTCGACTCTGAACCTCTCACACATGATGCCGGTCTCGGCGGTTTGGGCAGGCCCCGAGAAGAACGGCCATCTCGATGCTCCGCCGCTGATCGTCACCCGCACGGCCGGCGGCACGCCGTTCCGGCTCGTCACTCATGTCGACGATGTCGGCCACACCCTGATCGTCGGCCCCACCGGTGCCGGCAAATCCGTGCTGCTGGCAATGCTGGCGCTCCAATTCCGCCGCTATGCCGGTTCGCGCATCTTTATCTTCGACAAGGGTGGGTCGGCTCGCGCCACCGTCTTGGGCCTCGGCGGCGAGTATTACGATCTCGGATCCTCCGACGCCATTGCCTTTCAGCCGCTCGCCCGCATTGAGGATGACGACAGCCGCTCGTGGGCGGCCGACTGGATCGCTGGCCTGCTAGGGCATGAACACGTCGAAATCGTGCCCGATGTGAAGGACGCCGTCTGGTCGGCACTGACCAGCCTTGCGTCCACCCCACGTGAGGAGCGAACGCTCACTGGCTTTTCCACGCTGTTGCAATCGAACCGGCTACGCCAGGCGCTGCAACCCTACACGCTGTCGGGGCCGCATGGCCGGCTGCTGGACGCTGATGCCGATCGGCTTGGCTTCGGCGACGTGCAGGGCTTCGAAATGGAGGAACTGATGCACACGGCGAGCGCCGTGACACCGGTACTCACCTATCTTTTTCATCGTCTCGATGAGCGTTTCGACGGATCGCCCACGCTGCTCGTGCTCGATGAGGCCTGGGTATTTCTCGACGATCCCATCTTCGCTGCGCGCATCCGTGAATGGTTGAAGGTGCTGCGCAAGAAGAACGTCGCCGTCGTCTTCGCCACCCAGTCGCTTGCCGACATCCAGCGTTCCGCCATCGCGCCGGCCATCGTCGAGAGCTGCCCGAGCCGGATCTTCCTGCCTTCGCCGCAGGCGAGCGAACCGCAGCTCCGCACGATCTATGAAGGATTTGGCCTCAACAGCCGCCAGATCGATATCATCACGCGGGCTCAGCCGAAGCGGGATTATTACTACCAATCCCGTCTCGGCAATCGGCTGTTCGATCTCGATCTCGGGCCTGTGGCGCTCGCCTTCGCCGGTGCCAGCCGCCCCGAGGATCATCGCCAGATGGACGATGTCCTCGTGTCCCATGGGCGCGATGCCTTTGCCGCAGCATGGCTCGACGTACGCGGGCTCAATTGGGCAGGCGACCTCATCCGCCAATTCCCGCTTCCGCAAAATCAGGAGACCGCATCATGAGGACACCACTTTGCCTTGCCGGTGCCTGCGCGCTCGGCATCACTCTCGCGCCGCCGGTCGCGGCGCAGATCGTCTTCGATCCGAACAACTACAGCCAGAATGTGCTGTCGGCGGTCCGAGCCCTGGACCAGGTCAACAACCAGATCAAGAGCCTGCAAAACGAAGCTCAGTCGCTCCTCAATCAAACAAAGAACCTGACGAGCCTCGACTTCTCCGCACTAAACGAGCTGAAGCAGTCCGTCGCCAAGACGGAGCACCTTATCAGCGAGGCCGAGGGCCTGAGCTTCGACATATCGGCGATGGAACGGCAATTCCAGCATCTCTACCCGAAGGAATACGCGGCGTCCGCGTCGAACGATCAGATCCTCGCCGATGTGCGAAAGCGCTGGGAGCAGTCTCGAGCCGCTCTGGAAACGGCCATGAAGATGCAGGCGCAGGTCTCCGAAAACCTCGCCTCCGATGAGGCTATTCTCGGCGATCTCGTCACTCGCAGCCAGTCGGCAACGGGGAATCTCGACGCGACGCAGGCGACCAACCAGATCCTCGCCCTTCAGGCTAAGCAGGCGATTGACGCGTCCCGGCTCAATCTCTCTCAGGACCGCGCCGTCGCCGCGGAACAGGCCCGTGCCGTCGCGGAGGAAGAGCGGGCGCGTGAGGTTCGCCGCCGATTCATGGGTGACGGCAACAGCTATGCGCCGGCACCCGTCCGGTTGTTCCGCGATTGAGGGGCCCGCCATGCTCAGACAAATTATCCGTCTCTCTGTCGTGGCCGCGATTGCCATCGGCGCGGGACTTCTCGTCCAATCCGCGTGGGCGGCCGACACCGTGGATAGCCTCGCCGCCGACTCGCAACGGCTCCGTGAGGTGCAAAAGCTGTGCAAGGACGACTGGGCTGGGACCGGCGACGAACTGTGCACCATGGCCAGCAAGGCGCAGCGCCGCCGTTTCATGGGTTCGGGCAAAACACCTTACACGTCACATCCGGTCGATCTATTCCCGTCGCTGAAGAAGAGCGGAACTTCGGAGAAGACCAATCCCGTTGTGCCGGCCGCGGAGTGATTGTCCATGGACGATCTCTCCGTCATCGACCGTTTCACCGACACCTTCTCGCAATATATCGACAGCGGGTTTGGCCTGCTTCACAGTGAGGTCGCTTACCTTTCGGCGACGCTCATCGCCATCGATATAACGCTCGCCGGCCTGTTCTGGGCCTTCGGAGCCGGCAATGACGAGATTCTGGCGAAGCTCATCAAGAAGGTCCTCTATGTCGGGGCCTTCGCCTACATCATTACAAACTTCAATTCGCTGGCCGGCATCATCTTCAGATCCTTCGCCGGGCTCGGCCTGACCGCCTCTGGCTCCGGCCTGTCTCAGGACGATTTCCTGCGTCCCGGTAAGCTCGCCTCCGTCGGCATGGACGCCGGCCGGCCGATCCTCGCGCAAATAGGCGACTTGTCCGGCTTCACCTCCGTCTTCTCCAACATCGACACCATCGCCGTCCTGTTCCTCGCCTGGCTCGTGGTCATCGTCAGTTTCTTCGTGCTCGCGGTGCAGCTCTTTGTGACGTTGCTGGAGTTCAAGTTGACCACGTTGGCCGGCTTCGTGCTGGTCCCCTTCGCATTTTGGAACAAGACGGCCTTCCTGGCCGAACGCGTGCTCGGCAATGTCGTGTCGTCCGGGATCAAGATCCTGGTCCTTGCCGTTATCGTTGGCATCGGCGACGGCCTCTTCGCGGAATTTCGTGCCTCGGCAGGGACAGAGCCGTCTATCGATCATGCGCTGGCGATCATGCTGGCGTCGCTCGCCATGCTTGGGCTGGGCATCTTCGGCCCGTCGATCGCGACGGGTCTCGTCTCCGGAGCCCCGCAGCTCGGCGCGGGTGCAGTCGCCGGCACCGCGCTCGCCGCCGGCGGCATGGCGGTCGCGGCGGGCGCCGGAGCTGCCGGCGCGGCACGGCTTGGCGGGGCCGCTATCGGTTCCGGCGTCAAGGCGGCATCCACCATGTCGGGCGGCGCGCGCGCCGCCTTCGAACTTGGTGCGGCGACGTCCGGTGCATCGGGCATGGGAGCCGTTGGAGCTGGTCTTGCCGGCGTGGCGCAAGCGGGTGGTGGCGCCGTCATGCAGGCGGGTCGCAGCGTCGTGTCACGCGTCGCGGGTACGGTCGGCTCACGTGCTTCCGCTGGCGCCCATGGCGCCTGGACGGCTACCGGCGGCAAGCCCATGGGAGCGATGGGTGGGGCTGGGAACGATGCGTCGTTCGCCGGTGCCGGCGGTGCTCCCCCATGGGCCAATCGCGTGAGACATGGACCGCGCAACTCGCACGTCTCCCACGGAGCAACCACTGCGGCTCACGCCCTTCGCTCGGGGGATCATGGCGGCTCCGGAGCCAACCCATCCCTGCGACAGGAGGATTGAACAATGCGCTTCAAACGCGCTGGCGTGCGCTATTCGCAGACGTCGGAACCCGCCACGCCCTATCAGGCCGCCAGCCAGTTGTGGGATGACCGCCTAGGCTCCGCCCGCGTTCAAGCACGCAATTGGCGGCTCATGTCCTTCGGCTGCCTGACACTTGCCGTGGGCATGGCTGGCGGTCTGCTGTGGCAGGCTGGCCGCTCCACCGTCACGCCCTATGTGGTCGAGGTCGATCAGCTCGGTCAAGTCAAGACCGTTGGCCCGGCCGTGGAAGCCTATCGGCCGACCGACGCCCAGATTGCCTACGCGCTCGCGCGCTTCATACAGAATGTGCGCGCACTGCCCACCGATCCCATCGTGGTGCGGCAGAACTGGCTTGAGGCTTACGACTTCACCACCGATCGCGGCAGCGCCGGGTTGAATGACTATGCGCGTGCCAACGATCCGTTCGGCAAGGTCGGCAAAATGTCGGTCGCCGTCGAGGTCACCAGCGTCGTGCGTGCATCGGACAGTTCCTTCCAGATCCGCTGGATCGAGCGGCGCTATGAGAACAATCAGCTCGCCGGCAAGGATCGCTGGACCGGCATCCTCACCATCATCATGCAACCACCGCGCACCGAGGACCGGCTGCGTAAAAATCCTCTCGGTATTTTCGTCAACGGCATCAACTGGAGCCGCGAGCTCGGCGCCGGCGGGTCGTGAAGGAGAAAAGGATCATGACCCGCATGCTGCCATTCCGCATTCTCCTCCTCTCGTCCGTCACGTTGCTGGCGGGTTGCGCCGGGAAAACACCGCCGCCGGAAATCTCCCTGGATGAACCCTACGAGGCGAGCCGGATCGTCGAGCCGGCTGGTCCCGTCGAAATAGTCGAGCTGCCGAAGCCATTGCCGCTGCCCGGCCAGTTAAAGCCGATGCCGGTCAAGGGCGGAACAGTTGAACCTGCCGATCCGAAGCTACGCGTCACGACGGCCAATGATGCGGCCCGCGTACAGCCGACCCGCACCGGCTATGTCAATGCAACGCAGGTCTGGCCCTACATGGCTGGCGCGCTCTATCAGGTTTATGCGGCGCCTGAAAAAGTAACGGACATAGCCCTGCAGAGCGGCGAAGAGCTGATCTCCGTCTCGGCCGGCGACACCGTGCGATGGGTGATCGGCGACACAACCAGCGGTGGGGGCGGAAGCCAGCAGACCCACATCCTGGTGAAACCCACGCGGCCGGATCTGAAGACCAATCTGGTGGTTAACACCAACCGCCGGACCTACCTCCTCGAACTCACATCGACGCCTCAGACCTGGATGGCATCGGTTTCCTGGGACTATCCACACGACCGTCTTCTCGCGCTGCAACGTCAGAACGATCGTGCGGGGACTGCCACGCCGGTCGCAAATGCCGTCGCGCTCGAGCGAGTCCAGTTCCGCTATGAGATCACGGGCGACAATCCATCGTGGCGGCCGACCCGCGTCTTCGATGACGGTGAGAAGGTCTATATCCAGTTTCCCGCCGGTATCGCCCAGGGCGAGTTGCCGCCGCTGTTCGTTGTCGGCCCCACTGGGGAGAACCAGCTCGTCAACTACCGCGCAAAGCCGCCTTATTACATCGTCGATCGCCTGTTCGGTGCGGCGGAGCTTCGTCTCGGAGGCGAGAAGCAGCAGATCGTGCGTATCTCGCGCACCAACGGCAACCGGCGGGGGATCTTCGGGCTATGATCGTGCCACCCAAATCCCCGCCGCCCGATCTCGCCATTCGCGCCAAGCCGCGTCCCGTGACCCGTCTTAATCGCTGGACCTTGATGGTGCTCGCCGGCGCCGTCTCCACCGCAGTGCTTGGCGCAATGATTTGGGCGTTGCAAAGTCGGGACAGATCAGCCCGGACCGGTGAGGAGCTCTACAACACCGATCGCGTCAACCCGGCGGAGGGGCTGCAAACGTTACCGCGCGACTATACGCAGGTTCAACCACCGAAGCTCGGGGCCCCCTTGCCCGGCGAGCTCGGCGGGCCAGTCGTGCGCACCGAATGGGAGGCGGGCATTCCGCCTATGCCCGAGCGGCCGAGTTTCAGGGCTGATCCGGAAGAGGATGCCAAACGCGCGGCGCGCCTTCGCGCCCAGCAAGAAGCGGAAGCTGCAGCGAAGGCAGCCGTATTCTTTCAGACGACACGCCCGAAGCAGGAGGTATCGGCAACCGCGGCCGCCTCACCGGTGCCAAACCGGCTCGATCTCACTGCCATACGCGCTACCGGTGGGGAAACTGCCGTTGCTCCGCCCGTCGATGAAATGACCACGCAGAACATGCAGGATCGCAAGCAAGCATTCGCAAGCCGCGAAGCCGACCAGAAGATTTACGGATCTGGAACTCTCCAAACGCCACGCTCGCCCTATCAAGTAATGGCCGGCACAATCATTCCGGCCGCCTTGGTGACGGGGATCAATTCCGATCTGCCGGGGCAGATCATCGGTACCGTCACCGAGAATGTCTACGACACGGCGACGGGCAGGCATCTCTTGATCCCCCAGGGCACCCGCCTGATCGGCCAGTACGATTCCGGCGTCGCCTTCGGCCAGAGCCGTGTGCTCTTGGTCTGGAGTCGCCTCATCATGCCGGACGGCTCCTCTATCGTGCTGGATCGTCTCTCCGGCGTCGATACGGCCGGCTATTCGGGCCTCGAAGATGAAGTTGACAATCACTGGCTCCGCCTGATCGGAGGCGCGGTCCTCTCCTCGCTGCTCGGCATCGGCGCCGAACTGGCAGCGCCTCAAAATCAGGGAACGAACGGCGATCGGGTCATCATCGCGACGCGGGACGGTGCCCAGGACACCATCAACGATGTCGGCCAGCAGATCACACGGCGAAATATCAATATTCAGCAGACCTTGAAGGTGCGGCCGGGCTTTCCGGTCCGCGTCATCGTCAATAAGGATCTCGTCTTGCGACCCTATCGCGCCGCCCCGATGACGGCTGACATCAGGAGGGATGATTGACCAGAAAGCTTAGCCTCGGACCGGTGCCGAAAGCCGAAACCGTCAAGCTCACCATCACCATGACGGTGCAACTTCGGGCTGACCTCGACCGATATGCCGCTCTTCATTCCGAGCTTCATGGCACGGTTGTCGATGCGGCGACGTTGGCGCCGCTCATGCTCGAAACCTTCATCGTTCGTGACAAGGGATTCCGCGCCGCGCGGCCAGGCCGTACAGGCACTTTAAGAGCACCTAACAAAACCATTTGTTGACCATATCTGACCGAGGCTTGGGCATGGCCAAGACGCTTTTGCCCGATGCCCTGTGGGCCGAGATCGCCCCGTTGTTTCCTCCCGCTCCGCCGCGCCCGAAGGGCGGGCGGCCCCAGGTGGAGAACCGGGAAGCGCTGATCGGCATCCTGTTCGTGCTGTACACAGCGATCCCGCGGGAGTAGCCGGCTGCTCGGGCATGACCTGTTGGGGCCCGGCAGGATGCCGGCTTGTGGGACGAGATCCATCGCCACATGCCGGAGCGCCTCAACCTTGCCGGAGAGATCGACTGGTCCCGCGCCAGAGTGGATGCTTCATCGGTGCCCGCCAAAAGGGGGGCGACGCGATCGGGCCGAATCCGACCGACTGAACCGCGCCGGGTTTGTCGGAGGCTCCAACTCCTGAGAAGGTGGAGCCATGACGGCAAGTTTTCGCCTGAGGTGCGGATCCGCGCGGTTCGGATGTTGCTGGACCACGAGGGCGAACATTCTTCCCGTTGGGCAGCGATCATGTCGATCGCGGCCAAGATCGGCTGCACGGCGCAGACGCTGAACGAGTGGGTCAAGAAGGCCGAAGTCGATAGCGGCCGCAAGCCCGGTCTGACGACAGACATGGCGGCCAAGCTCAAGACGTTGGAGCGCGAGAACCGGGAGCTTCGGCAGGCCAACGAGATTCGGCGCAAGGCATCGGCGTATTTTGCCCAGGCGGAGCTCGACCGCCCGTTCAAGCGATGTTCGCGTTCATCGACGATCATCGTGGAGCTTATGGGGTCGAGCCGATCTGCAAGGTCCTGCCGATCGCCCCGTCAACCTACCATGCCCATGCCTCGCGGCGTGGCGATCTGATCAAACTCTCGATCCGGGCGAGGCGCGATGCCGCCCTATTGCCGGAGGTCCAGCGGGTTTTTGACGAGAACTTCCAGGTCTATGACGTGCGCAAGGTCTGGCGGCAGATGAAGCGAGAAGGGCACTAGCTCGCTCGCTGCACCGTGGCGCGCCTGATGAGAAGCGCGGGTCTGCACGGTGTGATCCGCGGCAAGCCCATGCGCACCACGGTGACCGACAAGACGGCGCCATGCCCGCTCGACCACGTCAATCGGGTCTTCCGTGCGCCGGCGCCGAACAGGCTGTGGCTCTCGGGCTTCGTCTATGTCGCCTTCGTCATCGACGCCTATGCCCGCCGCATCGTCGGTTGGCGCTGCCTCGTCCGCGATTATGAGCGCCGCATAGACGTCTCAAAGGCCATGATCCTCGTTGCCATGGGCGGAAATCTCCCCCGCAGAAACGCACACCCTTGAATTCCCAAACGGGCTCTAAGTAATCGTCCGAGCTCGCTCGATGAAACGAGATAGTGGCTCGTTGAGTGTCCCCTCACGCACCATCAG
The DNA here is from genome assembly GCA_002257205.1 of Rhizobiales bacterium 24-66-13. Classification (GTDB taxonomy): domain Bacteria; phylum Pseudomonadota; class Alphaproteobacteria; order Rhizobiales; family Xanthobacteraceae; genus NCEH01. Next base: position 54,603 of record NCHM01000001.1, on the reverse strand, counting down.
CCAAGTTTTGAGATCAGTGGGCGCATCGCTCAGGGGCCGGAGGGCAATGCCATCCACCTTGACCGCCTCGAGTTGAGCGGCGGTCGCTATTCCGATGCCATAGCCTGCAAGAACCAGCGTAACCAACACCGGAAGCGTCGTGGTGCGACTAACAATATTGGGGGTCGAGCTTGCGGTTCGAACAAGCTGTTCGATCTGGGATTGCTGGCTAAGACCCGTATCGGGCCGACTTAGAATGAGAGGCTCTTTAATAATCCCAGACAGTTTGATCCGCTTCTTTCCAGCCAGGGGATGACCACTCGGCATCAAAGCGATCGGCGGATCTCGCCAGACTGCTTCGGACAAAATCCCCTTGCCGTATCCGCTCTCCGGCGTGAGAGCCGCATCAAGAAAGCCGCTTCGCAAGCCCTCGACATTCCGAGCCACTGATGCTTCATGCACATGAATTATTACTATATGTATTTCTAGTTTTATTTTTGAAATCAGTCGAGCGAGGCGTACAAATGGTACGCCATCGCAAATGCCGATGTGCAAATGGCTGATTGTGTCTCCCGACGCGGCTGCCGTGCGAACGTCTATGCGTGCTTCGTCGGCGGATGCGAGGAGCGCACGCGCATGGACGAGAAGGCGTTCACCGGCCGGCGTTAGCTTCGTGGAGCGCCGTGTGCGGTCGAATAATACTACGCCAAGGCGCCGTTCGAGAGTCTTGATCGATCGAGATAATGGTGATTGTTCGATGCCGGCACGTTGCGCGCCACGTGTATAATGGAGCTCTTCTGCGACCGCTACGAAATGACGAAGATGACGAAGCTCCATTCCTGCTCCCGTTAATGTCAAAAGGTTAGATTCCGAACCCACGAATTGTGGCGTTTTCAGCGACGTGTAATCGACCGTTCCCGCAGTGATGAGCGCGTAGCACAAGGGGTTCACTCTCGAACTGGCGTCAGACGGGCTGGGAGCTGCCTCGATAGCGGGTGGTCCGGAGCATGCGGACAGAATGACTGCGAAGACCGTCAGCAAGATAGGTTTCATGGAGATCCGCGGAATCGGCCCAGTCAGTCCAAGCGGCATGGCCGTGCGGCATCGAACAGCGATCTGCAGCGGCTGCGGGGACGCAACAGCGAAAGCCGTGCGCTAGCCGAAATTGCAGTGTGGCAGGCCATAGCGCAGCAAGAACTCGATGTGTCGCTGTGTTGATGCTTAGCAGCACAGGCTGGGCCGTCCGCTTCCAGACTAGCGGAATTCTGGGCCAAGTCACTGCCGCCGTGCTCATGCGATCCGCTAGAATGGCTGGCAAATATTTGCCGAGGCGATGAAGCTGGCTTAAAGCTCTGTGCGGCACCGTTTCACCCCAATCAGCGCAAGTCGGAGCCCGACCGGCCACCGACTCCAATGCGAACAGCTACCCAGGGAACGCGGGCTCCCGTTGTCGATTAGCAAGATATTATTTGAAAATTACCTGCACATCCGTGTATTCTTGAAGCCCTTCCTCTGCGAAGGAAACACCGAACCCTGATTGCTTTACCCCCGCCATGGGAGCGTTCGGCTGGATGGCCCCGTGCTTGTTGATCCAGACGGATCCCGTCCGAAGCCTCCGGGCGACGGAAATTGCCGCTTCGACGTCGGGGCTCCAGACCGAGCCGCCGAGGCCGTTTGGATTGTCGTTGGCCCGCTCGATCACGGCTTCGACCTCAGCATAGCGGATGATAGGCAGCGCGGGACCGAATTGTTCCTCGTCCACCAGGGACACGCCATTGTCGAGGTCGGTGACGAGTGTCGGCGGATAGAACAGCGATCCCTCCGGATCTCGCGGGAGGCCTCCCGAGAGCAGGCGCCCGCCGTGGGCAACGGCATCGTCCACGAGTTGCCGCACCCGTTCAAACTGCATCCGGTTCTGGATCGGCCCGAGCACGCTCCCCTCATCGAGGCCGTTGCCGACGGCGACGCGACGCGCCACCGCCGCCAGTTCGTCGCAGACCTCGTCATGGATGCGCTCGTGCACATAGAGCCGTTTCAGCGCCGCGCAGGTCTGGCCATTGTTGATGAAGGCCCCCCAGAACAGGCCTTCGGCGATTGCTTTCGGGTCGCAGTCCGGCAATACGATACCCGCGTCGTTGCCTCCGAGCTCGAGGGTGAGGCGCTTGAGGGTCGGTGCGGCGGAAGCCATGATCTTCTTGCCGGTCCCGCTCGATCCGGTGAAGGCGATCTTGTCGATGCCGGCATGGGTGGACATGGCGGCACCGATTTCGTTCTCGCCGGTCACGCAGTTCACCACCCCAGGCGGCAGCACGGCGTTTATGAGTTCCACCATGCGGATCGTGGACAGGGGCGTGTAGGGCGAAGGCTTCACCACTACCGTGTTGCCGGCGCGGATTGCGGGCACGATGTGCCAAATGGCGATCATCACCGGAAAGTTCCAGGGTGTAATCGAGCCCACCACGCCGATCGCGGTGCGATGCAACTCGACCCGTCCCGCATTGTTGTCTTGAAGCACTTTGGGTAGCAGATCGAGGTCCGCTGTGTAATGCGCCCAGGCTTGGGCGCCGCCGATCTCCCAGCGGGAGCCGAGGCCGTTCAGGGGCTTGCCCTGCTCCAGGGTGACGAGGCGCGCCAGCTCCTCCGCATGTGCCGCAATCATGTCCGCGAGCGCGTGACAGGCCGCCTTACGCGCGGAATCCAGCGTGGCGCTCCAGGACGGAAAGGCGGCGGTGGCGGCGGCGACAGCTTCGTCGAGGGACGCCAGGGACGCCTTTGGAGCGAGTCCGACCACGCTCCCGTCGGCGGGATTGCGTACCTCGAAATGCGCGCCTGCCGGCACGGACATGCCGCCGATGATGAGGGGATAAGTCTGCATGATCATATGCTCCGCATGGCGGCCTCGCGCCGCTGCGTCCCGACGGAAAGGCCCGGCGTGACTTGTACGAGGCCAGCGGCCGGGGCCGGCTACCCGGCCGGATTCGAATGAACGTCTGGGGTGAGAACTGGAGCACCTTTTTCACGCGAACCGGTATCCGATTCGCGTGAAACCGCTCTAAAAGCGATAGGTCACCCCGCCCATCAGGATCCACGGATTGAGATCGATGTCCGCCGTGGCGGGCACCCCGCCCACAAGGCCGGTGGCGTCGGTCGTCAGGAAGATCTTCTTCACATCGACGAAGGTCCCCCAATGCTCGGAGATGTCGCTCTCGATGCCGGCCTGGAGAACAAACCCAAAGGCATTGTCCACCTTCAGGTCCCTGACGGCCCGATCCTTCTCGTTCCAGACGAGGGTGTAGTTGACGCCCGCGCCCAGATAGGGCTGGAACAGGGGACCGAAATTGGTGAAATGGTAGTGAGCCGAGAGCACCGCCGGTCCGTAAGTGACCCGGCCGAGATCAATGCCCGCCAGTGGGCCGGTGCCGGTGAGGGTCGTGCTGGGCGGAAAGCCGGCGGTGAATGACACGGCGATGTTGGGCGTAAAGCGGTAACCCACTTCGAAACCGACGGTGAAGTTGTCGTCCGCCGTGGCGCTCACGCCCGGCACCGGCGTTCCGCCGAGCGTGATGCTCGCGCCCTCGTCGAAAATGACACCCATCGCGCCCACATGGATGTACCAGGGCCGAAACACCGGAGCCTCCGGTGCCGCCGGGCCGAGGTCGGCGGCATGAACCTGCCCGGACAGAAAAAGGACCAGCGCGGCCGTCAAAGCATATCCCTTGCCCATGGTTTCCCCTTCTATATGCACCTGGTGGCGATAGCGGCCGGTCATCGCGACACTCCGGCGGGATGCGCGCCGCCGATGGCACGCCAGCCGATCACCACCAGCGCGACCATGGCCAGGACGCCGAACAGGTAGGCGGGAGCCAGGGCAAGGAAACTGAAGATATCAGCCGGGCCAACCCTGCTCGGGCCGAAGGCGAGACCGCGGTTGGGGGAGAAATTGCTGAAGAAGTAGAAGCCGGTATTGGACCAGCCGTCGAGAATGATGGTCCATCCCAGGATCTTCGACCATCGCGCCGAGAAATCGAGCAACGGGAGCGCGAACCCGATGGCGATCACCATGAGCCCATTGAGGACCGGCCCGGTATGGGCCCTCTGCCAGCCATCCGCCGATCCGGGCAGTTGGAACGACAGGATATAGCCCGGAACGATCTCGAACCCGCCGAGCAGATACACCCACAAGCCCACGCCACCCACCAGGGCCGCGAAGATCATCAAGGCGCCATGGCCGACCATGGTCCGCCTCAGGGCCGACCGCTCGATATCGCTCGCGGCTGGGGCCACATCAGCTTTCCCCGAGCCCGAATAGCTTGCACTCACCATTTTTTCCTCCCGTTTGATTGTTTTTGTCACGCCGGTTCCGCCCTCCTACCGGGCGGCGGGTGCCGGACTGTGTTGCGATAGCGTTTCCGTTGCGGTTGGCGCCGCCTGAGGCAGCAGGTGAAACCCGCCACCGTGATAGATGAGCGGAACGCCATCCTTGACGCGGATCGCCTCCACAAGACCGAAGAACACCTCGTGCGTGCCCGAAACAACGACGTCGGTCACGCGGCATTCGAGGCTCGCAAGCGCGCCCGACAGCACGGGCAGCGCTTCGTTTTCGCCCTCGACCCAGTCGCCATGGAGGAAGCGGGCATCGCCGGCGAGGCTGTTGCGGCCGGCGAAGACCTCGGCGACACCCCGGTGCGCCTCGCTGACGAGGCTGACCGCGAACCAACCCTTGTCCTTCATCATCTTCGCCGTACCCGTCGCGGTGTTCACGCAGACGAGGATCGTCGGCGGCTCGGCGGATACGGAGCACACCGCGGTGGCGGTCAGCCCCCGGCGCTCGCCCTCCTGGGCGGTCGAAATGACCGATATGCCGGAGGCAAGGCGAGAGAGGGCACTGCGAAACAGATCCGTGGAAACAGGCACGACCGGTATCTCCGAAAGCGTGACCTCATGCGGTAGCCGCTGCGCCGGAGGCCGGCGGCCCGCAGCGGTCGAGGGCGCACCGTCGACGATGCGCCCCACGGGATCAGCCCGCCTTGGCGAGGACGCCCGCGGCAGGAGGAGCCGCAAGCCGGGTCTCGATCCAGGCGCGAATGCGGTCGGGGCTCGCGAAGCAGTCCCACTGGCGTTCGGGAAAGTTGAAGTTTTCCGTGAACTCGTCCGCGAGGTCGGGGCGCTGGCTGAGGGCGCCGATATAGTTCAGCAGGTCCGGGTCGAGCGAGCCGAGGGCGTTCAGGATATAGTTAGTCCAGCGGGTGGCGCTGAGCACGCGGTCGCGGCGCCGTCCCTCCACCCGCTCCATGAAGCGCTCGTCGTAGACGTCCTGCCCGACGATCTCCTCAGCAAGAATGATGGCGGCATAGGAAGCCATGTTGGCGCCCTGTCCCAGCACCGGATCCACCACCGCCTGCACATCGCCCAAGGCGACGGCGAGCTTACCTCCATCGAGCGCCACATGGCTCTTGCGCACCGTCGGGGTCACGCCGCCTTGGAGGATATCGAGCGGTCCATTAGCGAGGTCGAATTCGCGCTCGTCGATGCGATCGGCGCAGTCCGGATAGTGCTGGCGCAGCTTCTGCAGCAAAAGATCCAGAAAAGCTCTGGGGCTCTCCGCATAGGAGGCCTTGGCGAGCACTTCGAGATCGCCGCCGACGTGGTTCTCGATCACGAGCGCCGTCGCCATGCCCCCGAAGGAATAGGTCGGGATCTCGATCATCTCGCCGGCTCCCGGAGAGAAGTTCATGACCACCGCGCGCGGCGCCGGCTCCCGGATGCCCTTGAACAGGCCGACGCACAGCGCGCGCTGCGGCCGCTCGAAAGGCGAATAGGCTGGTTCCGGCTTGAACATCTGCCCGAAGGGGCCCTTGCCGGTGCACACCACGATGAGGTCGAACCCGCGGACGAGCTCAGGAATGTCCTCGTGGGCGATTTCGCGGAACTCGATCAGGCCGCCACGCGCCAGAAAGTCCTCCATCAGGCGCGGCTGGTAGATGCGATAGTCCACCGCGCGGCTCCGCCGTTCCAGCGCGCCATAGAAGCGCAGCGGCTGAGGGCCGCCGACGAAGTAATAATGACCAGAATAGCCATATTCATCGAGAGGCCAGTGATTGCAACCGAGGTCGTCTTCGCGCTCCACGGTCACGTGATGATGAGCAACCGTATTGAGCAGACGCAGGCCCTGAAACTGATCCGGTCGGCGGTCGCTGAATATGGTGACGTCGATGCCGAACTGCCGCAAATGCAGGCCAAGGTGAAGGCCAGCCGTTCCCGCGCCGATGACGGCGATCCTTTTCCGCATGCGTTTCCCCATCGTTTCTGGTTTATGATTCTTATTTACTAACCGATCGTTCAGGCGTAAACATCGCAAATCGCCTATGACATATTCCGTATGGAATAAATGTTGGAAAGCATCGAAGCCTACATCGCCTTCGCCCGCCTGATGGAGCGCGGCAATTTTTCGGCCGTGGGTCGCGACATGGGCATTTCGCAATCCACGGTGAGCAAGCACATCGCCGGGCTGGAGGCGAGCCTCGGCATGCCGCTGTTCGTGCGCACCACGCGCAGCATCAACCCCACGGCCGAAGCCGCGCAGCTCTACAGCCATGTGCAGCGCATGCTGGAGGCCCTGGACGACGTGCGCGCCTTCGCCCGCGGGCAGCGGCCGGAGATCGCCGGCTTGCTGCGCATCGCCGTGCCCGTCTCCTTCGGGCGGATGCACATCGTCCCGCTGCTTCCGGCCTACATGCGGCTGCATCCGGCGGTATCGGTGGAGGTGGTGCTGTCCGATACGGTGGACGACATGATCAAGGAGGGCCTCGAGATCGTCGTCACCACGGCCGAGCCCCGCTCGGGCTCGCTGGTCTCCCGCTCCATCCGGGTCTATGAGCGGGTCGTCGTCGCCTCCGGCACCTATCTCGCCGCGCGTGGCCGGCCAACCGAGCCCGTCGATCTGGACGTGCACGACGTCATCGTGGCCACCAACACCATCGACGCGAGCCTCGAGTTCGATTCCGAGCACGGGCGCCAGGCCGTCCGGCTCCGGGGACGACTATGCACAAACAGCGACGAGGTGGCATACGATGCCGCCCGCGCCGGACGCGGCATCGCCGTTGTGCCGAGCTGGCTGGCGCAGGCGGATCTCGCATCCGGTGCCATGACGGCGCTTCTGACTGACTATTTTCTACCCCCGATCCAGGTGAGCCTCACCTACCCCAGGACGCGCGTCCTCTCGCGCCGCGCACGCGCCTTCATCGACTTTCTGGTGGCGGAGTTGGCCCGGCCCACCCGCGCGCCGCAGCCCGGTAGAGGGTGACCGGACGGCTTCAGACGGCGGCGCGAATCGGGATATCCTTCACGGCCCGCGCGCTCATGGTCAGCAGCTCGTAGCGCGCCACCGACTCTCCGTTCTGGTTGAACACCTCGGCGTCCCAGCGCACCTCGCCATATTCGGGCCGGCGGCCCGGCTGCTTGTGCTTGACGGTGAGCCGCACGCGGATCGCGTCCCCCGGCGACACGGGCTTCAGGAAGCGCAGGGTGTCCAGCCCGTAATTGGCCAGGAGCGGCCCCGGCGCCGGATCCACGAACAGCCCGGCAGCGAACGACAGGATGAGGTAGCCGTGGGCCACGCGGCCGGGGAAGAAGGGATTGGCCTTGGCCGCCGCCTCATCCATGTGGGCGTAGAAGGTGTCGCCGGTGAAATGGGCGAAATGCTCGATGTCGTCGAGGCTGATGACGCGCGAGGCCGTCTCCACCGTGTCGCCCACGTTGAGCGCCTCATAGTCCCGCTTGAAGGGATGTTCGGCGGTTACGGGAGCCGGCGCGCCGGACAGCCAGGTGCGGCTCAAGGCCGAGAGCCGCGCCGGCGAGCCCTCCAGCGCCGTGCGCTGCATATAGTGGAACACGCCACGCAGCCCGCCCATCTCCTCGCCGCCGCCGGCACGGCCGGGACCGCCATGCACGAGGCCCGGCATGGGCGAGCCGTGGCCGGTGGATTCCCCGGCGCAGTCACGGTCCAGCACCAGCAGCCGGCCATGGTGCGCGGCGATGCCGAACACCAGGGTGTCGGCCACCTGCGGATCATAGGTGAAGACTGAGGCCACGAGGCTACCCTCCCCCTTGGCCACCAGCGTCACCGCATCGTCGAGCCGGTCATAGGCCATGACGGTGGCCACCGGACCGAAGGCCTCCACCGCGTGGGGTGCCACCGCCGCCAGCGGCCTCGCACAGCGCAGCAGCACCGGCGCCATGAAAGCCCCCGCCTGCGCATCGGCCCCGATGGGCTCGGCCGCATCGGGATCGCCGAAGACGATCTCCGCCTCCTGCGCGATCTGCGCCACCGCCGCCCGGGCGGCGTCGCGCTGGGCAAGGCTCGCCAGCGGCCCCATGCGCACGTCGTCGCGGCGGGGATCGCCGAGGGATATCTTCGCCAGTTGCGCCTTCAGCGCGGCGATCACCGCGCTTTCCTGGGCGCGCGGCACGATGATGCGGCGAATGGCGGTGCATTTCTGGCCCGCCTTCACCGTCATCTCGCGCACCACCTCCTTGATGAAGAGGTCGAACTCGGGGGCGCCCTCGCTGGCGTCCGGGCCGAGCACGGCGGCGTTCAGCGAATCCCGCTCGGCGATGAAGCGCACCGCGTTGCGCGACACCGCCGGATGGTCGCGCAAAAGCTGCGAGGTCTCCGCCGAGCCGGTGAAGGAGAGCACGTCCTGTCCGGTGAGATGATCGAGCAGGTCGCCCGCCGATCCGCATACCAGTTGCAGCACCCCCTTCGGCAGGATGTTCGCCTCCACGATCAGCCGCACCACCGCCTCGGCCACATAGGCGGTGGCGGTGGCCGGCTTGGTGATGACTGGCACGCCGGCGAGGAGCGCGGGGGCGAGCTTCTCCAAAAGGCCCCAGCAGGGGAAGTTGAAGGCGTTCACATGAACCGCCACACCCCGGAGCGGGGTGAGGATGTGAAGGCCGATGAAGGAGCCGCCCTTGGAGAGGCCCTCCGACCCGCCCTCCACCACGAAGCGCTCGCCCGGCAGCTCCCGCCGGCCGCGGGAGGCATAGGCGTAGAGGGTGCCGATGCCGCCGTCGATGTCGATGAAATTGTCCCGCTTGATCGCGCCGGTGTCGGCAGCGAGGGCGTAGAGCGCCTCCTTGTGGGCGCCGAGATGGGCGGCGAGCGCCTTCAGCATGTCGGCGCGCTCGTGGAAGGTGAGCCCGCGCAAGGCCGGCCCGCCCACCTCGCGGGCATGGCGTACCATGGCGGCGAGATCCAGCCCCTTGGTGGAGGCGTGCGCCACCACGCGCCCGTCGATGGCGCTCGGGATGTCCACGAGGCCATCTTGCGGCACGAACCAGCGGTCGAGGGCGTAGCTGTTGAGGATTGGGGTCATGGCTCTTGTCCTCCCTGTTGTTCTGCCTGTTTTGTCGGTTGCCAGTCGGCGAAGCTGCGTCCGTCGCGGGCGAGGGCCACCAAGAGCGGCGCGGGCTCTGATCCGGTGCCGCCGGCGGCATGGGCGGCTTCCACTTCGGTGAGGACCACGCGCAGGCCCATCTGGTCGGCGGCCCACATGGGGCCGCCCCTGGTGCGCGGGAAGCCGTAGCCGTGGACGAAGGCGAGATCGATGTCGGAGGCCCGAAGCGCGATGCCCTCGGCCAGCGCCTTCGCGCCCTCGTTGGCCATGACGGCGAGCAGCCGGCGCTGGATCTGCTCGGGTGTGAAGGAGCGCGGGACAATGGCCTTCTCCGCGCGGGCTTCGGCGATCAGCGCCTCCACCACGGGATCGGCGGATTTTGCGCCCGCCGCGTCATAGGCATACCAGCCGGCGCCGGTCTTGCGGCCGAGGCGGCCCTGTTCCACCAGCCGGTCGGCGATGGACACGTAGCGCTCGGCCGGATCGCGGGTGGCCGCCCGGCGCTTGCGCATGGCATAGGCGATGTCGAGGCCGGACATGTCGGATACGGCGAAGATGCCCATGGCGAAGCCGTAGGCCTCCAGCGCCGCATCCACCTCCTGCGGGCTGGCGCCGTCCTCCACCAGAACCTCGGCATGGCGGCGGTAGAGCGCATAGATGCGATTGCCGATGAAGCCGTCGCAATTGCCGGCCACCACCGGCTGCTTGCCCATGCGCTTCGCCAGCGCCAGCGCCGTGGCGATCACATCGGGGGCGGTGCGGGCCGGGCGCACCACCTCCAGCAGCTTCATCACGTTGGCCGGGGCGAAGAAGTGCAGGCCCACCACGTCCTGCGGGCGGGAGGTGACGGCGGCGATGGCGTCAAGGTCGAGATAGGAGGTGTTGGTGGCCAGCACCGCGCCGGGCTTTGCCACCGCATCGAGACGGCGGAAGATGTCGGCCTTGACGGCGAGGTCCTCGAAGGCGGCCTCCACCACCAGGTCGGCGGCGGCAAGAGACGCCCAGTCGGCGGTGGGGGTGACGCAACCGAGGCGCTCGGCGCCCTGCGCTTGGGTCAGCCGGCCGCTCTTCACCTGCCGGGCATAGAGATCGGCCACCCGCTGCAAGCCGGCGGCGGCGGCCTCCCCATCCCGCTCCACCAGGGTGACGGAAAGCCCCGCGTCCGCCAGCGCCACCGCGATGCCGGCGCCCATGGTGCCGGCGCCGATCACCGCTACCGCCTCCACCGGACGCGGCGCGACGCTCTCCAGCCCCGGCACCTTCGTCGCCTCGCGCTCGGCGAAGAAGAGATGGCGCAGCGCCTTTGCCTCGGCGCTCTCGCGCAGGGCGAGGAAGGCGGCGCGTTCAAGGGCGAGGCCGGTCGCAAACTCAGCCTCCCCCGCCGCGCGGATGACGCGGATGGCCTCTGCGATGGCCGGAACGCCCTTCGCCGCCTTGCGGGCGCGGGCAATAGCCGCCTCTTCCGCCGCGTCGTCGCCGGCGGGAACCGGCAGTTCCGAGAGCCGGCGCTTCGTGACGCCCGGTGCGCGGGCGATGGCTTCGGCGAGGAGGTCACCCTCCACCACTTCGTCGAGCAGGCCAAGGGCGAGGGCATCGCCCGCCTTCAGCACCCGCCCCTCACAGATGAGGGCGATGGCCTGGGCCACGCCGACGAGGCGCGGCAGGCGCTGGGTGCCGCCGGCGCCGGGGATGAGGCCGAGCCGGGTCTCGGTGAGCCCCATCAGCGCCTTCGGCCTGCCGAGCCTGAGGTCGCAGGCCAGCGCGATCTCGCAGCCGCCACCCAGCGCCGCCCCGGCGATGGCCGCCACCACCGGCTTTGCGCAGGCGTCGATGGCCGCCACCACATCCGGCAGGAAGGGCGCATCCGGCGGCTGGCTCATCTCGCGGATGTCGGCGCCGGCGATGAAGCGCCCAGGTCCACCGCTGATCACCAGCGCCGCCACATCGGGATCGGCCTCCAGCGCGCGCACGGCATCCATCAGCCCTTGCCGCACCGCCTTGGATAAGGCGTTCACGGGCGGAAAATCAATGGCGATCACCGCCACTGCGCCATGGCGAGCAACGGTGACCGGGGGTGTCACGGCATCCACGGCTCAGACCCTCTCGATGAGGGCGGCGATGCCCTGGCCGACGCCGATGCACATGGTGGCCACCGCCCGCCTACCGCCGCGCACCTCCAGCGCGCTCACCGCCGTCATGGCAAGGCGGGCGCCGGACATGCCCAGCGGATGACCGAGCGCGATGGCGCCGCCGTGGGGGTTCACATGCTCCGCATCGTCGGGGAGTCCCAGTTGGCGCAGCACCGCGAGGGCCTGGGCGGCGAAGGCCTCGTTCAGCTCGATAAGGTCGATGTCCGCGAGGGCGAGGCCGTTCTTTTCCAGCAGCTTGCGGGTGGCCGGCGCCGGACCGATGCCCATGATGCGCGGCGGCACCCCGGCCTGCACCACCGACACTACGCGGGCGCGGGGCGTGAGGCCGTATTTCCTGGCCGCCGCCTCGGACGCAAGGATAAGGGCCCCCGCCCCATCGTTGACGCCGGAGGCGTTGCCCGCCGTTACCGTGCCGCCCGCCTTGCGGAACGGGGTCTTGAGGCCGGCAAGCTGCTCCAGGGTGGTCTCGGCGCGCGGGTGCTCATCCGCTTCCACGCGGAACACGGCGCCCTTCTTGCCCTTCACCTCGATGGGGGCGATCTCGCGGGTGAAGAAGCCGGCGTCCTGCGCCGCCTTCACCCGCTGCTGGGAGCGCCAGGCGAACACGTCCTGGTCGGCGCGAGAGACCTGGAAATCCTCGGCCACGTTCTCGCCGGTCTCCGGCATGGAATCGACGCCGTACTGCGCCTTCATCAGCGGGTTCACGAAGCGCCAGCCGATGGTGGTGTCGAACACCTCCGCTTGCCGGGAAAACGCCTCCTGCGCCTTGCCCTGGACGAACGGCGCGCGAGTCATGCTCTCCACCCCGCCGGCGACGATGAGGTCGGCGTCCCCGGTCATGATGGCGCGGGCGCCGATGCCCACGGCGTCGAGGCCGGAGCCGCACAGCCGGTTCACGGTGGTGCCCGGCGCGCTCACCGGCAGGCCGGCGAGCAGCGCCGCCATGCGCGCCACGTCGCGATTGTCCTCGCCGGCCTGGTTGGCGCAGCCGAGGATGACATCGTCCACCGCCTCCCAGTCGACGGCGGGATTGCGCTCCTTCAGGACGCGGATGGGATGGGCGGCGAGGTCGTCGGCCCGCACATCCTTGAGGGCGCCGGCATAGCGGCCGATGGGGGTGCGCGCGAAATCGCAGATAAAGGCGTCGGCCATGGTGGTCTCCGGAAGGGCTGGGTTCAGGCGGCGGCCGGGCGGCGCACGCACACCACGCGGAAGCGGCTCGCCACGAAGGCGGCGTCCGTCATGCAGGCGTTGCCGGCGGGGTTGGCGCCGGAGACGTGGTAGTCGCTGAAGGCGGCGCTCTGGTTCACATAGATGCCGCCGGTGAGGTTCACCGACAGCGCGACGCCCGCCTTCGCATAGGCGGGGATGGCGGTGGCGATCTCGGCCTCGTCGGTGCTGTAGAGGGCGGCGGTGATGGCGCCCTTCTGCCGGGCGGCGCGGGTGGCGCGGGCGATGGCGTCCTGCGCATCGCTCACCGCGACCACGAAGGCGATGGGGCCGAAGCGCTCCTCCAGATAGGCCGCCTCGTCGTCCGCCTCCACGGCGAGAAGCAGCGGCGTGGCGGTGCGGGCGCCTTCCACCTGAAGCGCAGCACTGGCGCGCACGATGCGGCCGAGGCCGCGTGCCTCCTCGATGCGCGTGAGCGTCGCCGGATTCTGGATGGCGCCGAGCACCGCCGCCGCGCGGGCGGGATCCGACAACAGCGCGTCGATGGCGGCGCCGATGCCGGAGGCCACCTCATCGAAGCTCTTGTGGCCCTCGTCGGTTGCGATGCCGGCAGCCGGCACGAAAATGGTCTGCGGCGCGGTGCACATCTGCCCGCTGTAGAGGGAGAGCGAGAAGGCGATGTTGGCGCACATGGCCGCGAACGCGCCGGTGGAGGCGATGACGATGGTGTTCACTCCCGCCTCCTCCGTGAACACCAGCTTGTCCCGCAGGGTCTCGCGCAGCCAGCCGCCGAACGCGGACGAGCCGGTGAAGTCCACCATGCCGATGGCCGGATGGGTCGCCAGATCCTTGGCGACGGGCGCATCGGCCGTATCGGGGGCGAGCTGGAGCACGTCCGGGTCGAAGCCCTGTTCCGTGAGCACTTCGCGGCCGATCTTCACGGTGAGGGCCAGCGGCAGGATGGCGGCGGGGTGCGGCTTCACGATCACCGCATTACCGGTGACGAGATCGGCAAAAAGCGCCGGATAGCTGTTCCAGGTGGGGAAGGTGGCGCAGCCGATGACAAGGCCGACACCCCGCGGCACCACATGAAAGTCCTTGTCGAGACGAATGGTGGAGCGGCCGGCCGGCTTCTCCCAGCGCACCGCGCCGGGCACCCGGGCCATCTCCTCATAGGCATAGGCCACGGCCTCAAGGCCGCGATCCTGGGCATGGGGCCCGCCCGCCTGGAACGCCATGGGACCGGCCTGCCCGGTGGTGTGCTCCACCGCTTCGGCGACGAGGAAGCTCGCCTTATTCAGCCGCACCAGGATCTCCAGGGCGACGCCGACGCGACGCTCGACGCCCGCCGCGGCCCAGGCGGCGCCGGCCTGCTGCGCCCGCGCCACGAGATCGTCCACCGTGCGGGCGACATAGGTGATCCCCAAGACGGGGCCGAAGGGGGAGACCTCCGCGCCCACGTACGGGCCGGCCTCGTCCTCGGCGGTGAGGACAAACAGCTTGTTCCTCAGCCCCGCGAAGGCGGCCTTCGCCTCGGTGGTGGCGCCCTCCGGATAGGCCTTGGGATTTTCCGGAAACGCCGCCCAGAAGCCGCGCTCGCGCGATGCCGCGACGGCGGATTTGAGCAGCGCGGCGTGGGCCGCGAACAGGTCATCCATGGGTTTCTCCCTAGCGTCGGGCGCTCTTCGACGATGTTGACAAGCACGCCCCTTGCGATAATGATTAACCGATCGACCGGTTAATTCAAGAGGCTCTGCAAGGGCCCGAGCCCAGGAGGATCCCTTGGAGGCCAAACTTCAGGAACCCACGCTTCGCGTGGCAGACCATGGCGGCTGGACGGAGCTGACCCTCAACCGTCCCGACCGGCTCAACGCCTTCAACGAAGACCTGCATCGCGCCCTCGCGGACGCCCTCAACGCGGCGGCCGACGATGCCTGCCGGGCGGTGCTTCTCACCGGCGCGGGGCGCGGCTTCTGCGCCGGCCAGGATCTCGGCGACCGGGTGAACGCCGACGGCCCACTCGACCTGGGCGCCACCATCGAGACGTTCTACAATCCCCTGATCCGGCGCATCCGCAGCTTAAGGAAGCCGGTGGTCTGCGCGGTGAACGGGGTGGCCGCCGGCGCCGGCGCTAACATCGCGTTCGCCTGCGACATCGTCCTGGCGGCGCGCTCCGCCAAGTTCATCCAGGCCTTCGCCAAGATCGGCCTCGTTCCGGATTCCGGCGGCACCTTCTTCCTACCGCGCCTCGTGGGCGACGCCAGGGCGCGCGCGCTCATGCTGCTGGCCGAGCCGCTGAGCGCCGAGAAAGCGGCCGAATGGGGCCTCATCTGGAAGGTGGCGGACGACACCGCCCTGCTCGACGAGGCCCGCGCGCTCGCTGCCCACCTTGCCACCCAGCCCACCCAGGGCCTCGCGCTCACCAAGGCGGCGCTCAACGCCTCCGCCGCCAGCAGCCTCGACGCCCAGCTGGACCTCGAGCGCGACCTCCAGCGCGAGGCCGGCCGCACGCCCGATTACCGCGAGGGGGTGAAGGCCTTCATGGAGAAGCGACCGCCGCATTTCTCGGGACGGCGCCCGTGACCGCGGCTCCTATTGCCCCCACCCGCACGCCGCAGGAGACCTCTCGGCTTTCGGCTGAGGCCATGTGGACCACCGATCTCGCCAGCCAGGGGCTCGGCATGGAGATCCTCGCCGTCGGCCCCGGCACGGCGACGCTGGCCATGACGCTCACCGAGCGCATGTGCAACGGCTTCGGCATGGGCCACGGCGGCTTCATCTTCGCCTTGGCCGACAGCGCCTTCGCCTTCGCCTGCAACAGCTATGACGAGCGCACGGTCGCGCAGCACTGCTCAATCACCTATCTGCGGCCGGGAACCCGCGGCAAGCGCCTCGTGGCGCAGGCACGGGAGGTCGCCCGCTCCGGGCGCTCCGGTATCTACGACATCGAGGTGACGCAGGACGGCGTCGCCATCGCCCAGTTTCGCGGGCATTCTCGGACCATCGGCGGGGCGCTGATCGCGCCCGCCGCAAGCGGCCCTGAGAGCCGGAACGAAAAGACGGGTGCTGCAAGCACCGAAACAACCTGACTGGAGGAGACGATGAGCATGGCCCTGCCGGCAACGAACCTTGCCCGGACCGTCAAGGATGGCCTCGACGCCACGGAGCGGGCATCGCGGGACGAGATCATGTCCCTGCAGCGCGAGCGCCTCGCCTGGTCGCTCCGCCACGCCTACGAGAACGTGCCGTTCTACAGAAAGAAGTTCGACGAGGCGTGCGTCCATCCGTCCGACCTGCGCGAGCTTTCCGACCTCGCCAAGTTCCCCTTCACCGTGAAGACCGACCTGCGCGACAACTACCCCTTCGGCCTGTTCGCGGTGCCGAAGGAAAAGCTGATACGCGTGCACGGCTCCTCCGGCACCACGGGCAAGCCCATCGTGGTGGGCTACACGAAGGCCGATATCGACATGTGGGCCGACGTGGTGGCCCGCTCCGTCCGCGCCGCCGGCGTGCGGCCGGGCATGATGGTGCACGTGGCCTATGGCTACGGCCTGTTCACCGGCGGCCTCGGCGCCCATTACGGCGTGGAGCGGCTCGGCTGCACCGTGGTGCCCATGTCAGGCGGCATGACCGAGCGCCAGGTGCAGCTCATCGACGACTTCAAGCCCGACGCCATCATGGTGACACCCAGCTACATGCTGGCGCTGCTCGACGGCTTCGCCAAGGCCGGGCTCGATCCGCGCGCCTCCTCACTGAAGTTCGGCATCTTCGGCGCCGAGCCCTGGACCAACGCCTTGCGCCAGGAGATCGAGCGCGACTTCGCCCTCGACGCCACCGACATTTACGGCCTCTCCGAAGTCATCGGCCCGGGCGTGGCGCAGGAATGCGTGGAGACCAAGGACGGCCTCCACATCTGGGAGGACCATTTCTATCCGGAGATCATCGATCCGGTCACCGGCGAGGTCCTGCCGGACGGAGCAAAGGGTGAGCTCGTCTTCACCTCCCTCACCAAGGAGGCCTTCCCCATCATCCGCTACCGCACCCGCGACCTCACGCGCCTGCTGCCCGGCACGGCGCGGCCCGGCATGCGGCGCATGGAGAAGGTGACCGGCCGCTCCGACGACATGATCATCCTGCGCGGCGTGAACGTGTTCCCCACCCAGATCGAGGAGATTTTGCTCTCCATCGAGACCTGCTCGGGCCACTACCAGCTCGAACTGACCCGCACCGGCCGCATGGACGAGATGACCGTGCATGCCGAGATCCGCGAGGAGGTCTACGGCGCGACCGACCTCGATGCCTGCGCCAGGAAGATCCTGAAGCGGATCAAGGACACCATCGGCATCACCACGCGCGTCACCCTGCACGAGCCGGGCGGCATCGAGCGCACCGCCACCGGTAAGGCCAAGCGCATCCTGGACCGCCGCCCGAAGGAATGAGGTCCCGCCCCCGCCCCCACTGGCGATGGCGGGGGCTTTCCTGCGTCCCGCCATCGGCGACGAAGAAAGGCCCGGCTGATGCCGGGCCTTTCCTTCTTGGGGATGCCAAACGCTGGCTCCGGCGGGCGCCGCGGCGCCCGCCAATGACTCAGGCACGGCCGAGCGGGGCGAGGCGGGCGGCCGCGAGGCGCTCCCATTCGGAAAGGAGCGCCTCGTTGGGCGTGTGGCGCAGGCCGAGGCGCCGCAGCGTGTCGTAGCGCGCCGAGCCGGCCACGCCGAAGGTCGCCGCCACCCGCGGATGCCAGTAGGCAAGGCTCGCGCGCGCCTCGGCCCGGTCCGCCTCGCTCCCGGCGATGCGCTCCAGCCCTTCGAGGCCGAGCTCCGCGTGGCGGGCCTCGCGCGGCGCGATCTCGCGGAACACCTCCGCCAGCGGCGAGTAGGACACGCGGGCCAGCTCGGCCAGCTGGACGCCGGTGGCGAGGCCCATCAGCACGTTCATCACCACCGCATCGGTCCATCCGGTGATGGGATAGTGGAAGACCGAAAGGCGCATGTCACCGCCCTTGCGCGCCGCGCCGAGATCCGCCTCGCGTTGAAGCCGCGCGGCCCAGTCATGCTGCGATTGGTAGCGGGCGGTATCGGTGCCGAAGCCGGCCATCACATCGAGCACGCGCCCGGCATGGTCGGCCTTCTCCAGCGTGATGCGGCTCGCCGCGATCCGCGCCTTGATGCCCGGCGCGAAGTTGATGCAGGCGGCAAAGCCGGCCGAGCCGGCAAGCTCGCTGTCCACGAAGGAGGACATGAGGCGCAAGAGCTCGCCGCGATAGCGCGCGGGCACGTTGTCGGGCGAGGTGAGCACCCCACCCTGGGCGAGATAGTCGTCAATGGCAATCACATCGGTCATGGTGTTCCTCCCGCTCATTCGTCGTAGGTGACGACGAGCTTTTCTGTGAGCGGGAAGCACTGGCAGGTGAGCACGTAGCCGGCGCGCACCTCGTAATCCTCCAGCGCGTGGTTGACGGCCATCTCCACCTCGCCTTCAAGCACCTTGGCCCGACAGGTGGAGCACACGCCGGCCTTGCAGGCGTAGGGCGCGTCCAGATTGGCCTCAAGCGCGGCGTCAAGCAGGCTCTGGCCTTCCCGCGGCATGTGGAAGGTGCGGGTCGCGCCGTCGAGCGTTACCTTCGCCTGCGTGCCAGCGCTGTTCGCGGCGACGCTCTTCGAGACGGCCCGCGTCCTGGCCCGCCCCGGCTGGCCGGACGCGAACAGCTCGAACTTGATCTGCGCATCCGACAGGCCGTGCTCCTTCAGCGCGGCTGCGATGGCAAGCATCATCGGCTCGGGACCGCAGATGAAGGCGGTGTCCACCGACCGCGCGTCGATCCAGTGCTCGAAAAGGCCCTTCATCTTCTCAGCGTCGATGCGGCCGGTGAACAGGTCGATCTCCTGGGCCTCCGCCTCCAGCACGTGCAGGATGGCGAAACGGCCGAGATAGAGGCTCTTCAGGTCTTCAAGCTCCTCGCGGAACATAATGGAGCTGATCTGCCGGTTGGCATAGACGAGGGTGAAGCGCGCCTTCGGCTCGCGCTTAAGCACGGTCTTGATGATGGACAGGAGGGGCGTGATCCCCGAGCCACCGGCGAACCCCAGATAGTGACGGTCGAACTCCGGGGCCAAGGGCACGAAGAACTTGCCCATGGGCGGCATCGCCTCGATGGTGTCGCCGGCGGAAAGGTTCTCGTTTGCCCAGGTTGAGAAGGCACCGCCCTCCACCCGCTTGATGCCCACCTTCAGGCAGCCTTCGTCCTTGCCGGCGCAGATGGAATAGCTGCGGCGCAGTTCCTCGCCGTCAAAGTCGCGGCGAAAGGTGAGATACTGGCCTTGGGTGAAATCGAAAGCCGCCGTATCCTCGGGGCGGGGCCTGAGGGTGACGACGACCGCATCGCGCGTCTCGCGCCGGACGTCGACGACTTCCAGGGGATGAAACCGTGCCATTCAGCGCTCCTCCGTAATCATGGGTAATATTTGCGTGTTCTTGAGGTGATCTGGGACTGATCTTGCCAGCGCTGTCACGTAGCGCCCGGGGCGGGCCCAAATTGGGGCGTGCGCGTCGATGCGAGGCAGGGGCCTTCGCCCCGGCCGGTCAGATGCACTTGAAATAGTCGAACGGCTCGAGGCAGCTCAGGCAGCGATAGCTGGCCTTGCAGGGCGTCGAGCCGAACTGGCTCACCTTCTCGGTATGCGTCGCGCCGCAGCGCGGGCAGGCGATGGCGAGGTTCGAGCCGGACGCGAGCCGGCGCGCCCGCGCCACCAGCCGGCCGTCGGCCGCGGTGTCGTCCACCGGCGGCGCGATGCCGTAGGCGGCAAGCTTCTCGCGGCCGGCGGCACTGACCCAGTCGGTGGTCCAGGGCGGCGAGAGCTTCCGCTCCAGCCGCAACTTGTCCACCCCGTGATCGCGCAAGGCGCGCTCGATGTCGAGGTTGATCACGCCCGTCGCCGGGCAGCCGGAATAGGTCGGCGTGACGGTGACGACCAGCGTGTCGCCGTCCCACGCGACGTCGCGGATGATTCCGAGATCAACCAGGGAGATGACCGGAATTTCCGGGTCCGGCACCTGCGACAGCCAGTCCCACACCTGCGTGGCGGAGGGCTGATCTCGCGTCGGCTTGGCAAGGGTCGCCATTCCCGCCTCCTACCAGGTGGCGCCCGGATAGGCGCGCTGCAGGAACTGCATGTCGGCAAGGATGTAGCCGAGATGCTCGGTGTGGATGCCGCGGCGGCCGCCCTTGTGGACATAGGTGGTCGTCGGCACCTTCAGCGTCGCCTCGTGCAGCACCTCGCCGACGATGGCCTCCCATTGCGGCCTGAGGCTCGCCGGGTCCGGGGCGATGCCGGCCCCGGCTATGGCTCGATCGGTCTCGTCGGCGATGAACAGCTCGCCCACATAGCTCCACATATCGTCGAGCGCGCGCTGCATCCGCGCATGACTCTCCGCGGTGCCGTCGCCGAGCCGGACGATGAGGTCGCCGGACCGTTCCAGATGATAGGAAACCTCCTTGAGCGCCTTTGCGGCAATCTCCGCCACCCGTGGGTCGGACGAGCCCGTCAGCGCGGTCAGCATCACATGATGCCAGGCGTCGAACAGGAACTGCCGCATCAGCGTCTGGCCGAAGTCGCCATTGGGGCGCTCCACCAGGAGCGCGTTGCGGAAGCCGGAAGCATCGCGCAGGAAGGCGAGGGCGTCGGCGCTGCGTCCCTTGCCCTCCACCTCGCCAGCGAGGCCCAGCCAGAAATGGGTCTGGCCGATCAGGTCCAGCGCCGTGTTGGCGAGCGCGATGTCCTCCTCCAGCACGGGCGCATGGCCGCACCATTCGGACACGCGGTGGCCCAGGATGAGGGTGTTGTCCCCCATGCGGGTGAGGAACTCGAAAAGGGTCGCGCGGTCGACCGCGATCTCAGCAGCGGCCATCACATGTGCCCCACTTCGTCGGGGATCGAGAAGAAGGTCGGGTGCCGGTAGACCTTGGAGTTGGACGGCTCGAACAGAGGCCCCTTGTCGGAGGGGCTGGAGGCGGCGATGTCCACCGACTTCACCACCCAGATGGAGACGCCTTCATTGCGGCGCGTATAGACGTCGCGGGCATTCTTGATGGCCATCTCCGCATCGGGGGCGTGCAGGCTGCCCACGTGACGATGGTTGAGGCCGTGCTGGCCACGGATGAACACTTCCCAAAGGGGCCATTCGCTCGACATGGTCTTCCTCCCGATCCGGGCCGGGCGATCTTCGCCGCCCGCGATTGTCTGTCGTTGATCTGATACGCGCGGTACGCGGCGCCTACTCGGCGGCGACGCGCGCGGCGGCACGGCGCGCCGCGTCCTTCTCCGCATGGGCGACGAGAGCGTCGCGGAACCAGGCACCATCCTCCCAGGCCTTCACCCGGGCGCCGAGCCGCTCCCGGTTGCAGGGGCCGTTGCCGGCGATGACCTCGAAGAACTCGGTCCAGTCCGGCTCGGAGAAGTCGTAGCCCTTCTTCTCCTCGTTCCACTTCAGGTTCGGATCGGGAATGGAGAGGCCGAGATATTCGGCCTGCGGCACCGTCTGGTCGACGAACTTCTGGCGCAGCTCGTCATTGGTGTCGATCTTGATCTTCCATGCCATCGACTGGGCGGAATGCACCGATTCCTTGTCGGACGGGCCAAACATCATCAAGGCCGGGGACCAGAAGCGGTTGAGCGCATCCTGCGCCATCGCCTTCTGCTCGGGCGTGCCCTGCGCCATTTTCATCATGATGTCGTAGCCCTGGCGCTGGTGGAAGCTCTCCTCTTTGCAGATGCGGATCATGGCGCGGCTGTAGGGGCCGAAGGAGGTCTTCTGCAGCGGCACCTGGTTCATGATGGCCGCGCCGTCCACCAGCCAGCCCACCGCGCCGATATCGGCCCAGGTGAGGGTCGGATAGTTGAAAATAGAGGAATACTTCATGCTGCCGTCATGCAGCTTGTCGAGCAACTGGTCGCGGCTGATGCCCAGGGTCTCGGCGGCGCAGTAGAGGTAGAGCCCATGGCCGGCCTCGTCCTGCACCTTCGCGAGCAGGATGGCCTTGCGTTCCAGCGTGGGCGCGCGGGTGATCCAGTTGCCTTCCGGCAACTGCCCGACAATCTCCGAATGGGCGTGCTGGCCGATCTGCCGGATCAGCGTCTTGCGGTAGCCCTCCGGCATCCATTCCTTGGGCTCGATCTTCTCTCCGCGGTCGACGCGGTCCTGGAAGGCACGCTCCTCGGGCGACATCTCCTCGGCGGATTTCTTGCCCTCGGACTTCACGAGCTGGGCGTACATGGCTGTGTCCTCCCCTAAAGACCTGTTCGACGGCGCCCCGGCGAAGCCGCGCCACGCCTATTGTGAGCGGCGGGTCCCGGCCCGCGGTCTGCTCCGAACCTCAGAAGCAGACGCGCGCGCCCTGACCGGCACCTGGACGCTTCGGTACAGGGTCGCGGCGACCGGTTCGCGCCGCTGTCTTTGAACTATATATATTACAAAAAAATATAATGCAATTTGTTTTCGTAACATATTTTCGCACGGGCTCGCCTTGCCCCACCCCAGGGGCGCCTAACCCTTGAAACGTCGCGCGATTTTCGGATCGGCGGAAAGCGGCGCGCCGTCCTCGCCCACGGCGTTCTCATCGAGCCAGCGCTCCGAGCCCACCATGAGGCGGGCGTAGACCTCCGCGCACAGAGCGTGCGCGTGGATACCCGGCCAGTCCTCCGGCAGGATCTCCGGAGGTAGGACGGGGTCGCGCAGGACGATCCGGCGGTACTCGTGGATGAGGAGCACCCGGGCCACCATGGCTTCGAGATCGGACAAGGTGATGCCGTCGCACAATTCCGCCCGGAGCGGCTCGAAGGTGGCGATGAAACGCCCGTAGTCCTCCGCCGTCTCCGCCAGCGGCCAAGCTCGGGCGGCCAGAGCGCGCTGGTCCTCCGACGCTCCGGACACGCTGAGCCGCAGCGCCGCGGCCGCTTCGTCCGGCACCTCGCCCCCCGCCGGCGCCACGAACACGCCCGGCAGAGGCATGCCGAAGCCAGCTGCCTCAAGAGCCGTCCGCGCCCCTTCGCGCGCCGCCGGCTCGATGAGCAGCATGTCGAAATAGCCGCGCCATTCCGGCGGGCGATGGCGGTAAATGTGCTCGGTGGCGCGTGCGAAGGTCTCGCGGCCCTTGTCGGCGAGCCGGTAGAAGCTGTTGCGACCGACCTTGGTGCGCGTCAGCCAGCCATCGGCAGCGAGGCGCGACATGGCGGTGCGCACCACGCCGTCGGCGATGTCTAGCCCCTTGAAGAAAGCGAGCAGCGTCCCGAGCCAGACCGAGCCACCACGAGGCACGATGGCGTCGCCATAGATGGTGACGATGATGGACCAGGTGCGCGAGGGCTCGGCGCGGACATGGTCGAGGATGAAATCAAAGGCGCGGCGCGGCATGGCCGTTCCATAGCCGAGATGGGACCGTGCGGAAACCTCGACCTATTCCGCCGGACGGCCGCGCTTTGCGGCCCGGACGGGCTCGTCGCGCTCGGCCGTCTTAGGGCCGGCCGGCTTGGTCCGCCGCCTTCCGGCCGCCGGCCTGGGGCCGGGAGGCCGGGCCTCGGCCTCGGGTGCGCCGACGAGGGCTGCCCCGTTCTGGGCCGCACCGCCGGCCGTCGCAAGCCCCTGCGCCGCCGCCCCCCCGGACTTAATGAGGCCGGTGACAAGCCGGGCATATTCCGCGCGGGTCAGGCCCCGGCCTTCGCGGAACCACAAATAGTGCCAGTTCAACATGCCGAAGGCGGACATGGTGACCGGCTTCAAGAGCGGCCCCCGGCCGATCTCAGGCACCTCCTGCGCGATGGCGTCGGACATGAGCACCATGAGCTGGCGCTCCATGGCCCGCAGCGCATCCTGCTTGTCCGCCGGCAGCAGCTTGAGATTGGCGATCTGGATCTGATGCTCGGCATCGGCATCGCGATAGGATTCCAGCAATGCAGATGCGATGGCGAACAGGCGATCGCCCTCGGGAGCGGCTTCCAGCGCTGCCTCCACCGCTTGGATGAGCTGTTCCAGATGGGTGGAGAGGATGTCGAAAAGCACCGCCTCCTTGTCCGGATAATAGTGATAGAGCAATGCCTTGGACGCGCCGCACGCCTCCGCGATCATGGTGATCGAGGTGCCGGAATAGCCGAACTGGGCGAACAGCTCCGCCGACTTGTGCAGGATCCCCTGCCGTTTTGCGTCATAGTCCTGCGCGCGTGTTCGAGCCATCTGTCCTGTCCATGCCCTCCGGCCCCCCGCTGGGCGAGCCCCGGCACCGGTCATCGTCCGCCCGAGGGCGGACGGACAGGAGATATCAAATATTGTCCGTCTGGTCGATCAATGATCCACGTGAAGCTCCTTCAAAGGGTTCACGGATTATTATTGACCATCCGATCGGTCAATTATATAGTTCCCCTACCGTCGGCCGGATGGCGCGGCGGCTGGAGGCGGGCCAACCCGCTCCATGGCCCGAAACGGACCTTTTGGAGGAACGCTTCATGGATACGACCGCTCGCCTGCGGCCGGTGCTGCGCGCTACCGCCCTCGCCTTTGCAACCCTGGCCTTCGCGCCCCTCGCCGCTGCGCCCGTCTTGGCCGCAGACCCCATCAAGATCGGCTCGGTCGTTTCCGCCACCGGCCCCACGGCCTTCCTCGGCGACCCCGAGGCCAGGACCCTGAAGCTCTATGTGGAGGAGCTGAACAAGAAGGGCGGGCTGCTCGGCCGCCCGGTGGATCTGGTGCTCTATGACGATGGCGGCGACGCCAACAAGGCGCGCACCTTCGCCACCCGCCTGGTGGAGGACGACAAGGTGGTCGCCATGGTGGGCGGCACCTCCACCGGCGCCACCATGGCCATGATCCCGGTGTTCGAGGAGGCCGGCATCCCCTTCGTGTCGCTGGCCGGCGGCATCGAGATCATCGAGCCGGTGCGCGCCTTCGTCTTCAAGACGCCCCACACCGACAAGACCGCCTGCCAGAAAATCTTCGAGGACATGAAGGCCCGCGGCATCACGAAGATCGGCATGATCTCGGGCACCGACGGCTTCGGCAAGTCCATGCGCAACCAGTGTCTGAAGGTGGTCGGCGGCTACAACATCACGGTGCTCGCCGACGAAACCTACGGCGCTACCGATTCCGACATGACGCCCCAGATCAACAAGATCAAGAACACCGCCGGCGTCGAGGCGGTGCTCAATCCCGGCTTCGGCCAGGGGCCGGCCATCGTGACCCGCAACTACGCCCAGCTCGGCCTCAAGCTGCCGCTCTACCAGAGCCACGGCGTCGCCTCCAAGAGCTTCATCGAGCTGGCCGGACCCGCGGCGGAAGGCGTGCGGCTACCGGCCCCCGCCATCTTGGTGGGCGACAAGCTTTCGGCGGAAGACCCGCAGAAGGCCGTGGTTACCGGCTACAAGGCGTCCTACGAGAAGGCCACGGGCCAGAGCGTCTCCACCTTCGGCGGCTACGGCTTCGACGGCATCCAGCTGGTGACGCAGGCCATCGACAAGGCGAAGTCCGCCGAGCCGAAGAAGATCCGCGATGCGCTGGAAGCCACCAAGACCTATGTGGGCGTGACCGGCGTCTACAGCTTCTCGCCTACCGACCACCTGGGCCTCGGCACGGATTCCTTCCGCATGCTGGAGATCCGCGGCGGCGACTGGACGCTGGACGCGCCGGTGCGTTGAGGCTGGTGTGCCGCCGGAGCGATGGTGCGAGAGGCCGTTTGAAAATTCAGGGCAGGCGGCGCGGCAATCACCACCGTCATGCCCGGCCTCGTGCCGGGCATCCACGCCGTGCCGCTTGCAACAACCTACGAAAGCCTTTCCCAGCCTCACCGCGTGGATGGCCGGAACCCGTAGATCTGCGGGTTCCGTTCTCAGGGACGGAAGTCGGCAACAGCCGACTTCCGGGACAAGCCCGGCCATGACGGTGCGAAAATGCCTGAATGGTCAGCGAGCCCCCAACTGTTCGAGTTTTCAAACACTCTCCAAAGGCCAGGCCCGATCATGTCCGAATTTCTCCAGCTGGTTTTTTCCGGGCTGACGGTGGGCGCCATCTATGCGCTCATCGCCCTCGGCTTCACCCTGATCTACAACGCCTCCGACGTGATCAACTTTGCCCAGGGCGATTTCGTCATGATCGGCGGCATGGCCACGGTGTTCCTCATGTCGGCCGGCCTCGCCCTGCCGCTGGCGGCGCTCATCGCGGTGGTGGCCGCCGTGGCCGTGGGGCTGCTGCTGCACCGCCTCGCCATCGAGCCGGCGCGCGGCGCCTCGCCGGTGACGCTGATCATGATCACCATCGGCGCCTCCATCTTCATCAAGGGCATGGCGCAGATCGTGTTCGACAAGCAGTTCCACTCCCTGCCCGCCTTCTCGGGCGATGCCCCCATCCCGGTGGGCGGCGCCACCCTGCTGCCGCAGAGCCTGTGGGTGCTGGGCACCACGCTCGGCCTCGTGGTGGCGCTCTATCTCTTTCTTGAGCACACGCTGTCGGGCAAGGCGCTGCTCGCCACCGCCGCCAACCGGCTCGCGGCGCGCCTCGTGGGCATCAACGTGACGCTCATCCTCGCCATGGCCTTCGGCCTGTCGGCGGCCATCGGTGCGCTGGCCGGCGTGGTGGCCACTCCCATCACCCTGACACGCTACGACATCGGCACCCTGTTCGCGCTGAAGGGCTTCGCCGCCGCCATGCTCGGCGGCATGGGCAATCCGGTGGGCGCGGTGGTGGGCGGCCTGCTCATCGGCCTGCTGGAGACCTTCGGCGCCGGCTATGTCTCCTCCACCTACAAGGACGCGGTGGCCTTCCTGATGATCCTCTTCGTCCTGTTCTTCCTGCCGCGCGGCCTGTTCGGCGGACGCAGCGTGGAGCGCGTGTGATGGGCGCCAAGGCAACCCTCGCCCGCGTGCTGCGCGCCCGCTTCACCCCGCTCATCGTGCTCGCCGCGCTGATGGTGCTGGTGCCGATGCTGGCGCCCTCCTCCTTCCACCTCAGGGTCGCGGCGCTGGTGTGGATATTCGCCCTTGCCGCCCTCGGCCTCACCGTCCTCATGGGCTATGCGGGACAGGTGAGCCTCGGGCACGCCGGCTTTGTCGGCATCGGCGCCTATGCGGTGGCCATCGGGCCGGCGCGGCTGGGGCTCGATCCCCTCTTGTGCCTGCTGCTCGGCGCCGTGCTGGCGGGCGTCATCGCCTATGGGGTGGGCCGGCCCATCCTGAAGCTGAAGGGCTATTACCTCGCCATCGCCACCTTGGGCTTCGGCGTCATCGTCGCTTTGGTGCTCCACAGCGAGGCCGAGATCACCGGCGGGCCGGACGGCATGGCGGTGTCGCGCCTGTCCCTGTTCGGCTGGCGGGTGAGCGGGGCGCTGAACTGGTACTGGGTCACGTCCGGCGCGCTCCTCATCGGTGCCCTGCTGGCACTCAACATCGCGGCGAGCCCCACCGGGCGGGCGCTGCGGGCGCTCCACGACAGCGAGGTGGCCGCCGCCGGCACCGGCATCGACGTGGGCGCCAAGAAGCTCGCGGCCTTCGTGGCGGCGGCGGTCTATGGGGCGGTGGCGGGCGGGCTGCTTGCCGCCATGAACGGGCTGATCACGCCGGAGGCGGCCAGCTTCTCCCATTCCATCGAGCTGGTAGCCATGGTCATCATCGGCGGCCTCGGCTCGGTGTTCGGCACCGTGGTGGGCGCGGCCTTCCTGGTGGTGCTGCCGCAGATGCTCACCGCGCTGCAGGAATACGAGCAGGCAGTGCTGGGCCTGCTCATCATGGTGTTCATGATCTTCCTGCCCCAGGGCATCGTGCCGTCCATCCGCGCCTATATCCTGGAGCGCCTGCCATGAGCCTCCTTGAAGTGCGCGACATGGGCATCTCCTTCGGCGGCCTTAAGGCGGTGGACGGCGTGTCCTTCTCCGTGGAGGCGGGGCAGGTCTTCTCCATCATCGGGCCGAACGGGGCGGGCAAGACCACCTTGTTCAACCTCGTCACCGGCATCTATCGCCCCTCGCGGGGCAAGGTGACGCTGGCCGGCGAGGACATGACCGGCCTTGCCCCGCACCTGCTGGTGCGCCGGGGCATGGCGCGCACCTTCCAGAACCTGCAGATCTTCTTCCGCATGACCGCGATGGAGAACGTGATGGTGGGCTGCAACCTGTCGGAACGCACCTCCTTCCTCGCCGACCTGCTCGGTCTGCCCTCGGTCGGCCGCCAGAACCAGGTGACGCGGGACAAGGCCATAGCACTGCTGGAGCGGGTGGGCCTCGCTCCTCTCGCCCACGCGCCGGCGGGCGGCCTGCCCTACGGCGCGCTGAAACGCCTCGAGATCGCCCGCGCCCTCGGCGCCGGGCCGAAGATCCTGCTGCTCGACGAGCCCGCCGCCGGCTGCAATGCGGTGGAGACCGAGGCCATCGACCACCTCATCGCCGACATCGCCAAAGCCGGCGTCGGCGTGGTCCTTATCGAGCACGACATGAAGCTGGTGATGAAGATTTCCGACCGCGTGCTCGTCCTCGCCCACGGCCGGCCTCTGGCCGAGGGCTTGCCGCGGGTGGTGCGCGAGAACCCGCAGGTGATCGCCGCCTATCTCGGCGACCACGGATCCAGGGAGGCGGATCGTGCTCACGGTTGAGGCCGTTTCCTCCGCCTATGGCCGCATCATCGCGCTGCGCGAGGTGTCCCTTGAGGTGAAGGCCGGCGAGATCGTCGCTCTGGTCGGTTCCAACGGGGCCGGCAAGACGACGCTGCTGCGCACCCTGTCCGGCGTGCAGCCGATCAAGGGCGGCCGGATCCTGTTCGAGGGCGCGCCCATCGAGCGGCTGGAGCCGCATCTGCGCGTGGTGCGGGGCATCTCCCAGTCGCCGGAGGGCCGACAGGTGTTCGGGCCGCTCAGCGTGGAGGACAATCTGCGGCTCGGCGCCTATCGCCGGCAGGACGCGGGCATGCGAGGGCGGCTCGACCACGTCTTCGCCCTGTTCCCGGTGCTGGCGGAAAAGCGCCGGATCGCCGCCATGAGCCTGTCCGGCGGCCAGCAGCAGATGCTGGCCATCGGCCGCGCGCTGATGGCGGCGCCCAAGCTGCTGCTGCTGGACGAACCCTCGCTGGGCCTTGCCCCGCTGCTGGTGGACCAGATCCTCGCCGCCGTGCGCGCGCTGCGGGCGGAGGGCATCACCGTGCTCCTTGTGGAGCAGAACGCCTCGGCGGCGCTGGCCATCGCCGATCGCGGCTACGTGCTGGAGACCGGCCGCGTGGTGATGGAGGGCTCGGGCGCGGCCTTGCTCGGCGATCCCAAGGTGCGCGCGGCCTATCTCGGCCCGTGACGCGAGCGCGGTGGGAAGGTGAACTGGATGCCGTTGTCGGCGAGCACGGTGTGGATCTTGTAGGGCACGGCGGCGACCAGGGCCGACAGGAAAGCGGACGCCGAGGTCCTGCCGGTTTTCCGCGTCATCTGGACAAAGGCGAATTTGCTCGTGCGATGAATGCCGACGTAGAGATAGAGCTTGCCCTCGGCGGTCTGCACCTCGGCGATATCGATGTGGAAATAGCCGATGGGGTAGGTCTTGAACTTCTTCTTCGCGGGCCTGTCGGCCTCCACCTCCGGCAACCGCGAGATACCGCGGCGTTGCAGGCAGCGGTGCAAGGACGATCGCGTCAGGTGGGGGATCGTCGCCTGCAAGGCTTAAAGACAGTCGTCGCGCGGCAACAGGGTGTGCCTGCGGAAGGCGACGATGATCGCCTCCTCCTGGGACAGCACCGTCGATTTCACGTCCTTCGGGCCGGTCGGGAGATCGGCGCAGGAGGTCCGATTCTTCCATTTGGCGACGGTCTTCTGGTTGATCCCGTAGCGCTTGGCCAGCGCCCTCAGGCTCTCTTGACTATGCTGTATCGCTCGACGGACTGCCTCAGTCGTCGTGGCGCATCCGTGGAGAACCTGGCCCATAGCGCTTCCTTCCATTCTTGCGAAAAGACTGCACCATTAAACCCCGGGATCAAACAGTTAGGCAACTTCGCTTTCTGCGATCCGGTGTTCATGTCCATCCGATTGCCCGCTCTGAGCCGATGCCTCGTTCTTTCCTGCCAGTGCTTCCGCAATCTTTCCCGAAATTCGATTGGCTGCACGACGCGAAGGATCATGTTGCACATGCGCGTAGATAGCCGTTGAGCGTGCATTCGCATGGCCAAGGATGGCTCCTGTCAGGGGTAACCCCTCGCCATAGGAGACGGCGGTTGACCCCATCGTATGCCTCAGCGTATGCGGGGTAACGCCAGGTAGTTCCGCTTTCGCGACAACCTTGGTCCATACGCCCTTTGTTCCCTGAAAATGGCCATCTCCCCGCTCAGCCGGGAATACGAAGTCGGAACCCGGCTTCCTTGTCATGCCACGCAGCAGCACGATTGCAGCCGCGCCAAGCGGCCGAATGGACTTTCCAGTCTTGCTGTCGTCCAAAACGAGAAGGCCGTGCTCGAAACTCACCTCGTTCCATCGCAGCGCGGCGATCTCGTCGCGACGACAGCCGGTCAAAGCCCACAGGCGTGCAATGTTCAATGCTTTGGCGTTGACGCCCTCCTGTTCCAGCGCGTCGAATGCCTTGCCGAGACGGCTGATCTCCTCGAGAGTCAAATACCTATCGCGCCTGTTGTCGGATTTTTTCACAGCAGCGATGTCGCAAGGATTCGAGGACACTATCTTGCGCCGCACAGCAAAGCTGAAAACGGCGGAGAGATCCTTTACGACCTTCCGCGCGGCCCCCTCGCCGCCGCGAACGATGATGCGTTTGCGAAACCCGATTTTCTCATCCTTGGCGGTCTTGCCGTTGGTCACATCCCGCACGAAGCGTTCGATCTCGCCCGCACCAACCTCCGACACCCGCTTTCGTCCGAGCAGCGGCACGACATGATGTCGTAAACGCGCGATCGTGTAAGCCTTGGTGCGGGGCTTCATGGGCTCGCCCTGCCGAATGCCGCGCTGAACGAAGCAGCCTTCTTCGTCATAAAGACCGATCAGCTCCGCCATTAGCATTTCGCGACGCTTTGTCCGAAGCTCGCCGGCAGGATCCTCACCTTTCGCAGCTGCGCCGAGCAGAATCTTTGCCTTCTTGCGTGCCTCGTCGACGGTCAAGTTTCCATAGCGGCCGACCGTCTGAAACCGCTTGGGAGCGTTCCGCCCGCCGCCATTGGCGCGGTATCTGATGATGAACGTCTTTGATCCGCTGGGGTCCGCTCGGACACCAAATCCGGATAGCTCACTATCCCAAACGAAACGACGCTCATCGTTCGAGATGATGCCATCGACCACCTTTTTTGTAAGCCTTACGGCATTTTCCTTCGTCATTTCCGTGCCTTTCGATCGGCCGACACCATCGAAATTGGTGACCACCTAGTGACCACCTTGACGGAAAATCTCATACCATGTCAGAAAGGCGAATATCAATAACTCACTGAATAATATTGCCTTTTACAAGTCAGTCCAACTGAGGAAAACCCCGGACAACAATGTCTCCAATTTTGCCAAGGTTGGGGTCGTGGGTTCGAATCCCATCGCCCGCTCCAGTTTCTCTCAAGAAAATCAGATAGTTAGCAAGCGCCCTTCGGGGCGTTTTCTGCTTCCATAGCTCCGCGCGGCGGGCGTTGGAAGCGGAATGGAAGCATCGGGACGAAAGTCGCCGGCTGTCATGGCGGGCGTTCGGCGGCTCTCCGTCGCCGCGGGCAAGCGAGAGCCTGACCTTCTCCGCATTCAAATGAGCCCCGGCTTGGGCTCAGGTCATTTGCGGAGGAAGCACCCCCAGTCATCTCTCGTATCTCGGGAGCGTCAAAGAGTGAGAGGTTGACCGGGTTTGCCATGGACCTGCCAGCGGCGCCGTCGGCCTTGATCCAAGTGGAGGCGGTCGACTGGCGCGCCGCCCACGGAGTGGACGATGGCGGCTCAGTTGGACGCCACGCACGTCCTCGACCATCGGCCGCGCCGGTCGGCGCTGAAGTCACGCTGAGCGTTTCGCTCGCTCCCAGTCCATCGGAGCTCTGGAGCTCCGGCCGCGGAGCCCGGGGTTCAGCGATCAGGCGACGAGAAGCTTCGCGAGGAGGCAAGCTGCGGATCCAGGTGATCGAAGGACAACCATGGGCCCAGGCGTGCGAGCAGGCATTGCATCAGGCGATTGCGATGGCGGAAGCGAATGGTTGAAGGGACTAGACGGCTGCCGAAGCGCAGCTTGGAGGCGTAGGCGGTCTGCCCGGTCTGCAACTCGCCGACGGCCCGCTCCAGGCAGAAGCGCACGTTCGCCATCCAGCTGACCGCATAGAGATTGTGCTCGCGCGCCAGCGGGTCGCGCATGCCCAGGAACTTGTCGATCACCCGGTCCGGTTCGACGAGAAGCAGGTTGAAGGCCGCGAGGGTATCGCCGACAAAGTAGAGGGCGAAGACGGCGCGCTCTCCGAGCGCCTCGGCGACGGCCGCGAAATAGCCCGGCGGCAGCACTTCGAGGTCTCCATAGTCGAGGCTGCTGCGCGCGCGCGTTGCCTCGTAGAGGGCTTCGATCTGCCCCTCCAGCCCGGCGATGCCGATGCGATGCTCGATGCGCACCGCGCCGGCCTTCGCGAGCTTGCGGCGGATGTCCTTGCGCGTCGCCCCGGAGAGCGAGGCGAGATAGCCCTCCGCGTCGGCGAAGGGCAGGTCGAGTGTGGCGACCGGCAGGCTGTTGAGGCTCGCGAAACCGGCGCGCCGGAGCATCGGCGCGAGCGCCGCATCCTCACGCGGGGCGAGGTCCTTGAACGCGACGAGATGCGCGCCTCGCGCCCGTGCCTCGTCCTCCAGCGCGGCCAGCACGGCCTCCATCGCGCCGGCGCGGGCCGTCGCATCGAGGCGCGCGGCGAAGCCGAGGTGGCAGCGCTCCGCATAAGGCGAGCCGACGCACAGCACCCGGAGCGCCGCGAGGCCGGGCACCAGCCGGAAGGCCGCTTCCGCCCACCGCCGCGCACGCCCCTGCAACGGCGTATCGAACCGGTACGCGAAGGGAAAGACCGGCGCCACGGCGACGACGCCGACCGGATCCGTGACGACCACCGCTCCGCAGCGCAGGCCGACACCGGAGGCGACGGCCGCGCCGTCGCAGGCGCTGAAATAGGCGTGGTTTTCCGCCTCGCCCGGCAGGCAGGCGTCCCAATCCGACGCCGCGATCTCGGCGATGCTGACGGCGACCCGCCCCGCGAACATCGTCATTGCGCCGCGACCGCGCGCGCACGGCGGGGCGGCACCCTCCCGCCGCCGGTCGCGAGGCGGTTTGCGAGGGCGAGCGTGCGGTCCACCACGATGCCGCGCTGCTGGTCGATGGTGACGAGGTGATAGCAATCCTCAAGGATCACCGCATCGACGAGCCCACCCAGGCGATGCTGGATCTCGAAGGCGTTGGAGAGCCCGGCGATATCGTCCTCGCGCGCATGCACGAGCAGCGCCGGGCAGGTGACGGCGGGCATCCGCGCGCGCGTCGCCGCGACAAGCCGCCAGAGCTGCTGGAGCGCGCGGGCTGGCGTGCCCTCCAGCCCGGCCAGCGCCGTGTCGCCGGAGGCCATTGCCTCCATGATCGTCTGTCGGGTGCGCCTGTGCTTGATGCCGTAGGGCTCGCGCTCGGAAAAACTGTAGCGGCGGCCGAGCGGCGTGTTGATCAGCCACTTCAGCAGGAAGGCGTAGCGCGGGATCGACCATCCGTCGTAGCGCAGGGTCGGCGCGTAGAGTGCGAGGCCGTCCACCTGGGTCGGCCGTTCGGCGGCGACATGGATGGCCAGCACCGCACCCATGGAGAGCCCGCCGACGATCACTCGGTCGCACTCGGCGTGGAGGGAGGCCAGCGCATCGAGGGCGCTCTGCGCCCAGTCGCGCCAGCCGGTGGCGAGCAGGTCCCCCTTGCTGCCGCAATGGCCGACGAGCTGCGGGCAATGCACCGTGTGGCCGGCGACGTTGAGCGCCCGCGCGATGAGCTTCAGTTCCACCGGCGTGCCGCCGAGGCCGTGGAGCAGCAGGAAGCCGGTTCGCCCGCCGGCCAGCCTTATGCCGTGGTCGGACGTGGCGAACCGGGCCGCAGGACCGTCCCCGTTTCGCGACCGGCCCGCGTTCCTCGACATCATGACAACACCCGGTCGAAGAGGTCGATGAGTTCGGCATTCACCCGCGCATTGACGGCGAGGTCGGTGGCGCTGGGGTGCTGGGCCGGCGGATGGTCGAACCTGGCGAGGAGCGCGCGGAACGGGTCGGAAAAGCGCGGCTCCGACCAGTCGCCGCAGACATCCACGCCGGCGATCCGGTGCGTGCCGGCAAGGCGCTCGACGGCGGCCAGCAGATGGCCGAGCGGCAAGGCGCCCTGGTCCCAGTTGGTCAACGCGTCGCCGCGCGCGAGCACGTCCTTGTCGATGGTGATCCACACGGCACGGGTGGGAATTTCCTCGACGAGCTCGTCGAGGAAGTCCGTCCAGCTTTCCTCGGCCAGATTGCGCCAGTGCAGATGCTCGCCCTCCTGCCGGTAGCACCGCGTGTGGCCGTAGCGACCCCAGACGCGCGACGGGGGATGCCGCCAGGGATAGAGCGCGATGCGCCCGTCGCGGACCGCTGCCAGATTCGCAAACTGCAATTCGGGCCGCACCAGATCGCTGCTGCACGGGCCGATGGTCACCACCTTGTTCACCTGCCGCAGGCTCAGCGCCCGGTTGACCCAGGCGCCGCAATTGTGCGTGGCGGGGAACCGCACCCAGTCGGGATGATTGTCGAAATGGACGATGGTGACGGCCTCGTCCAGCGCCGCTACCAGCCCAGCCGTGAGGTGGTGAAAGTCGCCCGAGCCGTAGAAGGTAACGGTCGCGCCCGCGCTACGCTCCGCCGGTGGCAGCCGGGCGGCGAGGCGGCGCAGCGCCCTGCGGCTCGCGACGATGCGCAAACGGCCGGCGAGGTCGACGGCATCGATGCGGGTGGCCGTCCCCGCGTCGATGCGCCGGCGCAGCGGTTCCTGAGCCGGCAGGCTGCCGTCCAGATCGATCACATGAAACCGAGCCATGGCCACGCGCCTTCAAGCCGCCGCGACACGGGCGAGCAGTTGGTCGAGCAGCGCGATGGCGAGATCGATCTCGGCGTAGCTCATGGTCAGCGCCGGCGCGAGGGTGATGACGTTCTTGTGGTAGCCGCCGATGTCGAGCACCAGCCCGTAGCGGCAGCCGGCGACCTCGAGATCGGCCTTCATGCCCTCGTCGCACATGAGGTCCACGAGGCGCTTCGCCGGCGTGTAGCTGTCGTGCGCCTCGCAGATCTCCATGCGCAGCGCCATGCCGAGCCCGTCCACGTCGCCGACGATCCGGTGGCGACGCTGCAAGTCCCTGAGACCCTCCAGGAAATACGCGCCCTTGGCCATGACCATGGGCTCGTACTCCTCCTCGGCCATCATCTTCATCGCCTCCAGTGCGACGGCGGTGCCGAGCGGATTGGCGTTGAAGGTGGAATGGGTGGAGCCGGCCGGGAAGATGGTGGGGTTGATGAGCTCTTCCTTCGCCCAGACACCGGACAGGGGATTGAGGCCGTTGGTGACCGCCTTGCCGAACACGATCACGTCCGGCTGTACGCCGAAATGCTCGATCGACCAGAGTTTTCCCGTCCGGTAGAAGCCCATCTGGATCTCGTCGACGACCAGCAAGATGCCGTGGTCGTCGAGGACCTTCTTCAGTCCCTTGAAGAAATTCGGCGGGGGAATGACGTATCCGCCCGTGCCCTGCAAGGGCTCCACATAGAAGGCCGCGTATTCCGCCTGGCCGGACTTGGGGTCCCAGACGCCGTTATACTCGCTCTCGAACAGACGGGCGAACTGCGCGACGCAATGTTCGCCATATTCCTCCTTGCTCATCCCCTTCGGCCCCCGGAAATGGTAGGGAAAGGGGATGAAGTGCGCGCGCTCGCCGAAATGGCCGAAGCGGCGGCGATAGCGGTAGGACGAGGTGATGGCGGACGCCCCGAGCGTGCGGCCGTGATAGCCGCCCTCGAAGGCGAACATCAGGCTTTTGCCGTTGCTGGCGTTGCGCACGATCTTGAGGGAATCCTCCACCGCCTGGGCGCCGCCGACGTTGAAATGCACCCGCCCCTTGGCCCCGAACTTGGCCGCGGCATCCTGCGCGATCATCGCCGCGAGCTCGATCTTCTCGCGATGGAGATATTGGCTGGCGACCTGCGGCAGCGTGTCGATCTGGCGCTTCAGCGCCGCGTTGAGGCGTGGGTTGGCGTAGCCGAAATTGACCGCCGAATACCACATCTGCAAGTCGAGGAAGCGGTTTCCGGCCGCATCCAGCATGAAGGACCCTTCGCAGCCCGAGAAGATCTTCGGGAACTGCGTGTAATGGACCGTATCGCCATGGGAGCAATACACGGCCTCGAGCGCGAGCAGGCGCGCCTCCTCTGCGGCGAGGCCGGCGCGCGTCTCCGCGCTGGCGGCGGGCGAACGGTCGTGCTGGAGAACGGCGTTATCCATTGATCTTGTCCTCGAGTTGACGGGGTGCGGCCAGCAGCGGCGCGCCGGCCAGAACGGCTTCCAGGCGCGCGCTGGCGTCCGCAAAATCCGCGATTGGGTGGTGGGGGATGCCGGCCTGCGCGCAGTGGGCCACGAGGCTCGCCTTGGCAAAGACAAGGTCGGCTTCGCCCGCCACGCAGAAATCCGAGCGCCCGTCGCCCACCAGCAAGTTCAGCGGCCGCGCCAACTGCGCGGCGACACGGCACTTGCAGGTGCCGCTGCCGCAGGCCCCGCCCGGCGCCGCATGAGGCGACAGCAGCCGCCAGCGATCGCCGCCCATCCACCGCAGCTCGTTGGCGACCACCGGGATATGGCCGAGGCCGGCGCGCGCCATGACCGTGCGGATCGTTCTGTCGAGGCCATCGGAAACGATGGTGAGGGGAATGGCGTGGCGCCGGCAAAGGCGCGCGAAGCCCGGGAAACCGGGGTCGATCTCCAGCGAGGCGGCGAAGGTGTCGAGCACGTCGGGCACGACGCGCAGCAGATCGACCTGCCGGGCCATGCAGGCGCGCGAGCCGATACGGCCGGCGTGCCATTCGGCCTCGATTTCCTCCCAGCCCGGCGCGGCGAAGCGCTCGAGCACCCGGTCGGTGGTGTCGTTAACGGAGATCGTGCCGTCGAAATCGACGATCGCCTGCCAGAGGGACGGCGGCGAGGGTTGCGCAGGGGGCAAAGCGGGCCTCACAGGGACGCGAGCGGGGGAGCCTCCACGATCAGCGCGGCATTGACGCCGCCGAACGCGAAGCTGTTGCTGAGGCCGATCGCGCCGGCGATCGGCTGGTTCTGGGCGCTGATGGCCAGCGGATACTCGGCCTGCGCCGCCTCGAAGCCGAAGGTTCCCGGCGCGGTGCGGGACTGGAGGGCGAGGATCGTCGCGGCGAGTTCGACGGCGCCGGAGGCCCCCAGCGTGTGGCCGTGGACCGGCTTGGTCGCGGAGAGCGGAATGCGCGACGCATCGGCGCCCAAAACCGCCTGAAGGGCCTCGGCCTCGGCGGCGTCGTTCAGCCGTGTGCCAGTGCCATGGGCGTTCACATGGCTGATCTCGTGTGGCGCGAGGCCGGCATCGTCCAGGGCGGCGCGGATGGCCGCCGCCGCGCCGCCGGCATCCGGGCGCACCAGGTCGCCGGCGTCGGAAGTCGTGCCGTAGCCGCGCAGACGCGCGAGGACCGGCGCGCGCCTGCGCGCCGCCGCCGCGTCGCTCTCCAGCACGAACACGGCCGCGCCCTCGCCCAGCGCCATGCCGTCGCGGTCTACGCAGAAGGGCCGGCAGCGGGTCGAGGTCAAGACGCGCATGGCCTGCCAGCTCTCAAGGGCGGACGGCGTGAGCGAGGCCTCGGTTCCCCCCACGAGCACGCGATCGGCGAGGCCGGTCCGGATCAAGATCATGCCGAGCCCGATGGCCTGCGCGCCCGAGGCGCATGCGCTCGATATGGCGAGGACGGTTCCGCGGCAGCCCCAGCGGCGGCTGAGCAGCGCGGGGGCCGCATGGGCCATCAGCCGGGGAATGGTGAGGGGATCGGGCCGTCGCTGCTCCACATAGAGCCCGTGGTGGCTGTCGTCGATGGAAGTGGCACCGCCGATGCCGGTTCCCAGCACCACCGAAGTCCGCGCGCCCGCCAACTCTTCCGTGTCGAGCCCGGCCGCAGCGACCGCCTCCTCCGCGGCCAGCAAGGCCAGCACGCTGAAGCGGTCATAGGTGCGCCGGTCGCCGGCCGTGTTCGCCGCATTGCCCGGAAGAGCGCCGATCTGCGCGGCCCTGAAGACACGGCGCCCGAAGGCGCGCGGCAGCACGACCTCGCCGATGGCGCTGCGCCCTTCGAACAGCGCGCGGGCGAAGGCGCGCCGGTCGGATCCGGCGGCCGAGACGACGCCGAAGCCGGTGATCGCGACACTGCTCATGACTGCAGCGCAGGCGTGGCGCGCTTGACGGAGTCCGCGAGCAGGGCAACGAGTTCGCCGAGATTGCGCGCCTCGCCCCAGCGAAGCTCGCTTCCGATCTCGATGTCGAAGGCCTGCTCGATGCCGTTGATTACCATGACCGCCTCGAGCGAGTCGAAATCCAGCTCGTCGAGGGTGGCGGCGGGCTTCATCGCGGCGCGGTCCAGCATGCCTTCCCTTGCGATCAGGTCCACGAGGCGCGCGACGAGCTCGGGCTCGACGGAAGAGGGCCAGGCGTCGTCGTCGGGCAGATTGGTTGACAAAGGGGATCTCCGATCCGATTGCTTCTGAGGAGAGCGATGCGGCCGGCGGATTACGCGGGCATTACGTGCGATTGCTGCGCTTCATCTTCACGGATTGCGAAAGCGCACATAGACGCGCTGGCCGATCAGGAACAGCTCCGGCCGGTCGATTTCGAGGACGCCGTCCGCCACGCGCACGTCGGCGCGCTCGGTCGGCCCCTCGCCCGCGCGGCGGTTGTCGAGGAAGGCGCCGACCCTCAGAACACGGCCGGGCGCGCTCGTGCCCTCGTCGCTCTCCGCGACGATCTCGGCGGTCATGCCCGGCTTCACCAGCCGCACGAAATTCTCCTGGATCTCGGCCCGCACGATCAGCGGCGCATCGGGGATCACGACGAACATCTCCGTCGCCGCGCTGGCGGACACGATGTCGCCCGGCTTCACCGACCGGCGCGCGACACGCCCGGCGAGCGGCGCACGCACCTCGCGGCGCTCGCGCTCGTAAAGGGCGCTGTCGCGGCGGGCGAGCGCGAGCGCGGACGCAGCCTCGGCACCCTTCAGCTCGCCGGTCAGCGCGGCCATCGCCCCCTCGGCTTCGTCGAGGGCCTGCGCCGAGACCGCCTGCTCCTTCGCCGCGCGGCGGGTGCGATCGAGGCCGCGCTGCTGTATGGCGCTCCGCCGCTCCAGCGCCGCCTGCCGGGCCTTCGCCTCGTCGAACGTGGCCTCGGCGGCGGCGAGGGCGAAGGTGGCCTCCCGCGCCGAGAGCCGCGCCAGGACGGTGCCGGCCTCGACGCGCTGGCCCTCCGCCACCAGCACCTCCTGAACCTCGCCGTCCCGCGTGGCGAGAATGCGCGAGAGGCCGCCCTCCACCTCCACGCGCCCGCGCGCCGCCGCGATCACGGGCGCGCCGTCCGGCTGCGGCTCGGCGTCGACCCGGCTGCTGTAGGTCACCATCACGATGCCGGCAATGATGCAGACGACGAGCGCCAGCACCACGGGGGCGACGGTTGCGAAACGCGAGAGCTTCATGGGCGGGTCTCCGTGGCGCCGGATCTGAAAGGGCCGCGACTGTCGCGGCGGAGCCGGCCGTCCTCCATCTCGATGACGCGGTCGGCGCGCGCGATCAGGCGTGGGTCGTGCGAGACGCAGACGACGATGGTGCCGCTGCGGTGGGCGATCTCGCGGAGCAGGTCCGTGACGATGGCGCCGTTCACGCTGTCGAGGGCGCTGGTCGGCTCGTCGGCGAACAGCAGGCGCGGCCGCTTGACGATGGCGCGCGCGATCGCCACCCGCTGCTTCTCGCCCCCCGACAGCTCGGCGGGGCGCAGATGCTGCCGCCGGCCGAGCCCCACCATGCCGAGCACCCGGGCGGCCGCGCGCCGGCCCACGTCGTGCGGGATGCCGCAATAGTCGAGCACGAGCTGCACCTGCTCCAGCGCGTCGAGCGCCGGAAACAGGTTGAAGCCCTGGAAGACGAAGCCGCAATGGACAAGGCGGAAGGCGTCCCGCGCGGCATCGTCGAGCGCGCAGAGGTCCGTTCCAAGCGCGCGCACCTCGCCGCGATCCGGGCGCGACAGGCCGCTCATCAGCGACAGCAGCGTACTCTTGCCGCAGCCCGAGGGACCGCTGATGAGGGAGAGTTCCCCCGGATAGAGCGCGAGCGAGACATCGCTCAGGGCCTGCGTGCGGATGGACTGGACGACATAGGATTTCTCCAGCCCCCGGACGCGCAGCGAGACATCGGCCGTCATCGCAGCAGCGCCGCTGGATCGGCATGGCGCAGCCGGCGCAGCGCGAGCACGCCGGCGAGCAGCGCGACCGACAGGACGAGCCCGCCGGACAGCGCCATGATGCCGGGGCCGAGCGCGAAGGGGATGCCGTTGAGATAGGCGATCACCGCGGCGAGCAGGCTGCCGGCCAGCCCCAGCGTCAGGCCGACCGCGCCGACCCACGTCGCCTGCTCGACCACGATGCGGCGCAGCTTCGGAAACGGAACGCCGATGGCCCGCAGCGTGGCGTACTGCGGCGTCGAGGCCGCGACGGCGGCCGTGAGGGTCTGGCTGGTGATCAGCGTGCCCACCAGCAGGGCGACGATGGTTGCGAATATGAAGCCGACACCGGCGCCCGACTCCAGCAGCCAGTAGCGCACGGAGCGGCCGGCCAGATCGTCTGCGGTCCAGACCTCGAAGCGCTTTCGGGTCTCGGGTTGCGAGAACCGGGCCTTCACCGCCCGCGCCGCGCCAGCGGAGCGCAGGGCCGCGAGATAGTAGGTGATGTCGCCAACGGCCGCGAGCGAACGGTCGAGCGCCCTGACGGTGGCGAGGGACGCGACGATGTTCACGCCGCCCATGGCGCGCATGCCGTCCGTGGTGCCCACCACGCGCACCCGCTGCCCGTTGATCTCGGCGGCGGCGCCGATGGCCGTCCCGAGCTTGTCGAGGTCCGCCGCGTCGACCAGTACGGTCGCCGGCTCCGTCAGCAGCGCGCGCTCGGACCTTGGCATCGCCTCGGCGAGCCCGAGCCCGTCCGGCCGCGTGTCGATCCCGATGAGGGTCACGCTGACGCCGCCTCCGCGTGGGCCACGCCAGTCCCCGGAGCCCAGCAGGAGGGGTTCGACGCGCGCGATACGTGGGTCGACCAGCAGTTCGGCGGCGGCGCCGGCATCGATGCTGCGGCCGAGATCGGCGCTTTGCGTTCCGGGGAAGCCGATCCACAGATCGGCGCGGGACTGCGTGACCGGCAGCGCGTTTGTGCCGACGATGCCGAGCAACAGCGCGCCCTGCACGATGATGAGAACGCCGGAAAAGCCCACGGACATCACCGCCGGCAGGAAGCGACGCCATTCATGAACCAGCGTCTTGCGGGCGAGCGCGACCGCCATCAGCCCCGCGCCTCCTGCGCCGGGGGCGGCGAGGCCGCGCCCAGCGCCTTGTAGAGCGCGACGGTCGCCAGCCCCTCGGCCTCCCGTGCCGCGGCCAGGCGACGCTGCGCCTGGATCAGGTCGGCGTCCGCGTCCGCGCGGCCGCCCGCATCCGCCAGCCCCTCCCGGTAGAGCACACCCAGCCGGCGAGCCTGCCGGCGGTCGGCCTCGATCGCCGCCGCAAGGCCTATCGTCGCCCTGCGCGCCGCGCGCCAGTTCGCAAGCGCCCCGGCCGCCTCCTGATAGGCGGTGAGGACGGCCTGACGATAGGCTGCCAGCGCCTCGTCCAGCGCCGCGCGCCGGGCATCAACCGCCGCTTCCCGCCGGCCATGGTCGAACAGGGGAATCTGGAGGGACGGCCCACCGGCGAGGCCCAGCGGCGAACTGGCCGACGGGAGGCCGACGCCGATCGTACCGCCGAGCCGCAGCTTCGGATAGAGATCCGCCTTCGCGATCCCGACATCGGCGGCGGCCTTCAGCACCCTTTGCTCGGCCGCCCGCACATCCGGCCGCGCCCGCAGGAGATCGGCCGGCCGCCCGGCCTCCGGACTGTCCGGCGGAAGTGGCTGGCGCCCCGAGGCACCGAGGGTGTCGTCTGGCACCGGGGTGCCGAGCAGCGTCGCGATCTGCTGGCGCAGGGCGGCCGCGCGGGCATCGAACCGGGCGAGTTCAGCCTGCGTCTCCGCGACGGCGGCGCCGTCGGCATCCGCGCCGGGCGGCGCGAGGCCGATCCGCGCCCGGCTTCGCGCGGAGCCGGCGCGCCGCTCCTGCGCCGCGAGGAGAGCCGCCGACAGCTCCCGTTGCCGCGTCGACGAGCAGAGGGAGATGTAAGCCGCCGCGACCTCTGCCGTCACGGCGATGCGGACCGCCTCGAGCTCGTCACCGGCGATGGCGGCCGAGGCGGCAGCCGCCTGGCCGGTGCTCTCCGACAGGCCGAACAGGCCCACATCCCAGCTTGAATCGAACCCGGCGACGACCGGCTGCCGCAGGGGATCCTCGAACGGCTCCGCCGACGTGCCGGCCAGCGCCTGCCCGCTGCCACCCACGCTCGGGAGGAACAGGGAGGATGCGGCGCCCGCCTGGCTGCGCCCGGCCGCAAGCCGCGCCTTCGCCTGTGCGATGGACAGGTTCTGGCGGGCGGCCTGGGCGACGAGGCGGTCGAGCGCCGGATCGTGGAAGCGGCGCCACCAGCCGTCGATATCCCGCCGTGGCCCCGGCGCCGCCTCCTGCGCATAGCGCACGGGCAGCATCGGCGCCTCGGCGACGACGGGCTCCAGCATCGAGCAGCCCGCCAGCAGCCAGACGCCCGTGAGCGTAAAGGCCAAGACGCGCCCGATGGGGCGGCCCGAAGCCGACCGGTCGGACGGCCGACCGGCCGGCGCACGCCCATCGCAAAGCATGGAAAAAGGTTCCAGAAGCATCGTCCGTCATGTGGAACGCGTCGGCGTTCACGCCATCTGCAGGGCGATCGGCGCGAGGCCGGCCAGCCGGGGAACCCGGAAGCGAGGATGCCGGCGGGTGTCACGGTCCAGCGGCCCTTCCGAGCGTGAGGGCATTTTGCGCGGCGCGATTACGCGAGCATTACGCCCCGTGGACCGCGAACGGAGCCGCGGCAGAACCGGCCACGCGCGCGCCGACGCTTTCGATCGCGGTTATGCGCCCGCGCGCCATGTGGACGATGCGGTCGGCCGCGTCGAAATAGCGGTCGTCATGCGACACCGCGATCACGGTCTTGCCGGCCTGCCGCAGCTCCGGCAGGAGCTTGCGGTAGAACAGGTCCCGGAAGTCCGGATCCTGGTCCGCCGCCCATTCGTCGAACATCAGGATCGGCCGGTCCTCGAGCACGGCGTGGATGAAGGCCAGCCGCTTGCGCTGCCCGGTGGAGAGATCAGTGGTGGTAAGACGCCCCTCGACCACGGCAACCACTCCGGCGAGATCGAGGCGCTGCAGCCAGGCATTGAGCCGCAGTTCGCCGCCCGGCCCGGCCAGTATCTCGTCGAACAGGTAGTAGTCGGCGAACACGCCCGAGAACAGCTGCCTGTAGCCCTCCAGCCCGGCGGCCGGGACTGGCCGCCCGTCCAGCAGCACCGCGCCGGCGCACGGCCGGTACAGCCCGAGCAGGATCTTGATGAGAGTCGTCTTTCCGCTGCCGTTGCCACCTACGATGAAAGTGATCTCGCCCTGCCGGATCGTCAGATGCGGGATATCGAGCGCGAAGCCGCTCGCGCGTCCCTCGCCCGCGAAGCTGTGGCGCACGCCCTCCAGGGCGAGGCTGTCGCAAAAGGGCGGAGCGAGGTGCTTGCCCGCCGCTCCGTCCGGGCCCGCCTCGGCGAGGCCGGCCGTTAGCGCGCTGATACGGCGCAGGGCGATCTGCGCCTGGCTGAACACCGGCAGCGCGCTGGCCAGCTCCTCGATCGGCCCCTTGGCGAACAGCATCACGATGATGAAGCCGGTGATCACCTCGTTGTCGATGCCGAGATGGGGCCGCAGCACCAGGACGATGCAGACGAACAGAAAAATCAGCGCGATGCTGATGGTGTCAACGGCCCAGAACAAGGCGTAGGCCCGGCCGTTGACGGCGGCGATACGGTTGGTGAGGGCG
Source organism: Rhizobiales bacterium 24-66-13 (assembly GCA_002257205.1). Classification (GTDB taxonomy): domain Bacteria; phylum Pseudomonadota; class Alphaproteobacteria; order Rhizobiales; family Xanthobacteraceae; genus NCEH01. The sequence continues at coordinate 10,689 of NCHM01000001.1, read as the reverse complement.
CCGATGCCCTGCCGTTCCACGCGCAGCCGGCGCGGGCGGTTGAGGCGCAGTTCCTTGGCGCCTTCGATGATGGCGCGATACTGATTCTGAAGCTGGTCCTCGAGACCGCGCGCCTCGTCGAACCGGGCGAGCCAAGCCCGCATGGCAAAGTTGTTGAGCACTCCGCCCAGGACCACCAGCACCAGCCCGAAGCCCACCATGGGCACCGACAGCACGAACAGATAGGCGAGGCAGCCCAGAACCATCGCCAGCGCCGTGGTGTAGCCCGCGAAATGGTTGCCGAACTCGGCGATCTTCTCCACGTCGCCGTTGAGCACCGCCAAAAGCCGCGGGCTCTTCATCTGCTCGATCTCGGCGAGCGGCGCATCGAGGATGCGGTGGCAGACCTCCTGCCGCAGCCGCGCGACGATGCGCTGCCCCAGCAGGCTGTTGCCGACGCCGGCGATGAGCTGGCCGGCGAGGCTGAGCAGGCACAGCGCGGCAAGGCCGATCATAACCCCTGTCGAAGCGGCGGAGGCGAGCGCGCCGTTGATGAGCGACAGCGCCCAGGCCATGGCGCCGCCGCCGGCAGCGCCCGCGAGGCTCGCCAGCACGATGAGCCGCCAGAAGGGGCGCAGAAGGCGCAGGACCTCGCGGAGAAGGTGCGGGGTCGGCTCGACGGAAGAAGGCGGGGCGGGCGCGCCAAGAGGAGGATTCATCGCAGGGTCGCAATCATGGGATCGTCGCACTCAGGGAAGGATCGAGAGACCTCGCCGCGCACCGGCGCGCTGGGGAGCCGGCGGCGATCGCGGCGATGGGGCCGCATCAGCGGCCCCAGTCGTCGTCGTCCCAGGGATCGTCTTCGAAATCCTCGTCCCAGCCGTCCCGATGGTAGGTCCCGGCGACCGGATGCTGCGGCACGGGAACGATCCAGACCGGGTGGGGACGGTAGACGTAGACCTGCGGAGGCGGCACGGCGAAGACCGATCCGGCCAAGGCTCCGGCAGCGGCTCCCACAATGGCGCCGGCAAGGAGATCGTCGCTGTCCGCCACAGCGGGGGGCGCGCTCAGGGCGGTCGCGACGGCGGCACCGAGTAGAAGCATGGCGATGGTAAGCATGATGAACCCCGAAAGAATGGAAGACGTGCGCCATTCTCGGACCCAGGATTACCGACGCATTACGAGCGCGCCGGCGGAGCATCATTGCGGAAAGCTCAGGCTCACCGTGGTGCCGCCGCCCGGTGTTTCCTCGATGGAGAGGCCCGCACCATGCAGCGCCGCAACCTGCGCGACGATGGCGAGCCCGAGGCCCGTGCCGGCGGAATCCTGCTTGCCGCGGGCGAACGGCTCCATGACCGTGCGGCCGCCATAGGCCGTGCCGATGCCGGGGCCGAAATCGATCACCGAGACCCGCCGGGACGCCGCCACCACGACCACCACCCTGCCCCCGCTGCCGCCGTGCTGGATCGCGTTACGCACGAGATTGGACAGGCCGATCCCAATGGCCTGCGGCGAGCCGGAGACCATCACCGGCCCCTCGCCCCGCAGTTCGATATCCACGCCGCTCGCCAGCGCGGTCGGCACCTCGCGGGCGGTCGCCTCGCGCACGACCGAGACGAGATCGATGGGCTGCATTTCCGTGGGCTGGGAGGTGAGCCGCGCGAGCTGCAGCAGCATGGTCACCGTCGCCGACAGCGATTGCAGCTCCGCCACCAGTTCCGTCTTGATCTCGCGATCCTCGACGCGCTCCAGGCGCGTGCGCAGGCGGGTCAGCGGCGTGCGCAGCTCATGGGCGGCATTCGACAGGAAGCGCCGCTGCTCCGCCGTCGCGGCATCGATCCGGTCGAGCGCGCGATTGAAGGCGAGGGCGAGCGGCTTCAGCTCCGAGGGCTGCTGATCGACCGGCAGCCGCGCGCCCTCCCAGGCACCGATCTCCTCGGCCGCGGCGGCCGCCCGGCGCACCGGCCGCACGATCAGCGCCGGCACCACCAGGATGGTCGTGAGGATGATGATGGTCATGACCGCCGCCAGAACGGTCGAGGGCATGTCCGGCTCCCGCAGCAGCGACATCACCACTTCCGTGCTGGTGTAGACGGCCCCGCCGAGGGCGATGAGCATGTCGGGGCTGTCCCCGGCGCGCGTCGAGCCGACAAGCTGCATCTCCGGGCCGCTCGCGTCATAGGCGGATCGCGCCTGTGGGGCATCCGGCAGGCCGAGGCCGGCGCGCACGCGCGGGGGCACCTCGCCATGGGAAAGGCTGCCGTGGGGCGTGCTGACCACATACCAGAGCTGCGGAAACTGCCGCTGAAGCGCGAGCAGCCGGCCCGTCGGCGCCAGCAAGGGGCGGCCCGCCTCATCCGTCCTGACCGAGCGCTTGATCTCGGTGGCGACGTCGGATTGCGCAACGTCGCCATCATCCCCGTAGAAGGCGATGAAGCCGACGAAGAGGCAACACAGGAGCGCCGAGATCAGGCCTCCAAGCAGCATCGCGGCCGACGAAGCGATGGATCTCTTCAGCAACATCCTCATTCAGCCATCAGGTAGCCGATTCCGCGCAGGGCCTTGATTTCCGCACGGCAGCCGGCTTCCCGCAAGCGCTTGCGCAAGCGAGACAGATGGGCGTCGATGGCATTCGACTGAATCTCGTCGTCGAAGCCGTAGACCGCATTGTCGAGGGATTCGCGCAGCACCACCTGTCCCGCCCGGCGCATCAGCGCCTCGAGCAGGGCGAGCTCCCGGCGCGGAAGGATCAGCGGCTGGTCATCCACATAGGCGGTGCGCGCGAAGGTGTCGAAGCGCAGGTTCGACACGCTGGTCACACCCTTCTGGTCGAGCTGGTTGCGTCTGAGGACCGCCCGCGCCCGCGCGATCAGTTCCACCGGCTCGAAAGGCTTGGCGAGATAGTCGTCGGCGCCGGCATTAAGCGCCCTCGCGATCTCGTTGGGATCGTCCAGCGCGGTGAGCACCAGGATGCTCGGGCGCGGGCTGAGCATGCGCATTCGCGCGATCAGCGTCACCGCGTCGCCGTCCGGCAGCCGCCGGTCCATCACGACCAGATCGAAGGGGCGCACCTTCAAGGCGGCCTCGGCCTCGTCGAGCGTCGCCACGCGATCGGCCCCGCCGAGCGCGGCCTCCAGCGCATCCCGCAGCCAGGGGCCGAGATCGGCATCGTCTTCTATGACGAGTATGCGCACGGATGGATGCCCTCTTCGAGTGGCCCCGCTTCTTGGCCGTCATCGTTACATGAAGATTACGCGCGCGCCGAGGCGCGTTCGCGCATCTGCGGCGCCCGGCGGGCGGGGCTGCGTAATGTCCACGCAATGAAGCTCCGATTCATGGATGAGGTGCGAACCGCCGTGCGCGCGGCGGTTTCGGGTGTCCAGGGGTTCAATCGTGTCCCTTCGGCGGACACGGTGCCAACCGAAGCCATCACGCCGTCTTGCGGTGCCGGCATGGTGTCAGTCTTTGTGCCGGACTGATGCCCGCCACCGCGCCGCGTCACCCTCACCGCGGGGCCCGGACCGGGCCTTCAGCCGGATCATGACCTTGGATCACGATAATATGACGCTCGAGCCAGTGGCCGCCGCCGACCTGCCGCGCTACCGGCAGGACCTGCGGGAGGCCTTCGCCGTCGCCGCCGTGGCGGAATTCGGCGCTCTGGCGGAGGCTGCCATCCCGCCCGACGAAATCATCAAGGAGTCCTGCGAGGCACCGGGCGCGGAGGTTCTTCACATCGTGCGGGATGGACACAGGGTCGGCGGCGCCGTCGTGATCATCGACAGACTGACCGGGCAGAGCGCGCTCGCCCTGTTCTTCGTGGCCGTGGGCCATGAAGGCCAGGGCATCGGCAAACGCGCCTGGAAGGCGATCGAAGCCCGCTATCCGCAAACGCGGGTGTGGACGACCCACACCCCCTATTTCGAAAGGCGGAACATCCACTTCTACGTCAACACATGCGGCTTCAAGATCGTCGCCTATTATCACGCCGGCCACCCCGACCCCCACCGCGACGATCAGCCCGAGCTGCCGGGCGGCGGCGGCATGTTCAGGTTCGAGAAGGTCATGGCGGGGCGGGACTAGACCGACCTGCCGCACCAAGCCCGCCCGCCTCCGGCCAAGCCGAGGCACAGCCATACGGAACAGGACGTCTTTCATGCCTCAATCGCTGCACGCCGGACAGGCCGTCGTCTACCCGCGTTCCATGCGCATCCTGCACTGGGTGCGGGCGGTGCTGATCCTCGCGCTGATCGCGGCCGGCTGGTACATGACCCGGCTGTCCGAAGACGATCCGACCGCCGGGTTCTTCTATGTGAACCACAAGCAGTTCGGCATCCTGGTCTGGCTCGTGGCGCTGGTGCAGCTGACCCTGCGCTAGCACTACAGCGCGCGTCTTCCCGGCATGCCCCCAGCCCTGCGGGGATGGGAGAAGATGCTGTCGCACGCCACCCACCGCCTGATGATTGCGCTGACCGTGCTCATCCCGCTGCTGGGCTACGCCATGTCGAGCAGCTTCACCCAGAGCGACGGCGTGCCGTTCTTCTTCCTGCCCCACCTGCCGGAACTCCTGCCGAAGAACGACGCGGCCTTCGCGGTGTTTCAGGCCCTCCACAAATATGCGGCCTATCTGCTCCTCGCCTGCATCGGCCTGCACATCGCGGGCACCCTCAAGCACCATTTCGAGGACAGGAACGGCCCCACCGACGTTCTACCGCGCATGTGGCGCAGCCGCGCCTGACCCCCAAGCTAACGCGGCCCGGCCGGGTCGGCCGCCGGTTCGGGCGACGGGTCGGCCGAGGCCGCCGGACCGCGCCCAATCCACCCGGCCAGCCGCTCCGCCAGCTTCGTCACGACGACGAAGAACACGGGCACGAAGACGACCGCGAGGACGGTGGCGCTGATCATGCCGCCGAAGACGCCGGTGCCGATCGACTGCTGGGTCTCGCTGCCCGCCCCGGAGGCCCCCATCAGCGGCACGATGCCGAGCGTGAAGGCGAGGCTCGTCATCACGATCGGACGCAACCGCAGCCGCGCCGCCTCTACCGCCGCCTTCGCCGGATCGACGCCACGCGCGCGGGCGGCCCGCGCGAATTCGACGATCAGGATGGCATTTTTCGCCGAGAGGCCGATGATGGTCACCAGCCCGACCTTGAAGAGCACGTCGTTGGGCATGTCGCGCAGCATCACGGCAGCCACCGCGCCGATCAGGCCGAGCGGCACCACCAGCATGACCGCGAACGGCACCGACCAGCTTTCGTAGAGCGCGGCCAGCACCAGGAACACAACCAGTATGGAGAAGGCGAGCAGCAGCGGAGCCTGCGCGCCGGCCTGCTGCTCCTGCAGGGACTGGCCGGTCCACGCGACGGCGAAGCCCGGCGGCAGCCGGCGCGCCAGAACCTCCATTTCCTGCATGGCCTCTCCACTGGAGCGGCCCGGCGCCGCCGAACCTGTGATCCGCGCCGCCGGATAGCCGTTGTAGCCCACGACCTGGAGCGGGCCGGACTCCCACGCGGGCGTGACGAGCTCCGACAGCAGCACGGAACGGCCGGCGGCGTTGCGCACCTGAAGCGCCAGCATGTCCTCGAGCGTCATCCGCGCCGCCGCGTCGGCCTGCACGATCACCTGCTGCACGCGGCCGAGATTGGTGAAATCGTTGACATAGGACGAGCCCATCGCCGCGCTGAGCGTCTCCGCGATATCGGCGAAGGAGACGCCGAGGACGCGCGCCTTCAGCCGGTCGATATGAAGCCGGATGCGGCTTCCGGCGGGCAGGCCCTCCTCATAGACACCGGAGAGCACGGGGCTTGCGGCGGCCGCGGCCAGAAGCCAGTCCTTCGCCGCCGCGAGCGCGGCCGGGCCGCGGCCGGCGTGATCCTCCAGCCGCAGCGCGAAGCCTGAGGTCGTGCCAAGCCCGTCGATCGCCGGCGGCAGCATGCTGACGACGCTGCCCTCGCGGATCGACCGGGCGGCCGCATTGGCCCGTGTGACCTCGTCGGCGGCGCTCGCCCCCTTGCGCGCGTCCCAGTCCGTCAGCATGGTGTAGATCATCGCGGCATTCGGGCCGGAGCCCGAGAAGCCGAACCCCAGGATGCTCTCGGTGTGCCGGATGGCCGGCCGCGAGGCATTGTGCCGCTCCATGGTCTCGACCGCTTCGCGTGTGCGGTTCGCGGTCGCGTCCGGCGGCAGCTGGATGGAGGTCAGGAAATAGCCCTGGTCCTCCTCCGGCAGGAAGGCCGAGGGCAGCCGCGCGAAGGCGAGGCCGAGCAGGACGACGACCACCGCGAAACCCGCCATCATGTACCAGGGCCGCACCACCAGCCGGGCGACGCCGCGCGCGTAGCCGCGCGTCAGCCCCTCGAAGCGCCGGTCGAACCAGCCGAAGAAGGCCGGCTTCTCCCCGTGCGCCCGCACCGGCTTGAGCATGGTCGCGCAGAGCGCCGGCGTCAGCGTGAGGGCAAGGAAGGCCGAAAGCAGGATCGACACCGCCATCGTGAGCACGAATTGCCGATAGATGACGCCAACGGAACCGCCCGCCAGCGCCATCGGCACGAACACGGCCGAGAGCACCAGCGTGATGCCGATGACCGCCCCGCTCATCTCGCGCATCGCCCTGAGCGTCGCCGCGCGCGGTGTGAGCCCCTCCTGCGCCATGAGCCGCTCTACCGTCTCGACCACGACGATGGCGTCGTCGACGATGATACCGATGGCCAGCACCATGCCGAACATGGTCAGCACGTTGATAGAATAGCCCACCGCCAGCATCACCGCGAAGGTGCCGAGCAGGGCGACCGGCGCCACGATCGCCGGGATCAGCGTGCAGCGGACGTTCTGCAGGAACAGGAACATCACCAGGAAGACCAGCGCCATGGCTTCAAGAAGCGTGACCAGCACCTTCTCGATGGAGACGCGCACGAAGGGCGCCGTATCGAAAGGGATCGAAAACCCCATCCCCTCCGGCATGGCCTTGGCCAGCTCCGTCATCCGGGCCGCGATGGCTGAGGATGTCGTCACCGCATTGGCGCCGGGGGCGAGCTGGACCGCGAGCGTCGCCACCGGCCTGCCGTTGGAGCGGGAAGCGAAGGCGTAGGATTGCGCACCCAGCTCGACCCGGGCGACCGTGCCGAGGGTCAGGCTGGATCCATCCGGATTGGCGCGCAGCACGATGGCCCGGAACTGCTCGGGCGTCCGCAACCGCCCATCGGCCTCGAGCGGCACGGTGACACGCTGGCCGGCGATCGTCGGCTCGGCCCCTAGGGCGCCCGGCGCGATCTGCACGTTCTGCTGCGCGATGGCGGCGGTGACGTCGCCGAAGGTCAGATCGTGGGCGGACAGCTTGACCGGATCGACCCAGATCCGCATCGCGCGCTCCGTCGCGAAGAGTTGGACGCGGCCGACGCCGGGCACGCGCTTGAGCTCGTCAGCGACGTTGCGCACAGCGTAGTCGCCGAGGGTTACCTCGTCGTGCGCCCCGCTCAGGGACGTGATGTCCAGCAGTAGCAGGAAGCCGGAGGCGACGGCCTCGACCGTCAGGCCGAGCTGCCGGACCGCCTGCGGCAGGCGCGCCTCCACGGTCTTCAGCCGGTTCTGTACGTCGACCTGCGCAAGTTCCGGGCTGGTGCCGGGCTTGAACGTAGCGGTGATCGTCGCGGTGCCCGACATGTCCGTCGAGCTTTCGAAATACAGGAGATTGCGCACGCTCGAGAGTTCACGCTCGATCAGGCCGACGACGCCCTCGCTCATCGCCTGGGGCGAGGCACCGGGGTAGGTCGCATAGATGCTGATGCTCGGCGGCGCGATGGCCGGATAGCGCTCGGTGGGAAGCTGCGGGATTGCGATGGCCCCGGCGAGCGCGATGACGATCGCGATGACCCAGGCGAAGACCGGCCGGTCGATGAAGAAGGCGGACATCAGCGATGCGGCTCCGCATCCGCGACGCGCTCGACCCGCCAGGGCAAGGCGTTCACCTGCGCGCCCGGCTGGATGCGGTCCTGCCCCTCCACGACCACCTGGTCGCCGGCGCGCAGCCCGCTTTCGACGACGACGCGCCCGTCGATCTGCCCGCCGGTCACGATCTCGCGGCGCACCACCCTGCCCGCGTCCTCGACAATGCTGACGTGCTCGACGCCGTTGCCGTCGCGCTGGACCGCCTGCAGGGGCACCAGCAGTGCCGCCGGCCTTTTCTCCCGCGCCAGCCGCGCCCGCACGAACATGCCCGGGAGCAAGAGACGCTGGGGATTGTCCGCCTCGACGCGAAGGACGATCTCGCCCGTTCCGGGGTCGACGCTGATCCCCGAGAACAGCAGTCTTCCGACCACAGGATAGGCCTTGCCGTCCGCCGACAGGATTTCCACCGGGGTGCCCGCATCCGCTTCATCGGGGCGCGCCAGCCCACGCAAGGCGTCGAGGCGGCGTGCCGGCTGGCGGAGATCGACATAGACCCGGTCGATCTGCTGCACGATCGCGAGCGGCGAGGTGCCGCCCGGCGTTGCCAGCAAGCCCTCGCTCGCCAACGCATGGTCGATCCGCCCGGCGATGGGCGCGCGGATGGTGGCGAAGCCGAGATCGAGCGTCCGGCGCTCCAGCGCGGCCCGGCCGTACGCGACGTCGGCAGCGGCCTGCGCGCGCGCGGCGATGGCTTCGTCATAGGCCTGCTGTGTGGCCGTGTTGGTCTTGAGAAGCGCCTCCACACGCCGGACCTGCGCCTCCGTCCTGTTGAGCGCGGCATCGGACCTGCTAAGGGCCGCCGCCGCCATGTCGACTTCGGCGGCGAACGCGGCCGGATCGATCTGGAACAGGGGCTGGCCCGCCTCGACCTCGCTGCCCTGGCGGAATAGCCGGTTCCGGACGATACCGCCAACCTGCGGCCTGATCTCCGCGACACGATAGGCGGCGACCCGGCCGGGCAGCACGTCGTAGATCGTAATGGCCTCGGGTCTCAGCTGCACGACCGAGACCTCGACGGGTTCGTGGAGTGCAGCCGGCTGGCTCTCACCGCACGCCGCCAAGGCGAGCGCCCCTGCTACAATCAGGAGGCAGCGCGGGGGCCACACAAGGCCCCGACGAGGAAGATCGGTTTTCATGGGCAGGGCTATCGCGCAGCGCGATTGCCCAAAGATTACAACAAACAGAGAATTGCTGAATTCGTCGCCAAGATCGGCGGCACGGGCCAGACGCTCAACGAATGGGCCATCGCGCTCAGGCCCTGCGGCAGGGTGTTAAGCAGCGGGCGTGCGAGATGGGTGGCGTTGACCGTCGCTCATCCTGGAGGTGCGGGTCACCTTTTGATGGGAGAGCCTAGAGGATTTCGAACGCGGCGAACTCGACGCGGCCATCGTGCTGCGCCACGATAACCGTCGCCGCGGCGGAGAGGTTATCCTCGACGAGGAATTCGGCTGGATGGCGGTGCCGGACTTCGAGCATAGGGCCGGCGATCCGCTGGGCTCGCCACCCAGGCCGCGCCGTGCAGCGTTCGCACCATGGCGACATATGCCCTGGATGCCGCGGGCATCCAGTGGACGGAGGTGTTCGTCGGCGGCGGCATCGGTACCATTGGCGCCGCCGTATCCGCCGGCCTTGCAGTAGCGGCCCTTGGGCGCCGCGTAGCCCCGGCGGTGACTGTCGATGTGGGGCCGAGGGTTGGGCTACCGGGACTGCCCTCGCGGGAGGTGATGCTCTACTCAAACCTCACCGATCGGACCGCCTGCAAGGCGCTGCGCACGCTCGGTGCTGCGATCCGCTCCACGGCGGGCGGGCCCACGTAGTTGCGAGGCTCGGGCGTTGCCCAAGTGTTTCGTCCCAGCCTGATATGGCTTGGCTTAAGATCAATTCGGCGCCGCCAAAGACCTGCGGGAATGTTGGACTTTCATTTCCTTTTTAGATGTCGCGTTGGATGGCCATCGCGACAGCGCGAACCAATCGATCGTCCGGGAAAAGCCCCAGATCGTGCTGCGCACGGAGCCTTTGTTTAAAGTCTACATAGCTTGGCGTCGTGTCGAACGCGCGAGCGAGCGTCTGAAGCTCACGGCCGATGACCTGAGTACGCTCCATGAGAGCCCGACCCTCCTCCGGACCTGGCCATTCCTGGCCCATCCCGCGGCGCCCGGCCCGAGATCGAGTTCCGGTGCGGCGGCGAAGCCCACATCTCCCGTCCGGAGCATCCCGAAGCGTACGACGACGCGGCCTGGGCGGGCTTCCTCTACTTCCGCTCCAATCCGAAGGGCGGCCACGCGGAGCGCTGGCTTCATGCGCACGGCTGCGGGCGCTGGTTCAACGCGCTGCGCGACACCGCCAGCGATGCGTTCGTGGCGAGTTATCCCATGGGGACGCCACGGCCAGAAGGAGGCGCATGATGGCCCATCCCCAACCCTTCCGCCTGCCCGCCGGCGGGCGCGTCGACCGCACCCAGCCCCTCCGCCTCACCTTCAACGGACGTGGACTTACCGGCCTCGCCGGCGACACGGTGGCTTCGACCCTGCTGGCGAACGGCATCCACCTTGTGGGGCGCTCGTTCAAGTATCACCGTCCGCGCGGCATCCTCAGCCACGGCGCGGACGAGCCCAACGCGCTGCTCTGATGCTGGGCGAGAACGGCTTCATCTTCGATGACGGCATCGTTGCCCGCCTGGGGCCGGACCTTTTCCACGTCACCACCTCCAGCGGCGGCGCGGCGCGCGTGTTCGCCCACATGGAGGACTATCTCCAGACCGAATGGAGC
>NCHM01000684.1 GCA_002257205.1 Rhizobiales bacterium 24-66-13 | reverse complement strand
GCCGCAATTGGATGACGTGCCCCGCACAATCCTTGTCGTCGAGGACGAACCCCTGGTTCGGCTGGTGATCGCGGAAGCCTTGCGCGATCAGCGCTTCCGGGTGGTGGAGGCGGCCTCCGCCGAAGAGGCGGTCCTCGCGCTCGCCTCGGGCCTCGCGGTGGACCTGGTGTTCACGGACGTCCGCATGCCCGGCGCGCTCGACGGCCTGGCCTTCGCCAATCGCCTGAAGCGCGAGCGGCCGGCCCTGCCGGTGCTGATCACCTCCGGCCATCTCGATCGATTGGAGAGCGGGGAGACGACGGCCTTCATCTCCAAGCCCTATGCCCTTAGCGACGCGGTGGCGCGCATTTCGGCGATGCTGGATTCCGACAAATAGGAGAGCGCATGAGCGACGCGGGATCTTTGGTGGAAGAGCGGCCGCGTATCCTGGTCCTGGACGCCGATATCGTGGTGCGCCACGTGCTGGCCGAATATTTGCGCACCTGCGGCTATCAGGTCGCGGAGGCGGCGAGCGCGGATGAGGCGCTCGACCTGCTCGCTGATGCGCGCCCGCCGTTCGACGTGATGCTGGCGGATTTCGCCGTGCCCGGCCGCCTTGCGGGCTTCGCCCTGGCCGCCTTCGTGCGGGAACATCATCCGGCGGTGGAGGTCATCCTCGCCGGCACGCCGGCCAAGGCCGCGAACGAAGCCGCCGAACTGTGCGACGAGGGCCCCCATCTGGCGCGCCCCTATGAGCCGCAGTCGGTGATCGAGCGCATCAAGCAGCTGATGGCGGCGCGCGCCCGCAATCGCTAAGCCCTGCAATCGCTAAGTCCCGCGATTTCTGACTCCCGCGATTTCTGAACTCCCGCGTCGCGTGACGCGTCATGCGACGCGGCCGGGGCGCCGACGATCATTTCAGTGCATATCGCACGCCGATGCGGAACTGGTGGGCGTCGATCTCCTGCACCACCGGCGTGCTGGGCTGCGCGACGACGCCCGGCATGTCGATGGCGAGATAGCGATAGCCGAAATCGAGGCTCAGGCCGGGCGTGATGGCCCAGCTGACGCCGGCGGCGAGTTCCCAGGTGAACCGCCAGTCCTGTGTATGGATTCCGCCCACTGCCAGGAACGGATCGCGCTCCAGCGACACTATGCCGAAGCCGAGGCCGCCGCCCACATAAGGCGTCAGGCCGTTCCAGGTGGCGATGTCCCAATAGGCGCTGGCCAGCGCCGTGGTGGCGGCGACGCGCACCGCGCCTCCGCTCGCGGCGGCATTGAACGGCGCCATGTAATCCATGGTGAAATCGGCGCGCAGGAAGGGCAGCAGGCGATAGCCGATGCCGCCGCCGAGGGTCCAGGCCTCGCCCTCGCTGCTCACCGGAAACGCCAGGGCGCCGGCCCGGGTGGCGGCGGAGGCGGAAGACGTGCCCGTGTCGGCGCGGAAATACCAGCCGGACGGGGCATCGTCCTCCACCTCGGGGGCGTTCAGCGTGAAATCGCCGGCCTTGCCGAGGAA
>NCHM01000683.1 GCA_002257205.1 Rhizobiales bacterium 24-66-13 | reverse complement strand
GTTCGCATCCGCGGCCGGCGGCTTGGCCGGGATGTTCGTCCAGTTCCTGCTGACCACGGTGCTGGCCGCATGCATTTACGCCCAGGGCGAAAAGGGCGCAGAAATCGCGCTCGGCTTTGGCCGGCGACTGGGCGGAGACCGCGGGGAAATGGTGATCCTGCTGATCGGCCGCGCGGTGCGGGGCGTTGCGCTCGGCGTGGTGGTGACGGCGCTGGCGCAAAGCGCGCTCGGCGGCATCGCGCTGCTGGCGGTGGGGGTGCCGTTCGCACCCGTGCTGACGGCCCTGATGTTCATGTTGTGCCTGGTCCAGATCGGCCCCGGCCTTGTGCTTTTCCCCGCAGCATTCTGGATGTATTACAGCGGGGATACCGTCTGGGCCTCCGTCCTCCTGGTCATGGCGGTCATCACCGTGACGATGGACAATTTCCTTCGCCCCTTTCTCATCAAGAAAGGGGCGGATTTGCCGATCCTTCTCATCTTCGGCGGGGTCGTCGGCGGCCTCATCGCCTTTGGGATGCTGGGGATATTTCTTGGTCCGACGATCCTCGCGGTTGCATATACTTTGCTCAACATGTGGATCTCGGCCGGCCGCGAACTCACACCGATGGCAAATCCGGGTGAGCAAAGCGAGACAGGTGAAGCCGTGCCTGGCTTATGTCCGGTCGCCCGCGATCGTGGCGCGCGCGAGGGCGGCGACACCGCTGCGTAATGCTTTTCCGGTGGGTCCCTGGGGCAAGGCGGGGACGATGTGGATGGCCTCGGGGACCTTGAACCGTTCGAGCCGGCTCGCGGCCCATGCCTTCAGCTCCGCCGCGTCCGTGTGTGCGCCCGGCTTGAGCACCACCGCGGCGTGGACGCTCTCGCCCAGCCGCGGGTCGGGCACGCCGGCGCATAGTGCGGCGGCCACGGCCGGGTGGTGCGAGAGGACGAGGTCGATCTCCGCCGGGGCGATCTTATTGCCGCCGCGCGAGATGATCTCCTTGATCCGGCCGACGATCTCGACATAGCCGTCCGCACGCATGCGCGCGAGATCGCCGGTGCGGAAGAAGCCGTCCGTGAACGAGGCCTGCGTGAGCTCGGGATTGTCGAGATAGCCAAGCATCCCATAGGGGGAGCGAATGAGCAGTTCGCCGCTGTCGGCGTCTACCGCCTGCTCCGCCGGCCCGAGGCGGGCAATAACGTTCTCGGTCGGGCGCCCGATGGTGCCGGTGCCAGCGGCGTCCGCGGGGCCCAGGCAGAAGTCCGCGGCGCCGGTCTCGGTCAGGCCGTAGAGGTCGTAGACGCCGGCGCCGGGATGGCGCGCGCTCAGGGTTTCGGTAAGCGCGCGATCGAGTCCCTCGCCGCCAGTGAGCACCATGCGCAGCCGGTCGCCACTCTGGGGCGGATGGGCGAAGACCGTGCGCAGCATGGACGGCACGCAGCCGAGCACCGTGGTTCGCGGCATCAGCTCCAGCACGGTCTCGGCGGAGAACTTGCCCATCAGCACGATGCGGGCGGCGC
>NCHM01000682.1 GCA_002257205.1 Rhizobiales bacterium 24-66-13 | reverse complement strand
GATCGCCATCGGCTCGGCCGCGTTCGGCGATTTCCTCGCCGGCGGCGCCGCCATGGACGATCATTTCCGCCATGCGCCGCTGGAACAGAACCTGCCGGTGCTGCTCGCGCTGGTGGGCGTATGGCATCGCGATGTCTGCGGCTATGCGAGCCGCGCCATCATTCCCTACGACCAGCGCCTCGCCCGCTTTCCGGCCTATCTCCAGCAATTGGACATGGAGAGCAACGGCAAGAGCGTGACGCGCGACGGCACCCCGGTCGCGCGGCCGACGGGCCCGATCGTGTGGGGCGAGCCCGGCACCAACGGCCAGCACGCCTTCTTCCAGCTTCTTCACCAGGGCACGGATGTGGTGCCGGTGGAATTTCTGATCGCCGCCCAGGGGCACGAACCCGCCCTCGCCGCCCACCACGACCTGCTGATCGCCAATTGCCTCGCCCAGTCGGAAGCGCTGCTGCGCGGGCGCTCGCTGGCGCAGGTGGAGGCGCAATTGCGCGCCGGGGGCATGAGCGAGGCGCGGATCGCCGAACTCGCGCCGCACAAGGTGTTCCCCGGCAACCGGCCCTCGGTGACCTTGGCCTATACGCTGCTCGACCCGTTCACGCTCGGCCGGCTGATCGCGCTCTATGAGCATCGCGTGTTCACGGAAGCCGCGATCTGGGGAATAAACGCCTTCGATCAATGGGGCGTGGAGCTCGGGAAGGAAATGGCCACGGCTTTGCTGCCGGCGGTAAAGGGCGGCGCGGCACCGGTGGAAACCTCGGGCTCCACCGCGGGGCTGATCTCGCACTTGCGAAATCTTTCAGCCAGTTAAGGCCCGCGAAGACGCCTTTATTGCTGCTATGCAGCAATGAGGGGGAGCCTCTGCGTATTATGTATACCACAAGGAGGGCGAATTCGGTCAGTATGGCACTCGGAAATGAGGACAGGGGTCGTCAGCGCGATGACCCGAGTGCTCGCAACGGGCGGCGTGCAAGGGCACGCCTGGAGGCTAAAATGACCGCATTCGATTTCGTCGCTCTCGCCATCCTCGGAATTGCCGTCACCGGCGCCGTGATCGGCTTCAGCAACCCCAAGAGCTTCATGGCTGCCGCCGGCGGCCCCGGCATCCCCGCCGAGATGGCGCTGATGGGCCAGGAGCAGACCCGCACCGCCGGCACGCTGTTTGGCGGGGACAAGGACAATCAGAGCCGCGAGCCTGCGGTTGCGTCCTTTCCGCGCGGCTTCTGATCGCCCGCGTCCTGTTCGACGAAACCTGTTCAACGAAAAAGGCAGGCGCGAACGCCTGCCTTCGGAACCTTAGCCCTCATCTCCCGCCCGACGCCCCGTCTGGGACGCCGGACATGAGGAGACCAGCTTGGCATCCGCGACGAAGCGGGCGCGCATGGGCTTGAGCACGAACAGGGCCATCAGCGCCGCCAGGGCATTCACGCCGGCGGTGATGAGGAACACCAGGTCC
Organism: Rhizobiales bacterium 24-66-13; assembly: GCA_002257205.1. Classification (GTDB taxonomy): domain Bacteria; phylum Pseudomonadota; class Alphaproteobacteria; order Rhizobiales; family Xanthobacteraceae; genus NCEH01. The sequence continues at coordinate 1,032 of NCHM01000682.1, read as the reverse complement.
CAATTGCCGAGCTGCGCCACGGCGACGCTCGCAATCGGGACCACCAGCGAGGCGGTGCCCTTGGCGGTATAGAGGAAGCCCGCATTGGTGGTGGCGAACTTGGAGCCGAACGTATCGCCGCAGGTCGCCGGGAACAGCGAGTAGATCTCGCCCCAGGCGAAGAAGACGAGACCGGTCAGCAGCACGAAGGCGAGCGGGTTCGAGCCGAAATGGCCGAGCGCGAGCACGCCCACCGCTTCAAGCGAGAACGCGATGAACATGGTGTTCTCGCGGCCGATATTGTCCGACACCCAGCCGAAGAACGGACGGGTGAGGCCGTTCAGCACGCGGTCGATGGAAAGCGCGAAGGTCAGCGCCGGCAGGGTGATGCCCATCAGGCTCACCGGCACGCCGGCAATGTTGAAATCCTTGGCGATGGAGCCGAGCTGCGCCGTCGCCATCAGGCCGCCAGCGGCAACCAGCACGAACATCGCATACATGACCCAGAACACCGGGGCCTTGAGCATCTGGCCCGGGCCGTAATCACGGCGGCTCTGCGTGGCGGCCTTGTTGGTCACCGGCGGAAGCTGGCCGGGCTTGGGCGCCTGGAGGAAGATCGACAGCGCCATCACGACCACGCCCTGGAACAGGCCGAACACCAGGAAGGTCTGCTGATAGCCCTGCGAGGCGATCATCGCCGCGATCGGAATGATGGTGATGGCCGAACCCGCGCCGAAGCCGGCGGCGGTGATGCCGGCGGCAAGGCCACGGCGATCCGGGAACCATTTCAGTGCCGAACCGACGCAGGTGCCATAGACCGCGCCCGCGCCGACGCCGCCAATGGCCGCAGCCACGTAAAGCAGGACCAGCGTGTCGGCCATGGAGTTCAGGACCCAGCCGAGGCCGCACAGGAAGCCGCCGATGAGCACGACGATGCGCGGGCCGTACTTGTCCACGAACCAGCCCTCGATCGGGACCAGCCAGGTCTCGGTGAGAACGAAGATGGTGAAGGCGACCTGGATGGCCGCGCGGCCCCATTGGTGCTTGTCATTG
>NCHM01000055.1 GCA_002257205.1 Rhizobiales bacterium 24-66-13 | reverse complement strand
CGAGCGGATCAACCCTTCCGCCGCGAGCCGGTCGTACGCCTCGACGACGGTGGAGGGCGAGACCTGCATGTCGCGGGCGAACTTGCGGATCGAGGGCAGTTTTTCGCCCGCCGTCAGGACCCGGGTCGCCATGCGGCGGCGGATCTCGGCCATGACCGAAACCGTCCGCGTCGGATGCGCTCCCTCCGGAGCGGCACCCGCCTGCGCCGGGGCGGCATCTTCGTGGCGGGCATCTTGCCGGCCCGCATCTTCCTGGGCGGCGCCGCTTGCCGCCGCACCATCCGCGTCACTGTTCGCCAAGTGTGCGGCCTCCGTGACCCATACTGTTCGACTTCACCGTATGGGTGTGTGGCTGTCGCCGCAATCCCGGCCGCGCTATCGCGGCGGGAGAGGCGAGGGACACCATCATGCAGCGTGGGACGGACGGCTGGGGCAGCGGCCTCCTCGGCGTGATCATCTTCAGCGGGTCGCTTCCGGCGACGCGTGTGGCGGTGGGTGGATTTTCGCCCCTATTCCTCACCTCGGCCCGCGCGGTCATCGCCGCTTTGCTCGGTGCGGCCCTGCTCGCGCTGCTGCGCCAGAAGTGCCCCGCGCGCGGCGATCTCCTGCCGCTGGCGGTGGTGGCGCTCGGGGTGGTCATCGGCTTTCCGCTGCTCACCGCCTTGGCGCTCCAGCACGTCACCTCGGCCCATTCCATGGTGTTCATTGGCCTGCTGCCGCTGGCCACGGCTCTGTTCGGCGTAATCCGGGGCGGCGAGCGGCCGAAGCCGGCCTTCTGGCTGTTCTCGGTGGCCGGCGCCGCCGCAGTGGCGGGATTTGCTTTGGCAGGCGGCAGTTCGGCCTCGCTCGTCGGCGATCTGCTGATGGTCGCGGCGATCCTCGTCTGCGGCCTCGGCTATGCGGAAGGCGCCCGCCTCTCCCGCCGGCTCGGAGGATGGCAGGTGATTTCCTGGGCACTCGTCCTCGCCCTGCCGGTCATGGCGATGATCGCGCTTTTGACCTTGCCGCAGGCCTGGAGCGGCATCGGCGCCCCGGCGTGGCTCGGCCTTGCCTATGTCTCGGTGTTTTCCATGCTGGTGGGCTTCGTCTTCTGGTACCGGGGCCTGGCGCTGGGCGGCATCGCCGGGGTGGGCCAGCTCCAATTGCTCCAGCCCTTCTTCGGGCTTGCGCTCGCAGGGCTGCTGCTGGGGGAGCCCGTGGCCTGGACCATGGTGGCGGCCGCCGCCGTCGTGGTGCTCTGCGTCGCCGGCTCGCGGCGTTTTGCGTGAGGACGCGCCGACACGGAGGACGCGCGAAACCGCAAAAGCCGCGCACAAACAAAAAGGGCGACCCGAGGGCCGCCCTTTCCGTTCAGATGCCGCAGGGGCTGCCGATCACTCGGCGGCGCCGGCCTCGGTCTCTTCCTTGGCCGCGTCGCGGGCGGCGTCACGGTCGGCCTTTTCCTTGGCTTCCAGATCCTCGCCGGTGGTCTGGTCGACCACCTTCATGGACAGGCGGGTCTTGCCGCGCTCGTCGAAGCCGACCAGCTTGACCTTGACCTTGTCGCCTTCCTTGACCACGTCCGAGGTCTTGTTGACGCGCTCCTTGCCCAGCTGGGAGATGTGGACCAGGCCGTCCTTGGAACCGAAGAAGTTCACGAAGGCGCCGAAGTCCACGACCTTCACGACCGTGCCGTCATAGATCTGGCCGACTTCCGGCTCGGAGGCGATCGACTTGATCCAATTGATCGCCGCCTTGATGGACTCGCCGTTCGCGGAGGCGATCTTGATGGTGCCGTCGTCCTCGATATTGATCTTGGCGCCGGTCTTCTCGACGATCTCGCGGATCACCTTGCCGCCGGAACCGATCACTTCGCGGATCTTGTCCACCGGGATGTTCATCACCTCGATGCGCGGGGCATGCTCGCCGAGTTCCGAACGCGCGGAGGTCAGGGCCTTGGCCATCTCGCCGAGGATATGGGCGCGGCCTTCCTTGGCCTGGCCGAGGGCGACCTTCATGATCTCCTCGGTGATGCCGGCGATCTTGATGTCCATCTGGAGCGCGGTGACGCCGCGATCCGTGCCGGCCACCTTGAAGTCCATGTCGCCGAGGTGATCCTCGTCGCCCAGGATATCCGAGAGAACGGCGAACTTGCCCTCTTCCAGGATCAGGCCCATGGCGATACCGGCCACCGGACGGCGCAGCGGCACGCCCGCATCCATCAGCGAGAGCGAGGCGCCGCAGACCGTCGCCATGGACGACGAGCCGTTGGATTCCAGGATCTCGGAGACCACGCGCAGGGTGTAGGGGAATTCATGCTTCGGCGGCAGCATGGGGCGGATGGCGCGCCATGCGAGCTTGCCGTGGCCGATTTCGCGGCGGCCGGGCGAACCCATGCGGCCGGCTTCGCCCACCGAGAAGGGGGGGAAGTTATAGTGCAGCAGGAAGTGCTCCTTATAGGTGCCTTCCAGGCTGTCGATGAACTGCTCGTCCTCGCCGGTGCCCAGCGTGGCGACAACCAGCGCCTGGGTCTCGCCGCGGGTGAACAAAGCCGAGCCGTGGGCGCGCGGCAGCACGCCGACTTCGGAAACGATCGGGCGCACGGTGCGCACGTCGCGGCCGTCGATGCGGATGCCGTCGTCGAGGATGGCCCAGCGCACGATCTTGGCTTCGAGCGCCTTGAGCACTTCGCCGACCTGCTGGCTGGCCGGGGCGGGCTGGCCGTCCATGGCCAGTTCCTCGAAATACTTCTTCACCTTGGACTTGGCAGCGCCGACCGCTTCATAGCGGGACTGCTTCTGCACGATCTTATAGGCGGCGCGCAGATCGGCTTCGGCGATTTCGCGGATCTTGGCTTCCAGCGCCGAATTATCGGCGGCGGCGAACGCGCGCGGCTCCTTGGCGGCCTTCTCGGCGAGGCGGATGATGGCCTCGATCACCGGCTGGAAATGGCGGTGGCCGAACATGACCGCGCCGAGCATGATTTCCTCGGGCAGCTCCTTGGCTTCCGATTCCACCATCAGCACGGCATCGCCGGTGCCGGCGACCACGAGGTCGAGCGCGCTTTCCTTGAGCTCGTCGGTGGTCGGGTTCAGCACATATTCATTGTCGATGAAGCCGACGCGGGCACCGCCGATGGGGCCCATGAAGGGCACGCCGGAGAGCGTGAGCGCTGCGGAAGCGCCGACGATGCCGGCGATGTCCGGATCATTCTCCAGATCGTGCGCCAGCACGGTGATGACCACCTGGGTCTCGTTGCGATAGCCGTCGGCGAACAGCGGGCGGATCGGGCGGTCGATCAGGCGGGAGACCAGGGTCTCCTTTTCGCTCGGACGGCCTTCGCGCTTGAAATAGCCGCCGGGAATGCGGCCGGCCGCATAGGTCTTTTCCTGGTAATTGACCGTCAGCGGGAAGAAATCGATGCCGGGCTTCGCCTCACGGGCGGAAACGGCGGTGGCGAGAACCTTGGTGTCGCCATAGGTGACAAGCACCGCGCCATCAGCCTGGCGGGCCATCTTGCCGGTTTCGAGGATCAGGGTACGTCCACCCCAATCCAGTTCCTCGCGATGAATATCGAACATGGAATTATCTCTCTCGTCCTTCGAAGCGGGAGAGCCATGAGCAAGACGGCCGGACGCACCGCGCGCCTGCGCTTCCCGCATCGGGAAGGCGTGCGACGGTTGCGTCCGGCGATCCTGCCATGACTTTCCCTTGAGCTTCGCTTTTGCGCGGCGGGCCCCATGCCCGACACGTCGTGCCCCGCCTCACGGGCGAGGCACCGGAGCCCGACGCGGAAAAGGTCCGACCTTTTCGACCGCGGCAGGCTCCGCCGGCATCAGCGACGCAGGCCCAGACGCTCGATCAGCGCCTTGTAACGGGCTTCGTCCTTGCGCTTCAGATAGTCCAGAAGGCTGCGGCGGGTGGAGACCAGCTTCAGCAGGCCGCGGCGGGAATGGTTGTCCTTGTTATGGGACTTGAAGTGCTCGGTCAGGTTGGAGATGCGTTCGGACAGAATCGCAACCTGGACCTCCGGCGAACCCGTGTCGCCAGCCTTGGCACCGAAATCCTGAATGAGCGCCTGCTTGCGCTCGACCGTGATCGACATCGGATGATCCTTTCAGTCAGAAGAAAACGAAAGGCTCCGCCTTGGCACACGGGCCGCAGCTGCGAAAAACGGGCTGCGGAACACGGTGGCGAGGGGGCCTTGCCCATTCGGCCGGGCCGGGATGTCGTCCAGCGCGGTCAAAAGAAGGGCGTGCGCAAATCCTGGAAAACTCCAGGGCTCTGCACGCGGGCACCATACACGAAAGCCCCTCAAGCGCCAGTGCTTCTTGAAACCGGCGCCGCGACGGCGTTTTCCCACCAGCGCCGCGGCGCGCTTGCGCCTCTCGCGGCGGTCCCTCCTCAACCCTTCGCGCCTCTTCCCCCTCCCTAGCCCTCCCCCGTAAACGGGAGAGGGGATGGGCCGGGTTTATGGGGAGCTGCAGGTACCGCAAGCCGCCTAAACTCCCTCTCCCGCCTGCGGGGGAGGGTTGGGGAGGGGGCAAGCACAATCTCGGCGAAGTGAGCTCTATCGGGCCGAATTTAGCCGGAGAAGGACCTCTCTCACGCCGTGCGGCGCAGGGCGCGGGGCATGGCGCGGGACCAGTTGAACACGCGGTGCGGGCGGATTTCGCCTTCCACCATGTCGCCGATGGCGATCAGGCTGCCTTGGCAGCTCACCGCCACATGGCCGTCGAAGATCGGCGCGTCGCGGCCGCGCAGGAACACATTCTGCCCGCAGCGCAGGCGATGGGCGTCCTGCGGCGACACCGAGAGCTGCGGCAGATCCTCCAGCGCGCAGTCGAGCGGGTCGAGCGCCTCGAACAGCGGCCCCTCGCCGGCATCGGCGCGGGCGCGCAGATCGTCGAGCGTCACCAATTGCTCTTCCAGGAACGCCCCCACCGCCGCGCGGCGCAGCATGGAGACATGCCCGCACGTGCCGAGCATGCGGCCGAGGTCGCGGGCGATGGCGCGCACATAGGTGCCCTTGCCGCATTCCGCTTCCAGCACCGCATGGTCGGCGTCGGGACGGGCCACGAGATCGAGCCGGTGGATCACCACCGGGCGGGCCTCCAGCACCACCTGCTCGCCCTCGCGGGCCAGATCATAGGCGCGCGCGCCGGCGATCTTCAGAGCCGAATAGGCCGGCGGCACCTGCATCACCTCGCCCCGGAACTGCTCCAGCGCGTCGAGAATATCCTCATCGCTCGGGCGCACGTCGCTGGTGGCGACCGGCGTGCCCTCGGCATCGTCGGTATCCATCTCGGTGCCGAAGCGCACGGTGAAGCGATAGGTCTTCTGCCCGTCCATCACATAGGGCACGGTCTTGGTGGCCTCGCCGAAGGCGATCGGCAGGCAGCCGGAGGCGAGCGGATCGAGCGTGCCCGCATGGCCCGCCTTCTTGGCGTTGAACAGGCGCTTCACCACCGAAACCGCCTGGGTCGAGGTCATGCCGATGGGCTTGTCGAGCAGCACCCAGCCGTCGATGTCGCGCTTGGGCAGGCGCGGACGCTCGGGATCGTCCGGCGCGCGCGGCGTGCGGGGGCGCGGATCGGCGCTCTTATAGCGGGGGCGCTCACCCTCGCGCGGGGCGCGGCCGCCGAATTCGCTCTGGCGCGCATCCTCGGCGCTCACGTGCTGGGTGCTCAGTTGCGGGGTGCTCGCCTGCGGGGCGTCGGCGGCCGGCAGGTCGGCCGGAGCCGGGTTCAGGTCCGCGTTGAGGTCCAGGGTCGCCACGCCGGCTTCGTCCTCGGTCCGCATCATTGGTCTTCCGTCTTGGTCTTGTCGTCGAGGGTAAAGGGCTCGTGTTCGAGATCGCGCAGCACTTCCGGCTGGCGCAGCAGCGCGTCGATGCGCGCGCCTTCTTCGAACGAGGTGTCCTTCATGAAGCGCAAGGAGGGGACCGACTTCAGCTCCACGCGGCGGCCGACCTCGGTGCGCAGCACTTTCTGGTGCGCGGCCAAGGCCTTCAGCACCGGCTGGATGTCGGCGCCGCCGAGCGGCATGACATAGCAGGTTGCGATCTTCAGATCGGGCGACATGCGCACTTCCGGCACCGTGATGATGCGGCCGGTGAGCACCGGGTCCATCACCGCGTCGCCGCGCGCGAGCACATCGGCCAGCGCGTGGCGCACCAGTTCGCCGACGCGCAGCATACGCTGGCTCGGGCCCGTGCCCGGTCCAGATGGAAAACATGAGGCCGGCGGACTTGGACCGTCCGGCCTCGATGGCAATCATACCGGCAAACCCGGCGAACGCATGGCGTTGACGTCCCCTAAGGTCCTCCCCCCTTTGCGGGGGAGGGCTCGGGGTATTCTCCACGCAAACGATTTCCGGCGCGGTCGGCGAGGCACCCCCTCCCCAACCCTCCCCCACACGGGGGGAGGGGGGTCGCGGAGCGTCCCCCTCAGCCGGTCCTCACAGCGAGCGCTGGATGACCTCGACGCGGTAGCATTCGATCACGTCGCCGGCGCGCATGTCCTGGTAATTCTCGAACGACATGCCGCATTCCTGGCCCGCGACCACCGTGTTCACGGCGTCCTTGAAGCGGTTCAGGGTGGCAAGCTTGCCTTCGTGGATCACCACATTGTCGCGGATCAGGCGCACATGCTGGCCGCGTTCCACATTGCCGTCGGTGACGCGGCAGCCCGCGACCTTGCCCACCTTGGAGACCGCGAAGATCTCCAGGATGAGGGCATTGCCCAGCATCGTCTCGCGATTGATGGGGGCGAGCAGGCCGCTCATGGCCTTCTTCACGTCGTCCACCAGGTCGTAGATGATGTTGTAATAGCGGATCTCGATGCCGGCCTGTGCGGCGGCATCGCGGGCTTCCTTGTTGGCGCGGACGTTGAAGGCGATGATCGCGGCGCCGGAGGTTTCCGCCAGCGTCACGTCGCTCTCATTGATGCCGCCGGCACCGGCGTGGATCACGCGGGCCTGCACCTCGTCGTTGCCGACCTTCTCCAGCGCGCCGATGATGGCTTCCACCGAGCCCGACACGTCGCCCTTGATGATGAGCGGGAATTCCTTCCGGCCGGTCGACTTGACCTGGCTCATCATCTGTTCGAGCGAGCCGCGCATGGTGGCGGAGCGGGCCGCCGCCTTCTCGCGCTTCTGGCGCTGGCGGTAATCGGTGATCTCGCGGGCGCGGGCTTCGTTCTCTACCACCGCGAGGCGGTCGCCCGCCTCCGGGGTGCCGTTGAAGCCGAGCACTTCCACCGGCACCGAGGGGCCGGCTTCGTCCACATTGGCGCCGGTGTCGTTGATGAGGGCGCGCACGCGGCCCCATTCGGCACCCGCGACCACGATCTCGCCGATATGCAGCGTGCCGCGCTGAACCAGCACGGTCGCCACCGGGCCGCGACCGCGATCGAGCTTGGCCTCGACCACCGTTCCTTCCGCGGGGCGGGTGGGATCGGCGGTCAAATCGAGCAGTTCGCTCTGCAGGGCGATCAGCTCCAGCAGCTTGTCGAGGTTGAGCTTCTTGGTGGCGGAAACTTCCACTTCCAAGGTGTCGCCGCCCAGGCTTTCTACCTGGATCTCATACTGGAGCAGCTCGGTGCGCACGCGCTCGGGCTTGGCGTCCGGCTTGTCGATCTTGTTGATGGCGACAATGATCGGCACGCCAGCCGCCTTGGCGTGGGCGATGGCTTCCGCCGTCTGGGGCATCACGCCGTCGTCGGCCGCCACCACCAGCACCACGATGTCCGTCACCTTGGCGCCGCGGGCGCGCATGGCGGTGAAGGCGGCGTGGCCGGGGGTGTCGATGAAGGTGATCTTGCTGCCCGAAGGCGAGGTCACCTGATAGGCGCCGATGTGCTGGGTGATGCCGCCGGCCTCGCCGGAGACCACGGCGGTCTTGCGGATGGCGTCCAGCAGCGAGGTCTTGCCGTGGTCGACATGGCCCATGATGGTCACGACGGCCGGGCGCGGCTGCAGGGATTCGGGCGCGTCGACGGTGTCGAACAGGCCTTCTTCCACATCCGATTCCGACACGCGGCGCACCGTGTGCCCGAGATCCTCGGCGATCAGCTGGGCGGTGTCGGCGTCGACCACGTCCGTGATCTTCACCATCTGGCCCTGCTTCATCAGCATGCGGATCACGTCCACAGCCCGTTCGGACATGCGGTTGGCGAGTTCCTGGATGGTGATGGTCTCGGGCAGGATCACCTCGCGGCTGATCTTTTCCTTGGTCTCCTGCACCCGGTGGCCGGTCATGCGCTGGGTGCGGCGGCGGAACGAAGCGAGCGAGCGCTGGCGTTCCTCGTCGCCCGACAGGGCGGTCACGAGGGTCAGGCGGCCACGGCTCTTTTCGGCGCCGGGACCCTTGGGCAGCTTGGCCGGGGGCGCGGGACGCGGCGCGGCGGGACTGCGGCGGACCGCGGCGCCCTTGCGCTCTTCCTCTTCGCTCGTCTCGGTGGCGGTGGTGCCGGCGGGACGCGCGGTGAGGGGCCGGGCGGTGGTGGCCGCCGGAGCGGCGGTGCCGGAGCGGGCAGCGGCGCCGCTCTGGTCCTCGCCGCCGAAGCGCTTGCGCGCTTCCTGCTCGGCGCGGCGCTTGCTCTCGTCCTCGTTGGCGCGGCGGCTTTCTTCCTCGCGCTTGCGGGCTTCGGCGGCCTCGCGCTCGGCGCGTTCGATGCGCTCGCGCTCAGCGCGACGACGCGCCTCTTCCTCGGCGATCCGGCGCTCTTCCGCCATACGCCGCTCTTCCACTTCGCGGACGCGGGCGTCGGCAAGGGCGCTGGCGCGCATGTTGCGCTCTTCATCGGTCAGGGTGCGCAGCACCACGCCCGATCCGCCGGGGCGGTTGGAACCGGGACGCCCGGCCGGGGCGCCGCCGGCACCGGGGCGGCGCTCGCCGCTCGGTGCGGCACCGCCGCGCTGGGGGCCGCCCTGGCCGGGGCGCTGGCCCTGGCCGGACGCGGACGCACCGGAGCCGGATTGGCCGCCACGCTGCGGCGCGCCGGAGGCGCTGCGATTTCCACCCGCGCCGGCTGGGCGCGAGGAGGAGCCGGACGCACCGGTGCGGCCTTCGCCGGTCCGGGCGGATGCGGCGGGCCGGGTCTCGGCCGCACGCGGTTCCACCGCACGGGGTTCGGCCGCGCGGGGCTCTGGGGCTTTTGCCTCGGTTGGCTTTGCGTCCATCGGCTTTGCTTGCGAGACGGGTTCGGAGGGTGCCTTGGGGGCGGGAGCGGGTTCTGCCGACGCCTTCGCCTCGGCCGCCGGAGCGGCGGGCGCGGCAGCGGCCGGAGCGGGAACAGGCGCGGCGGGCGCGGCTGCCTTGGCTTCCACCGGAGCGGCGGGAGCCTCGACCACCGGCGGCTTGGCCACGGGAGTCTTCACCACGGGAGACTTCGCCGCCGGAGCGGCGGGGGCGGTCTCGGGCGCCTTGGCTTCCACCGGAGCGGCAGGGGCTTCAGCGCGGACCGGAGCGGTGGGCGGCGTAGGCACAGCCGGGCTGGGCGTAGCCGGGGCGGTTCCGGCAGGTGCAGCGGGCGCGGCCGGGCGCGGCGCGGCGGCCGCCGGCGCAGCCGGAGCAGCGCTCGCCGGCGCGGCGTCGCCCGGACCGAAGACGCGGCGCTTCACCTTCTCCACCACAACCGCCTTGGAGCGGCCATGGCTGAAGCTCTGGCGCACGGTGCCCTGCTCCACGGGTCGCTTGAGGGTCAGCGTCTTGCCGGTGGCAGGGTGGAGCGTCTTGTCGCCGGGTGTCTTAGTGTCGTTCATTCCGTATCCGTTCCTGGCATCCGGTCGAGCGTCAGGCCATGCCCGTCCGGTGCGCGGGCGGATGTTCCCATCCGCCAGCGCTCGAGCTTTCGGCAGCGCGCGAGAAATCCCGCGGTCGTCGGATGCGCGAGCAGCGCAGCGTGTACCACATTTGACCGCCCGAGCGCCAAGTCCAATTCGAGGCCCGATAAACAGTCGACGATGGCCACCGGGCTCATGCCGGCAGCTTCTCTCTGACGGGCGATGCCGTCGAGTTTGCGTTTCCCGTCCGGACGGCCGTCGGCAGCATGCAGCAGCACGCGCACAGGGTCCGCATGGAGGGCGGCATCCACCTTCGTGGTGCCGGTGATGACGCGGCCCGCTTTGTTCGCCATGGACAAGGCGCTGCGGACTTCGGTCAGCATCAGGGATTCGATGAGGTCGGGCAAATCCGGGGCGATGGTGCCCTTGCCCTTGAACGCGCGGCCGAACGCCTTGCGCTTCAACGCCTCGGCGAGGGCGGCGCGGGTCGCGGTGACCCAGGCGCCCCGGCCGGGAAGCTTAGCGGCGAGATCCGGAACGATGGTTCCGTCCGGCCCCAGCACGAAGCGGATCATCTCCGCCACCGGCGTGACGGCGCGCGTCGCGAGGCACAGACGCGCCAGCGGCGCACGCGCGGACACAAGCCCGCGCGGCCCCCCATCGGTCTCTTCCTCGATCAAACTCGCTGCCAGCACGCCGGGTCATCTCCTTTTCTCTCAGGTCTGGATTTCGTCGGACGGCTCGTCCTCAACGGCGCCGGCGGCGTCGGAGTCGAGATCGTCCTGCGAAATCCAGCCGGCCACGACTCGGGCCTGCATGATGATGTGTTCCGCGTCCTCGCGGCTCACTTCGAAGCCGTCGAGCGCGCCGGGGAAGCGGGTGGTCTCGCCGTCCTTGCGCTCGGACCAACCGGTCAGATCGTCGGTGGCGCAGCCGGCCAGGTCTTCCACGGTCTTGATGTCGTGCTTGCCGAACGCCACCAGCATCTTGGAGGTGACGCCGGGCACGCTGGCGAGCGCGTCTTCCACGCCCAATTCCTTGCGCTCATTGTCGAGCGCCTCTTCCACGTCGGCGAGATGCTTCAGGGCGCGCGCCTGCAATTCGCCGGCGGTCTCCTCATCGAAGCCCTCGATGGAGGCGAGTTCGGAAATCGGCACATAGGCGATTTCCTCGACGCTCGCGAAGCCTTCGGACGCAAGCAATTGGCCCATCATCTCGTCGAGATCGAGCGCTTCCGCGAACATGGTGGTGCGCTCGGCGAATTCCTTCTGGCGCCGCTCGCTCTCTTCCGCCTCGGTCATGATGTCGATGTCCCAGCCGGTGAGCTGGGAGGCGAGGCGCACATTCTGTCCGCGCCGGCCGATGGCGAGCGAGAGCTGGGCGTCGGGCACCACCACTTCGATGCGCTCGCGCTCCTCGTCCAGCACCACCTTGACCACTTCGGCCGGGGCGAGCGCATTGACGATGAAGGTCGCGATGTCCGGGTTCCAGGGGATGATGTCGATCTTCTCGCCCTGCAGTTCGTTCACCACCGCCTGCACGCGCGAGCCGCGCATGCCGACGCAGGCGCCGACCGGGTCCACCGACTGGTCGCGCGAGATCACGGCGATCTTGGCGCGCGAGCCGGGATCGCGGGCGACCGCCTTGATCTCGACGATGCCGTCATAGATTTCCGGCACTTCCTGCGCGAACAGCTTCGACATGAATTGCGGATGGGTGCGCGAGAGGAAGATCTGCGGCCCGCGCGGCTCGCGGCGCACGTCGTAGATATAGGCGCGCACGCGGTCGCCCACTTTCACGGTCTCACGCGGTAGCAGTTCGTCGCGCCGCAGAATGGCTTCGCCGCGGCCGAGATCGACCACCACATTGCCGTATTCCACCCGCTTCACGAGGCCGTTGGAGACCTCGCCGATGCGGTCCTTATATTCGTCATACTGGCGATCGCGCTCGGCCTCGCGCACCTTTTGCACGATCACCTGCTTGGCGCTCTGCGCGGCGATGCGGCCGAAATCGAACGGGGGCAGCGTATCGGCGATGGTGTCGCCGACCTGGGCGGCGGGATTGTGCCGGCGGGCGCCGTCGAGATTGATCTCGGTGGCGAAATTCTCCACCTCGTCCACCACCAGCAGATGGCGGGCGAGCCGCAATTCGCCGGTCTTGGGATTGATGTCGGCGTGGATGTCCGTCTCCTGGCCGTAGCGCGAGCGCGCGGCCTTGGCGATGGCATCTTCCATGGCGGCGATGACGATGCTGCGGTCGATCGTCTTCTCGCGGGCGACCGCTTCGGCGATCTGCAGCAGCTCGAGCCGGTTTGCGCTGACGGCAACCATCAGTGCGTCTCCTTCGCTTTGGCATTGCCGCCCTTCGCCTTGCGGGCGGACGGCTTCGATTGGGACTTGTCGGCCTTGGGCTTTGTGAGCTTGCGCGGCTGCAAGGGTTTCGCCGGCTTGACGGGGGCGGCGGGTGCTTCAGCGGCTTCGTCGGCGAGATCGTCGAGCGCGCTGTCGGCCAGCTCCTCGTCCGCATCTTCCATCGCGCGGCCGGCGGCTTTCGCCCGGCGCAGCGCCTCGGTGATGAGATCGTCGGTGAGGATCAGCCGCGCATCGCCGATATCGGCGACCGGCAGGCGCGAGACCGGATCTTCCCCGGCCGGCGCATCGGGGCGGCGCACCAGGGCGAGGCCGCCCTCGGTGCCGAGCAGGATGCCGCGGAAGCGCTTGCGGCCATCCAGCGGCACGGCCATTTCCACCTTCAGCTCATGGCCCGACCAGCGATCGAAATCGGTGAGGCGCACCAGGGGCCGGTCGATGCCGGGGGAGGAGATTTCCAGGCGATAGGCGCTGGCGATGGGGTCTTCCACGTCGAGCACGGGGGAGATGGCGCGGGAGACGGCCTCGCAATCATCGATGGTCATGGAGCCGTCGGGGCGCTCGGCCATGATTTGCAGCGTGCCGCCGTCGCGGGCCGTGTGCTTGACGCGCACCAGCCGCATGCCGAGGCCGGTGAGCACGGGACCGACGATGCCGGCGACGCGCGCGGCCACACCCGTCTCGATGATGAGGCGGGGCTCGTTCAGGTCTGCGGTGTCCACACCGTGGGTCGCTTGCGTATCGGTCATGTCCCTCCGGGACGTCTTTCTTTTCCTGTGGCGCGGATGCGCCTGATGTTCAGTGGCGCGTCTGCGCCTTACGTGTCGTGCGGCGCGTGAGCGCCGAACCTTGGCCTTTTCGCCGCCTTCACCCCGCACCGGCCGACCTTAAGGAGGCGGCGGGGCGGACCGGATCGAAGGGGTTCGAAACGAAAGCGTGCGGGACTTCTGCGCCCCGCGGACGATCGCGTAAACGAAAATCGAGCGGGTCCCGGCCGGGGCCCACTCTCATCACCTTCGACGACGATGGCTCTGAGGTATCCCCGTTGGGGGACAGCGCTAATATAGACGGAACGGCGGGGGATGCAAGGGCGGGGGTTGGGGGCCGCCAACCGTTAAAATCCCAGAATCTTTTTCTCGCCGAATCAGCTATGGATGCTGATCAACGCTAATTTTTGAAAAGTCCAGGCATGCCCGAGGAAACCAAACGGATACGAGATCCGATTCACGGGCTGATCACATTCGACCTCACGGAACAGGTGGATCGCACAGCATGGAAACTGATCGACACCCCGGAGTTTCAACGTCTTCGTCGGATAAAGCAACTTGGCGTCTCCGAATTTACATTTCCGGGGGCGACGCACAATAGATTCACGCATTCGATCGGTGTTTTCCATCTCGCAAGGAAACTGATGAGTGTCGCCGAGCGAGCAATGAAGACCCAAGGCAGAGCGATAAGGTGGAACTCGAACAAAGCGCACATCGCGGTCATCGCAGCACTAGTTCACGATCTCGGACACGGCCCATTTAGCCACGCTTTTGAAGAAGCTGAAAAAACAAGGCTCAAGGGACAAGAAGGCGTATATCAAAATCATGAGGCGTGGACTGCCGAAATAATTTCAGCTCAGACCGGATCAATTAGACGCGTTCTTACGGAAGAATTTGGCGGGAGCGGAGCTGCTGCGGATGATATCGCCGCTTTATTAACAAGTGACCCTACAGATATATATGGCGCGGTGGTTTCTAGCTCCTTTGACGCAGATAGGTTAGACTATTTGCAACGAGATAAACTAATGACCGGCTCTGGAGCTGGCGGAATTGACTTTGATTGGCTAATTGACAATCTACGCGTGCAATCCGTTAGTGATGGCACAGAGGGTATTGACACTTCCGATTCCGCTCCACCAAGCTTTGAAACCTTTTGCTTTTCAGAGAAGGCCTTACAAGCAGCAGAAGCCTTTGTTATCGCGAGATACCATCTATATTCTCAGGTATATTATCACAAGACTACCCGAGGAGTTGAGCAGTTATTATCGGCTTTTCTTCAAAAGTTGGCCTCGGAATTAAAATGCAATACTCCTCAGGAATTAAATCTGTCAGAAAAACACCCTCTAGTAGAATACTATGCTTCGACCATCCCGACCCTTCAGAGGTACCTTACTCTCGACGATACGGTGATTTGGAGTGCGGCGGAAGCATGCAAAGCTCGAACTGACACGGAATTAGGGCAGTTGGCCAACCGCCTTCGCAATCGGGACCTTATGAAGCCCATAACGATCGACACCACGCACCCGACCGCAACCGATAGGGCGCGACGACGTTATATAGAGGAGCACCTCGGAGTTGAGATTGGAAAATCTGTCTTCCTAGACCGAGCGCCGCTCAACATTTACAAGGACGCTCGAAGGGAGCCCGTGAAACCTCATAAAAGGGTTAGGATCTTGCGCTCGGACGAATCGACTACAGATTTAGCGCGCCTATCAAAGCCGATAGAAGCGCTTACAGAAGATCAGGAAATTTTGCGTTATTACTTTCTTAACGAATCAACACGTCAAATCGTACAAAACATTAGGGGATAAGGAGATGGAAAGACTTCAGAAATTAATCCCAGAAATCATTGATTTGGCTGGAGGCGAGATAATTGGGCGCATCCGATTGCAGAAAATCATATATTTAATGGACCGCAAGGGTCTAAATAGTGGTGCAAATTATATTTACTATCATTATGGCCCCTATTCTGAAGATGTGGCAGATGCCATTTCCGACGCAAAATTTTGGGGAACCTTGGAGGAGCAGACAGAGTTTCGCCAAAGTGACGGTGCTCCTTACAGCGTGTTTCGATCGATAATTTCGGTTGAAAGAGATAATAATTTGGGAAATTTGGCCGTCGATGACGCCTATTCTATTTTATCTAAACTTAAGTCTGCAAATTCAACCGTGTTAGAGCTTTCGGCCACCATCCATTGGCTTGCTTTTATCGAAAAAACTGCGGACTGGAGGTCCGAAATTGAACAACGAAAGGCAGGGAAGACTGCAAACGGGCGCTTAGAAAAAGCTATGCAACTGTTAATGGAGCTAGATTTAGCTCCGCCCGCACAAACTCCAGATACGTCGGCACGCGCCCTTCCCTGAGCGCCTTGGCCTCGTAGCGGGTGCCGGGCCAGCCGGCATAGGGCGTGCGCCAATCGTCCGCCGTGCGGGCGGTCCAGCTGAAGGCGCCGTGGGCGCGGATCTCGCGCAGGGTCCAGTCCACATAGTCCGGCACGTCGCTGGCGAAGCGGAAGGTGCCGCCCGGCGCGAGCGCGCGGGCCAGCAGGTCCAGATTGTCTCCGCGCACGAAGCGGCGCTTCCAGTGGCGGCGCTTGGGCCAGGGGTCGGGATAGAGCAGGCTCGCGCCGGCGAGCGATCCTTCCGGCAGGCGCGCCAGCAGCAGCGCCGCGTCGCGGTCGAACAGGCGCACGTTGTCGCGCGGGCCCGCCTCCAGCGCCGTCACCGCCTTCACCATGCCGTTAAGAAAGGGCTCCACGCCGATGAAGCCGGTGCGCGGCGCCTCCGCCGCCCGGGCCAGCAGATGCTCGCCGCCGCCGAAACCGATCTCCAGGCGCACCTCGTCCACCGCGCCGGCAAACAGATCGCGCAGGGATATTTCGGGGGCGATGGTATCGAGGTCGATCAGATAGCGCGGAAGAATATCGCGCAGGGCCGCCGCCTGGTTGGGCCGCAGCGGCTTGCCCACCCGGCGCCCGTAGAAGGCGCCCTTCTCGTCATAATCGGCAATCATGGGTCTTCGTTCTGAAACCGCGGCACGCGGCAGGATTTTACCGCCACGCCGAAGTTCGGGAAAAACATTCGG
Organism: Rhizobiales bacterium 24-66-13; assembly: GCA_002257205.1. Taxonomy (GTDB): domain Bacteria; phylum Pseudomonadota; class Alphaproteobacteria; order Rhizobiales; family Xanthobacteraceae; genus NCEH01. The sequence continues at coordinate 3,633 of NCHM01000055.1, read as the reverse complement.
CCGAATTCACGCGGAGAGGCGCGGAGATCGCACGGAGATCGCACGGAGAAGTGCCGCCAAAACACGTTCGGCAGGCGGGAAAAGCCCCGCCTGCCGAACGAAATGTTTCACGTGAAACCTTTAGAGCGCGGATTTCAGCGCATCCACAAGGTCCGTCCGCTCCCAGGAGAAGCCGCCATCCGCATCCGGCGCCCGGCCGAAATGGCCATAGGCGGAGGTGCGGGCATAGATCGGCTTGTTGAGCCCGAGATGCTCGCGAATGCCGCGCGGACGCAGATTCACCACCTCGCGCAAGATCTTCTCCAGCTTGGCTTCTTCCACCTGGCCGGTGCCGTGCAGGTCCACATAGACCGCCAGCGGGTCCGACACGCCGATGGCATAGGCGAGCTGGATGGTCGCGCGATCGGCCAGGCCGGCGGCAACCACATTCTTGGCCAGATAGCGCGCGGCATAGGCGGCCGAACGGTCCACCTTGGTCGGATCCTTGCCGGAGAAGGCGCCGCCGCCATGGGGCGCCGCTCCGCCGTAGGTGTCCACGATGATCTTGCGCCCGGTCAGGCCGCAATCGCCATCCGGGCCGCCGATCACGAACTTGCCCGTGGGGTTCACGTGCCACACCGTGGCGGGCGAAATCCACCCTTCCGGCAAGGCCTTGGTGATGTAGGGCTCAACCAGCGAGCGCACGTCGTGGGAGGTGAGGTGCTCGTCCAGATGCTGGGTGGACAGCACGATCTGCGTCACGCCGACCGGCTTGCCGGCCTCATACTGCACGGTCACCTGGCTCTTGGCGTCCGGCCCGAGGGCGCGGGTCTCGCCGGAACGGCGGGCTTCCGAGAGGGTTTTCAGGATCTTATGGGCATAGAAGATGGGGGCCGGCATCAGCTCGGGGGTCTCGCGCACGGCATAGCCGAACATGATGCCCTGGTCGCCCGCGCCCTCATCCTTGTTGCCGTCGATGTCGACGCCCTGGGCGATGTCGGCGGACTGCGCATGCAGCACCACTTCGATATCGGCCTTCTCCCAATGGAAGCCGTCCTGCTCGTAGCCGATGTCCTTGATGGCAAGGCGGGCCTTATGAGCGATCAGGTCCTTGGTGATGGTCGACGGGCCGCGGGTCTCGCCGGCGATCACGACCTTGTTGGTGGTGGCAAGCGTCTCGGCCGCCACACGCACCTGGGAGGGATCGAAGCCCTGCTCTTCCGACACGCGGAAGAAAGTATCGACCACCTCGTCCGAGATGCGGTCGCACACCTTGTCGGGATGGCCTTCGGACACGGACTCACTGGTGAACAAATAGGATTGACGCGACATATGCTTCCTCTCGCCCACCGACGGAGCTTGAGGCCCTTGTGTCAAAGGCCCGCGAGCCGGTCAAGACCGGCTCGCAGCTATAGCAGCATCAGACCGGCCGCTCTGCGGCCTCCTCCTCGCCGGCGATCGCGGTCACCAGTTCCACGATGCGTCGGCGGATCTTGGCGTCGGTGATGCGCATGAAATTGCGGGTCAGGACGAGGCCGTCGGATGTCGCAAGGAAATCCGAGACATAGGCGGGGGAGTGCGCTTCTCCGAAACCTTCGGAGTCAGTGGTCAGGGACGGCGCGCCTTCAAAGAAGAAGGCAACGGGCACGCTGAGCACGAGCGAAATCTGCTGCAATCGGCTGGCACCGATTCGGTTCGTGCCTTTTTCGTACTTCTGGATCTGCTGGAAGGTGATGCCGAGGCTCTCCCCAAGCTTCTCCTGACTCATCCCAACCATCATGCGTCGCATACGCACACGGCTACCTACATATTTATCAATAGGATTTGGCGCCTTCTTGGCCATGTTCTCTCCGGCTGGATCGGAAATGTGTCACACTTCGCATCGCGAAGGCTGCCCTGACGGCGCGAAGATACGCATACATGGTTAGCGCGTCGATCAACTTTTGCGTGCAGCTCGCAAGATCCGCAAGCCACCAGCACCCAGCCACGCAGACGTCAGAATCAAAAGAAACATGGATAGGACGATGGAACCACCGGCGCGGGCAGCGGGCGGTGGATTCTCCAACGCTTGCGGGAGGTATCCGTCCACTACACCGCGTATGTCCAATCCCAAATGTGCGACAATCCGTCCCAGCGGATCAACGATGGCCGAAATGCCCGTATTTGCCGATCGGACCAAGGGCAACCCTTCCTCGATCGCGCGGATGCGTGCTTGCAGGAAATGCTGGTGCGGGCCCGGCGTCTCGCCGAACCAGGCATCATTGGTCACGTTGAGCAGGAAGCGCGGGCGCGGACCTTCCGGAATGACGGCCCCGGGGAAGATCGCCTCGTAACAGATCAGCGGCGCGGCCAGCGGCGCCCCGGGAATATTCAAGGCCCGCAACGCTTCCCCGGCTGAAAATCCGCCTCTCACACGGGTCAGCTGCTCCAGGCCGATGCGTTCCAGAAACGCCTGGAACGGCAGATACTCGCCGAACGGGACGAGATGCACCTTGTCCACGCTCTGGAGCACCGTGCCGTCCGCCGCGATCACCCGGATGGAGTTGAAGTAAGGCGAGATCTGCCCCTCCGGCGGCACCCCGTAGCGCGCGGCGCCGGTGACCAGAACCAGGTTGCGCGGCAGGCTCTCGCTGATTCGCCGGGCCGCCCAAGGCTCGCGTTCATACAGGAAGGGGAAAGCCGATTCCGGCCAGATCAGCAGGCTCACGTCCTTAAGACCGCCGGGGTATCGCGCGCTCGGGGTGGCGCTCAACGCCAGATAATCGTCGAGGATCGCCTCGCGCCGGCCATAGGCGAATTTCTCGTCCTGCGGCAGCGCAGGTTGCATCAGGCGCAGGTTGACGCCGGGAACCGAGCCGATCTGCGTGCGTGCGAGCCGCAGCGCGCCGCCGGCATACATCGCGCCGAGGGTGACCGCCGCGAGGCCGAGAAAAGCCAGATGGCGCGGGCGGGCCACGGCCGAAACCACCAAGACCGGCGCCGAGAGCAGGAGGATCGTAAGGAACGTCAGCCCGCCGATGCCGATCAGCGCCGTGCTCTGCGCCAGGGCCAGATTTTCCGCCAGGGCATAGCCGAAGGTGTTCCAGGGAAAGCCGGTGAGCACATGGCCGCGCAGCCATTCGGCGCCCCCGAGGCCGGCGGAAAGCGCGCACAGCCGGGCCGCTCCACGCGACCACAGCAGGCGCGCGGCAAGAAGGCCGAGCGCGGGAAACAGGGCAAGGCCCGCTGGCAGGCACACGACCGCGACCGGCAACAGCCAGGCGAAGACATCGGCATCCACCAGGAACGCCGCGCCGATCCACCACAGGGAGCAGAGGAAATAGCCGAAGCCGAACCACCAGCCGATGGCGGCCGCGACCCGCCACGGGCGCCGGGTGCCGCGCCGGGTGCCATCCACCAGCAGCACCAGGATAGGAAAGCTCAAGCCCAGCACCGGCCACAGGCCGAACGGCGCTGTCGACAAGGCCGCGAGCGCGCCTGCGGCGAAGGCCGCCGCAAGGCGGCGCCACCCCTCGAGCGCGCTGACCCTATGGGCGAGCGCACCAAGCGTCAGGGCAAGACGCGTTAGAACACCACGCGTCAGAACAGGGCGCGTCACGCCTGATCGCCGTCCGAAGCCTCTGCCGCGTCGTTCGCCGCCTGCGCGGGCGGGAG
>NCHM01000681.1 GCA_002257205.1 Rhizobiales bacterium 24-66-13 | reverse complement strand
CTGCAAACCGATTATAGTCGTAAAAAAAGGAAACGGTTCAAGGGATGCCGCAATGACGAGCCTCAGGCTTCCGGCAGCGGACGAGACGACCCTCGCCAATCGCGAGACGATCATCGCCGATCTGCGCGCCATCGTGCCCGGCGAAGGCGTGATCGCGCACGAGAAGGAAATGCGCCCCTACGAATCCGACGGGGTGACCGCCTATAAGAATTTGCCGCTCGTGGTGGTGCTGCCGAGCACGACCGAGCAAGTCTCCCGCGTGCTGAAATATTGCCACGACAACAATGTCCGCGTGGTGCCGCGCGGGGCGGGAACCTCGCTGTCCGGCGGCGCTTTGCCGCTCCAGGACGGCGTTCTGCTCGCCATGGGCAAGTTCAACAAGGTTCTCGACATCGATTTCGCCAATCGCTGCGCCGTGGTGCAGCCGGGCGTGACCAATCTCGGCATCACCCGCGCGGTGGAGCACGAGGGCTTCTATTATGCGCCCGACCCCTCCTCGCAGATCGCCTGCACCATCGGCGGCAATGTGGGCGAGAATTCCGGCGGCGTGCATTGCCTGAAATATGGGCTCACCACCAACAACGTGCTCGGCGTCGAGCTGGTGCTGATCACCGGCGAGATCGTGCGGCTCGGCGGCAAGCATCTCGACCCCGGCGCGCTGGACCTGCTCGGAATTATCGTCGGCTCCGAGGGGCTGCTGGGGGTGGTTACGGAAGTCACGGTGCGGCTGCTGAAGAAGCCGGATACGGCGCGCGCGGTGCTGGTGGGCTTTCCCACCTCCGAGGATGCGGGCGAGTGCGTGGCGCGCATCATCAGCGCCGGCATCATCCCCGGCGGCATCGAGATGATGGACCGCGACGCCATCGCCGCCGCCGAGGCGTTCGTGAACGTGGGTTATCCGCTGGATGTGGAAGCCCTGCTGATCGTCGAGCTGGACGGGCCGGAAGCCGAATGCGCCCATCTGCTGGAGGAGGTGGCCGCGATCGCCAAGGGCTGCAACGCCTCCACCTTGCGCGTTTCGCAGACCGAGGAGGAGCGGCTCGGCTTCTGGGCCGGACGTAAGGCGGCGTTCCCGGCGGTGGGGCGGCTCTCGCCCGATTATCTGTGCATGGACGGCACCATCCCGCGCCGGCAATTGCCGCTCGTGCTCTCGCGCATGCGGGAGATGTCGGCCCAATACGGCCTGCGGGTGGCGAATGTGTTCCATGCCGGCGACGGCAATCTGCACCCGCTCATTCTCTATGACGCGAACAAGCCGGGCGAACTGGACGCGGCTGAAGCCTTCGGCTCCGATATTCTTCGCCTGTGCGTGGAGGTGGGCGGCGTGCTCACCGGCGAGCATGGCGTGGGCGTGGAAAAGCGCGATCTCATGCCCACCATGTTCAACGAGGTGGACCTCGCCCATCAGCAGCGCCTGAAATGCGCGTTCGACGACCAGGGCCTGCTCAATCCCGGCAAGGTGTTCCCAACCCTGCACCGCTGTGCCGAACTCGGCCGCATGCATGTGAGCGGCGGC
>NCHM01000680.1 GCA_002257205.1 Rhizobiales bacterium 24-66-13 | reverse complement strand
CGCCGCGCGGGCCCGGCCGGGGGAAGATGGCTGCACCGTCCCCCGGCACCGCGGCTCAGGCTGCGGGCGTATCGAAGCACCAGGCCAGAATGCCCTTCTGGGCATGCAGGCGGTTTTCCGCCTCGTCGAACACCACAGATTGCGGGCCGTCCATCACCTCATTGGTCACTTCCTCCCCGCGATGGGCGGGCAGGCAATGCATGAAGATGGCATCCGGGGCCGCGCGCGCCATCAGGGCGCGGTTCACTTGATAGGGCTTCAGGAGATTGTGGCGCCGCTCGGCTTCCTTGTCGCCCATCGACACCCAGGTGTCGGTGAGGATGCAGTCCGCCCCCTCCGCCGCCGCCTCGGGATCGCGGGTGAATTTCACCCGCGCCTTGGTCTTCTTGACGAAGTCCTTGAGCGCCTGGCGCGGCGACAATTCCTTCGGGGTGGCGACGTTCAGCTCGAAATCGAAGCTGTGCGCGGCATGGATCCAGGAGGCGAGCACATTGTTCGCGTCCCCGGTCCAGGCCACCTTGCGCCCGGCGATGCGGCCCTTGTGCTCCTCGAAGGTCATCACATCGGCCATCACCTGGCAGGGATGGGACACGCGGGTGAGCCCGTTGATGACCGGCACGGTGGCGTAGGTGGCCAGTTCCATCAGATCCTCATGGCTGAGAATGCGGATCATGATGGCGTCCACATAGCGCGACAGCACGCGGGCGGTGTCGGCGATGGTCTCGCCGCGCCCAAGCTGCATTTCTGCGCCGGTGAGCATCACCGTGTCGCCGCCGAGCTGGCGCATGGCCAGATCGAACGAAACGCGGGTGCGCGTGGACGGCTTGTCGAACACCATCGCCAGCGATTTGCCGGCCAGTGGCCGCTCGGCGGTGCCAGCCTTGCGCTTGGCCTTGAGATCCTTCGACAATTCCAGAACCCGCCGCAGCTCCACCGCGGGGATATCGGACAGATCGAGAAAATGACGCACGCCAATGTCCTTCATTCGGCGGCTCCCTTCGCCGACGCCAATGCAAGGCCGTTCTCGATCCGCAGGCAGGCGGCCTCGATTTTCTCGGCGGCAATGGCGATCTCGTCCTCGGTGAGGATGAGAGGCGGCAGAAGTCGAACCACGTTATCTCCTGCGCCCGGGGCCAAAAGGCCCTCGTCGCGCAGGGCGAGCACCAGCTCGGCGGCGGGGCCCTGCGCCCTCATGCCAAGCAGGAGCCCTTCACCTCGCACTTCGGCGATGACCGCGGGATGACGGTCCTTGATCTCGTTCAGCGTGCGCACGAGCAGTGCGGAGATGGCCTGCACCCGCTCCAGGAAGCCGTCCGCCAGCACCACGTCCAGCACCGCATTTCCCACCGCCATGGCGAGCGGGTTGCCGCCATAGGTGGAGCCGTGGGTGCCGAGCGTCATGCCGCGGGCGGCATTCTCGGTGGCGAGGCACGCGCCCATGGGGAAGCCGCCGCCGATGCCCTTCGCCACCGCCATGATGTCGGGCAGGATGCCCGAGGTCTGGTAGGCGAACAGGCTT
>NCHM01000679.1 GCA_002257205.1 Rhizobiales bacterium 24-66-13 | reverse complement strand
AATGGTCGCCGAGCGGGTTGCCGAGGCGGGTGTAATTGTCCAGCACCTCCTTCGGGATGTAGCCGAACTCGGCGAGGATCGGGAACAGGCCGACGGCGGCGTGGCCCTTGCCCATCAGGAAGCGGTCGCGATCCGGGCGGGTCGGATTGCCCTTCTCGATGTCCATGATGTCGTAATAAAGCGCGGCGAAAATCTCGGCGGCGCTGAACACCGAGCTGTAATGGCCGACCTTGGCCACTTCGATGAGCCGGATGGTCTCCAGGCGCACGAAGCGCGCTTTTTCCCGCAGCATCGCGATGGTTTCCGGGGTGGGCCGGAAGTTCGACACGCGATGGTCGGGCGGTGAGGATGGGCTTTCGGCCGCGCTCATATGGGCTCCCTATGTTCCGGCCGCCTTCGCGCTGCGAGGTTCGGGCGGCTTGATGCGGCGAAGCGGCGCTTTCGCGCTTCGTCGCGCTAGTCATAAAATATGATATATCCTTGTGCAAGGAGATCCGCGTTCGCCCCCTCACCCCGGCCCTCTCCCCCGCGGGGAGAGGGAGAATTTTGCCGTCTTCACCTCTCCCCGCCGGGGAGAGGTCGCCCGCTTGCGGGCGGGTGAGGGGGCTGCGCCCATGGGGACGCGCAACCCCCCGGCTGTTTCTTCCGGCCCGCGAATTGCGGATCATTCATACACGATATATCATATTCTGGTCGAAATGCGATGGCCGTTGGCAGGGCGTTGGCATGTCGTCAAAATCCATATGGCGCGGCCAACGCGCCGGCTGAGGAAGAGCAATGATGAAGGTCTTCGGCGCGCCGCGTCGCTATATTCAGGGCGCGGGCGCGCTCGATCATCTGGGCACCGAACTCGCCCGCATCACGCAGGATGCGGTGCTGGTGATCGATCCGTTCATCGAGGCCGCCCACGGCGCGCGGATCGCGCAAGTCTGCGCCGCCGCCGGGGTGGACCTGCGGCGCATTCCCTTCGGCGGCGAAAGTTCGCCCGGCGAGGTGGACCGGCTGGTGGCGGAATGCGGCTCGCGCGTGCCGAGCCTGGTGGCGGCGGCCGGCGGCGGCAAATGCATCGATGCCGGAAAGGCGCTGGCCGGGCGGCTCGGCGCGAAGGTCGCGACCATTCCCACCATCGCCTCCACCGACGCGCCCACCAGCCACAATTACGTGCTCTATGACGAGCATCACCGCCTGCTCGCGGTGGAGAAACTGCCCGCCAATCCCGATCTCGTGCTGGTGGATACGCAGGTGATCGCCCAGGCGCCGCGCCATCTGTTCCTGGCCGGCATCGGCGATGCGGTGGTGAAGCTGTTCGAAGTGGAACGCTGCGTGCGCGCCAAGGGCAAGAATATCTATGGCGGCGCGCCGGTGGAAAGCGCGCTGATCCTCGCGCGCGGCTGCTACGACATTCTGCGCGCCCATGCCGAGGATGCGCTCGCCGCCGTGGACCGCAAAACCGCCGACGATGCGCTCGACCTGGTGGTGGAAGCGACCGTGCTGATGAGCGGGCTCGCGTTCGAGAGCGGCGG
>NCHM01000678.1:1004-2534 GCA_002257205.1 Rhizobiales bacterium 24-66-13 | reverse complement strand
GGCCCAGGTGGAACCGAGCCTGTACGACCGCACGCTCACGCTGAACGGCGTGTCGAAGGCCTATTGCATGACCGGCTGGCGCATCGGCTATGCCGCCGGGCCCGAGGCGCTCATCAAGGCCATGGGCACGCTTCAGTCGCAGTCCACGTCGAACCCCTCCTCGATCGCCCAATGGGCGGCGGTGGAAGCGCTGAACGGGCCGCAAGACTTCATTCCCCGCAACAATGCGGTGTTCAAGGAGCGGCGCGACCTCGTGGTGTCCATGCTCAACCAGGCGAAGGGCCTCACCTGCCCCAAGCCGGAGGGCGCCTTCTACGTGTTCCCGTTCTGCTCCGGCGCGATCGGCAAAAAGGCCCCTTCGGGCAAGGTGATCGCCAACGACGAGGATTTCGCGACCGAATTGCTGGAAGCGGAAAACGTGGCGGTGGTGCATGGCTCGGCCTTCGGCCTCGGCCCGGCATTCCGCATCTCGTATGCGACCGCCACGACGGACCTGGAAGAAGCCTGCACGCGCATCCAGCGCTTCTGCGGCGCGCTCAGCTGAGCCTCTCCAGAGGTCAGGCGTGACTTATTCGTCGCAGGGCGCGCGGAATCTTCATAATCCGCGCGCCCGGCATGGAACCTGAGCCTTTCGTAAGCGTTGGCGGAACACTTGGTCCAGGCTAAGGCTTAACGGCGCCGGCCCTGCCCCCCCGCCAGCCGGCGTTTTATTGGAGGAAGCACATCATGAAGATTGCTCTGAAGGCCGGCTTCGCTGCCGCTTTGGCCGCGTCTGCCCTCGCGCTCGGCGCGGCACCCGCCGCCGCCCAGACCCGCATCCAGGTCGGGACGCTGGTCTGCCAGATGGCGCCGAATGTGTCGTTCATCATCGGCTCGATCCGCGAGATGTCCTGCACCCTGCGCCCGGCGTTCCGCGGCGTTCCCCGCGCGTCCTACACCGGTCAGGTGCGCCGCTTCGGCCTGGATATCGGCGTGAACGGCCAGGGCACCCTGATGTGGACGGTGCTCGCGCCGACCCGCAAGATCAGCCCGAACGACCTGCGCGGCACCTATGTGGGCGCTTCCGCCAATGCCGCCTTGGGCGTCGGCCTCGGCGCCAACGCGCTGGTCGGGGGCTCGCGCAACACCATCGCGCTCCAGCCGCTTTCCGTCGAGACCCAGACCGGTGTCAATCTCGCCCTCGGCATCGCCGACATGACCCTGCGCTGAGCCTGCCTGCGCTGAACCTGACGGCCCCGGCGCGACGGCGCGCCGATCGTCGCAGTTCCACCCCGCCGCTCCGGCGGCGGGGCCTTCCGGGCCGCTCGTCCGGCACCTCGGGACTATTCCGCTATTGTACCCCTTCCGTCGCGGACGTAGGACTAACGCGTCAGACATTTGGGGGATTCCATGCGAATCTATACGGTACTTGGCGCCCTTTTGGCCGGTGGCCTGATGGCAACCTCCGCCCAGGCGCAGACCGCACCGAAAATTCAGGTCGGCGTGCTGCAATGCAAGGTCGCACCGGCGGTCGGCTTCATCATCGGCTCG
>NCHM01000678.1:0-989 GCA_002257205.1 Rhizobiales bacterium 24-66-13 | reverse complement strand
TCCAAGAGCACCATCGCACTCCAGCCGCTGTCGCTCCAAGGCACCACCGGCGTCACCATCGCCGCCGGCATTTCCGACCTGACCCTGACCCCGGCGAAGTGACGCTGAACGGAGGACACGACATGGCCTCGATCCTCCGCTCCCTTCTCTTCGGTTCGGCCGTGATCCCGGCGCTCGCTGCGCCACTCTCGGCCGCGCAGATGGAACTGGTGCCGGGCGCGGAACAGCCCGCCCCGGCCCAGACCAGCGTTCAGCTGCCCACCATACAGGCGGTCCAGGCGCCGCTTCCGGCCCCCGCTGCCCCATCCGCGATCGCTCCATCCGCGCCTGCGCAGCCCGCGCCCGCCCAGCCGGCGAAGACCGACATGCAGAAGGTGGAATCCGGACTGCTGGAATGCCGGGGCGAATCCGCGATCGCCTATGGCTTCGGCTCCACCCGCAAGGTCGACTGCGAGTTTCGCGCCACCCTCGGCATGAACCAATATTACACCGGCACGCTCGAGCGCGCGGGCCTGGATTTCGGTGTCTCGGACCAGGGCAGCATGCTTTGGGCGGTGCTCGCCACCACGCCGAAGCTCGGGCCGGGCGCGCTTTCCGGCCAATATGTCGGCTTCACCAGCGGCGCCGCGCTCGGCCCCGGCTTCTCCGCCAACGTGCTGATGGCGAAGGACGCGAAGCTCGGCATCGCCTTGCAGCCGCTGAGCGTTTCGGCCGATAGCGGGCTGAGCATCTCGCTCGCCGCCGCCACGCTGACCCTGCGCGCCACCTTGCCCCCGGTGCGCACCAACGAGCAGGTGCTCTCCCGCTGAGAAGCCCGCCGAGGATGGCGGCGCGGAAAACGAGGCGCGGAAAGCGGCCAAGGCCGGCGGAGGTCTCACGGCACCGTGAGGCCTATATCTTGATACCTTCCACACGGGCGTTTGAATTGCCTCCCCCTGCGTTGGCTCCAATGCTGCGCCGCGATGGAGGCCACTCATGCTCATTCGACG
>NCHM01000054.1 GCA_002257205.1 Rhizobiales bacterium 24-66-13 | reverse complement strand
GCGGTGTCCCTCGCTCGTGTCGACGAACGCGCCGCTGCGCTGGTCCATCATGGAGGCGATGACCTCGTCCGAGAACGGCTGCGGGTTCGGCGATTTGCCAAACAGCAACCGCCCGTCGCGCCCGATCAGCCACACCTGGGTCGCCCCCTCCTTTGGCGCGATGTCGTTGAGCAACTCGGCCCATTTCACGCTCAGATGCGCGCCGATGGTCCCAAGGATGCGATTTTCCGGGGAATAGACGGGCAGGGATATGTCGACGAAGCGCGTCGCCTCGTCTGAGTTGGGCAAGGCCAGCAGGTGAACGAGCAGTTCCGCCTCTTCCGCATTGCCCAAGGTGGGAACGTTCAGCCCGTTGCGGAACCAGTCGCGCGGCAGGACGGACGTGCCTTCGAGCACGCGGCCGGTGGCGGCCAGGACCAGGCCGTCGGGACCGGCAAAGCCGATCCAGACGTAGCGCGGGCGCGACACCTTCAATTGTTCGATCACATCGCGCACCTCGTCCGAGCTGTCTTGCCAGATCCGGCTCAGAGGGCGCATTTCCGCAAGCTGAAGGATATCGCGATAACGCTCCGACAGATCCAGGTCGAGACGCTCCGCGAGGGAAGCGGCCTTCGCCGCCATCTCGGTCTTCAAATGCGCGATCAGCCCGCGCCGGCTCACGCCTGCGCTGGTGAGCGCAACGGCCGTCAAGGTAACAAGGCCGATCATCGCCATGGCGAATGCCATCTGCTGGCCCACCGTCAGGCGATCCTGCAAATAGTGCAATCGCAGGCGCAACCGGTGAAACACGCCGCTCATCCTTCGATCGTCCCGCGCAACGCTGGCGCGCGGGGCGCACGACAGCGGAACCACGCACATACCTGCGTGGCCTGCTTCCGAATAATGCACAAGGCTTTCGCGAGGCTCGCCCCAGGGCGACCCGCCGCAAAAGGCGGGCGGGCGGTATGAGAGGCCCTAGATTGTAAGCCTGACTTATATTAAGCAATCCATATCATGACTGAAACGCCCCTCGGCTTCTTGCTCGTGGACGCCGCCCGCCTCTATCGCGCCGCCATTGACCGCGCGTTTGAACAGACCGGCCTCGGTCTCACCGCCGGTGAAGCGCGCACCTTGGTCTATGCCAATCTGCATCCGGGCCTGCGCCAGACCGCGCTGGCGGTGCGCATGAATGTGGAGCCCATGACCCTCGTGGGATTCCTCGACAAGCTGGAAGCCCAGGGGCTGATCTCACGCACCCCGGATCCGAGCGATCGGCGGGCCAAGACGGTCAATCTCACGCCGGCGGCGGACGCCATTCTCACGTCCGTGCTCGCCGCCGCCGCCCGGGTGCGCGTGGGTGCGCTCGACGGCCTGTCGGAAGGCGAGAAGGACACCTTCCGCAAGGCGCTCAAACAGATCCGCTCCAATCTCTGCCTCGCCGCGAAGGACGATGCGCAATGACCCCCGTCATGTCGCAGAACCGCACCGCTATCATTGGCGCGCTGATCGTCGTGATCGGCCCGCTGTCGATGTCGCTCTATACGCCTGCTTTGCCGGCGCTGGTGCACGCGTTCAATTCGACGCCGTCCGCCATGAAGCTGACCTTGAGCGTCTATTTCTGCGGCTTCGCCTTTTCCCAATTGTTGTGCGGCCCGCTCTCGGACGCTTTCGGCCGGCGGCCCGCCGCGCTCGGCTTCTTCGCAATCTATGTGGCGGGAAGCCTGGTCGCGGCCTTTGCGCCGGACATGGTGTGGCTGGTGGTGGGGCGCGGGCTCCAGGGGATCGGGGTGGCCGCCGGCCCGGCCATATCGCGCGCCATCGTGCGCGACCAGTTCACTGGCCAGGCCTCGGCGCGCATCCTCAATCTCATCGGCACCATGCTTGCCATCGGCCCGGCGCTGGCGCCGACCGTGGGCGGCGCGATCCTGGTGACGTTCGGCTGGCACCCGATCTTTTTCGTGATGGTGGCCTACGGCCTCCTCGTGGTGCTGCTGCTGGCTTTCGCCGTGCCGGAGACCAATCACCGGCCCGATCCCGCCCAGGCGCGGCCGGCGCGCGTGTTCGCCAATTACCGCACCTTGCTCCTCGATCGCGGCTTCATGCGCATGAGCCTGCTGATCGGCTTCACGCTCGGCGGCATCTATACGCTCGCCGCCATCCTGCCGTTCGTGCTGATCGAGAAGATCGGCCTGTCGCCGACCCAGTTCGGCTTCGCGATGATCTGCCAGACTGGCTCCTACATGCTGGGCACCATCGTTGCCGGGCGCCTGATGAAGAAGATCGATGCCGTGCACCTCATTCCGGTCGGGCTCGGCTGCGCGCTGGTGGCAGCGGCCGGGCTCGTGATGGTGCCGCCGCTATTCCCCCATGCCTTTCTCGGCGTCATGGGGCCGGTGGCCTTGTGGGCGTTCGGCGTGGCGATGCTGCTGCCCGGCTCCACGACGATCGGGCTCGCCGGCTTTCCCACCATGGCCGGCTCGGCCGCCGCGCTGATGGGCTTCATGCAAATCGGTGGCGGGTTCGTCGGCTCGCTGGTGGCGAGCACCTTCGGCGATCCCACCGTGGCGCTGATGCTGGTGGTGCCGGGCATGGCGAGCATCGCTTTGCTCGGCTTCGTGCTGCTGCGCCCACGCCATGGCGCGGCGGAACCGGCGGTCGGGCCGGGCTTGGTGGATGAGGCCGACCTTGAGATCGCGACCGATCCCGCCGGCCTGGTCGGCGCGGCCGGTGACGAGATCGAAACCCACATCTTCCGCAAATCGGCCTGATCACCCGGCTACTCGTCCCCCGGCGTCCTCAGTCGTGATCGCCGTGGGACAGGCGGATGCGACGCACCAGCGACCATACCGCCAGCACCGCCACCGGCACGGCGAGCGCGGTGACGAGGCCCGGCTCCAACTCCAGCCCGACCGCCGCGTCGAGATGCCCTTCATGCAGGCCCTCCGCCAGCAGATGGACGAGGCTCACCACATAATAAGAAATCGCCGCTACGGAGAGCCCTTCCACCGTACGCTGCAGGCGCAATTGCAGGCGGGTGCGCTCGTTCATGGAGGTGAGTAGGTCGCGGTTCTGCTGCTCCAGTTCCACGTCGACGCGGGTGCGCAGTAGGTCGGCGGCGCGGGCGAGCTTGGCGGAAATGTTGGACTGGCGCTCTTCCACCGACAGACAGGTGCGCATGGCCGGCGCCATCCGCCGCTCCAGGAATTGTTGCCAGGTGGGAAAGCCGGCGACCTGTTCCTCGCGGATGGTGGCGAGGCGCAAGCGCACGATCTCCGAATAGGCCCGGCTGGCGCCGAAGCGGAACAACGAGGCGGTGGCCCCGGCCTCCAGTTCGGCGGCGAGCGCGACCAGTTCGTCGAGCAAAGCGTTATTGGCCGCCAGCCCCTCGGACTGGCGCATCTCGTTGGTGGCCTGGGCGAGGCGCGCCTCGATCTTGCCGATCTGCGGCGCGAGACGCTGGGCTTCCGGCAGGCCGAGCAGGGCGAGCAGGCGATAGGTCTCGATCTCCAAGACCCGCTGCACCAGCGCCCCGGCGCCTTCCGCCCCGAGCCCCCGGTCGCGCACCAGGATGCGCACGAAGCCCGACGGGTCCGGCTTGAAATCGGTGACGATCTCGGCCGCATTGTTCACCACGTCCGAGCGGGCGAGGCTCGCGCGGTCAAACACCGCATCGAGTTGCAGGTCTTCCGCCGTATCGGTGGCGAGATGCAGGTCCACCGCCACCAGCAGCGGCCCGGGCGCGGGGATCTGCGTCAGCGGTCCCGAGAGCGCCAGCGCCGGCGGGTGGAAGGGCAGCACGCCCAGGCCCAGCTCGGTGGAGGGGAAATCCCAGGTGTAGGTGGAGAATTCCGCATGGCTCTCCCAGCGCAGCGTCGCGCCGCCGAACGAGACGCGGTGATGCTTGGCGCCGGGCGCCGGCCCCTGCACGCCGCGCGCGACGCACAGATCGTTCACTGCCGCACGCGCCGCCTGGGCGTTCGCGGGATCGGTGAGGAAGGCCACGTGCAGGAACCGGCGCGGGGTTTCCACCGGGAAGAAGGGGCGGGCATGCAATTCCCCCAGCACCGCCGCGCGCAGGGGATGCGCCTCCAGGATTTTCCCTTCGCCGATGCCGAGATCCGCCGTGCCCATTCTCTTCCCATCTCCGCTCGAAGCCGCGCGACCGGCGGGCGGGCCGGTGCGATTGCAGGCGCCCAAGCGGTGCTTGCACGGCGCCGCCCCGGTTTCAAGCGCGGACGATGATGCAGCGCGGCAGGGCCGACGGGGTGCGCCGGCCCCTGACCCGCGCCGATCCTGCCATTGCCTCAGCCCGCCGTCAGCCCCGACAGGTGGGATGTGTCGTTGAGGCGCAGCAGCTTGGCAGCCGTGCCGTTCCATTCGATCACGTTCAGGTTGCATGGCTCCTGGGCGAACCGCCAATAAGCGGAGAGCGGCAGGTCCAGCAGATGGGTCAGCAGGACCCGGTTGACGCTGTCATGGCCCACAAGCACCACCGTTTCGCCGGCATGGGCAGCCCCCACGCGGCGGATCAGGTCGGCGGCGCGGACCGCCAGATCCTGCAGCGATTCCCCGCCGGGAAACCGCATGAGCTGCGGCGCCGTGTGCCAGAGCGCATAGAGATCAGGAGCAGCGGCCTGCGCCTCCTCATGGGTCTCCCATTGCCATTGGCCATAATCGATGTCGCACAGCGCATCGTCGGCTTCGCTCGATATGCCGCAGGCGGCGGCGATGGCGGCGCCCGTGGCGATGCAGCGGCCGAGCGTGCTGGTATAGACCTTCACCGGCTTCCAGGTGGCGGCGATGCGCTGTGCCACCGCCTGCGCCTCCTGCTCGCCGAGCGGCGACAGGGCCACCTCGATGCGGCCGCGAAAGCGTTCCGGCTTGATGCCCGGCACATGGCCGTGGCGGGTGAGGATGAGGGTGGTCAAGGGGGCTCCCGCGTTCAGATTCGCCCAGAAGCTTAGCATTGGCATGCGGGCGACGGCGTGACAGCGGAACGGCCCGTGCTCGATGCCCTCGTCTTCGCCGCCGGTGCGGGCTTGTCAGACCTTCCGCGCGACTGATCCCGCCCGCCTCGCGGCCCGCCCCGGCCTGAGCGAAAAACGGAACCGTCCGGCCGCCGGAGACTTGTCCTACCGAGCCGCCACGCATGCGTCGGCGCCCCCATCGAAAGGTTCATGATGCGGAAAGTCGCTATTTTCGCTGCCTTTATGGTAGCTGCCTCCCCCGCCGCACTGATCTCCAGCGCCCAGGCGCAGGCCCCCGGACAGCCGGGCTATCATCATCCCACGCCGCCGCCCGGTCCCCACGGCCAGCCGGGGTATCACAGGCCGCCGCATGCGCAGGCCAACCCCTACGCATGGCGCAAAAAAGGTGGGCACATTCCGCGCGGCCATGGTCAAGTCGTCACGGATTACCGACGCCACGGCCTGCGCCAGCCGCCGCGGGGTTATCATTGGGTGCGGGACGGAGACAATTACATCCTCGCAGGCGTCACCAGCGGGATTATTTCCAGCATCCTGAACGCCACACGATGATGATAGATGGCCGGGCCGGATTGGCCCGGCCACTTTCAGCAGCTCTTCTGCTCTGACGACACGGCTAATTCTCGTCGTCGTCCGGAGGAAGCCGGTTCACTTCCTTCGGAAAATGTGTTGCCGCAACGCCTAAACCTACCCCGCCGCCCATTCCGCCGCCCGCGCCCATTCCTCCGCTGCCTCCCTTTCCCCCGCCGCCACGACGGGACCCATCATCCCCCCGCTCGGCCTTTCCCTTTCCGCTCGCACCGGCTGGGCGCGTCGGGCCTTGCATGGGAAGCTCGAGGCCCGGCGGGATGGGATCGAGATCGAGGGCGTCACGCACGAAGTCGCGCAGCGAAATGACCAGTTCGTGCGTATGGACCGGCCGCCCGGCAACGAGTTCGCGCACCGCTTGAGCCGCGAGGCGGACCTGCTGGTCGGTACCGAGCAAAATGATGTCCGACAAGGCCGCTTCCACCGCGTCCCGAACCCGCCGCCCGCGCTCGGAGCCGGCAGGAAGATCCAACACCTCCGCGGACATGGCCTCCGCGCCGAGCTCCCCGCTGCGCTGGCGCAGATCGCGCAGGTGCGTGGGATCGACGGTCAGATCCCCGGTGAACGACCCGCCGAGCGTCTTGTAGGCCGCGATCAGCGTGCGCAGGCGCTCATTGATCTGGCGGTTCATGCGCTCGCGGCGTTGCTGGATGGTAAACATCACCACAAGGCGAATGCCGACACCGATGAGCGTGACCAAAGCCAGGCCGATCAGCGTCACCAGCAGGCTCTCCCAGGAGCTGAAATCGATGTTTCGCAGCGGTGCCTCCACGATTGGGCGGGAAAAAGGGCGCGGTTGGAAATAAGCCCTGAACCTTCAGCTGGAAGATCATAGGCAAAACGGGGAGCCTCTTCGCGAAAATTACAATTCTCTTTCGCCGTGCCTCAAGAAAACGCTCTGAAGCGCCAATCGGATCCATCGGCTCGGCCGGCCAGTCCCACCCTCAGAGATGCACCAGCGCGCGCACCCCGACCCTTCGCTCTGCGCCGTGGAAAGCCCGCTTCGCCACCGCCGTCTGCTCAACCAGGTCGGCGCTACCCTGCTCGGACTATTTCGGCTTAAAAGTTCCATCATCGAGGCGTCTCAATCGCATCCCCGCAGCTCCGGCTTGCGGCGGCCAGCCTGAGGCATAGATTTCTTCTAATAATCGACGCGCGGCTTGCGGCTCAACTGCGAGCGTTGCGGTGGCCGCGTTCAAGCGCACCTGCATGTTTGGGTAACCGTAGAGAACCATGAGAGCGCGCCTCTCATCTCCTCCTCTATTTCTCTTTTTTCGTCATAAAGGCGATTATATTTACTTATCTTGCCATCATCCAAAGCTGAATATTGCAACATGCCGATCTGAGCATAGGCATCGACAAGCTCATTCGTCTGCATTTCGTTTAGTATCCGCTTCTTCATGGCTTTAGAATCACATGTTTGACGAGAGCTTTAAGGCCAACCCTCTGACGCTCAGCCCAACTTTTATCCTTCAGGAATCCGCGCGGTGAAAGGCCTTCATATTCATCATTTGCCCTTTGATACCACCCGCTGATCTCCCAATGCTTCAGCCTTGAAATCCACACCAGATTTTCCGGCCCCTCAATCATCTCCGGTGGAAAGCCAGCTTCGGCCGCCGCCGTCTGCTCGACAATATGATGCACGTCGGTCCCCGCTGTGGGTGTTTTCACAGCCGCCTGAAGTTCCGCCAAGGTCTTTGGCGGCTCAAGATAGGCCATGATGTAGGGACTGTAGACGTCAATGACCCATCTCGCCCCTTCCAGCACGCCTATAAAGAGCTTGGCGTGCAGGTTGGCGCCGGCACGAACCGCACGCAGCAGCCAGCCCGCAGCCCGCTTCACCGCTTAGAGCCGGATCTGCCCATGTTGATTTGCCCACGGCAATTCAACATGGGCAGTGAATCCGCCTCTATTCAATAAGTTAGAGGGCGATTCACCGCCCATAGGGAACCACTAAGTGGTTCCCTATGGGCGGATCGCACTCTGCGTGCGGTCCTGCGCGGTGGGCGGCGCCGCGCGGGGAACCGGCGGCGGCTCCTCAAGAGGTGGGCCGCCGTTGTCTCCGATTTCCGGGACACGCGGCGTGATAGTGATGCGGGGCGGGTCGCCCTCCTGCCATGGCGGCAGCTGCGGGCTGCCGCGCCGGCGCGTCCGGGGCTTGAACGCCACCGGCAGAATTGCGATGCCGCCCGGCCCGCCCCACTGCCCGCCATCGGGATGATTGCGTGGAACGCGCGGCTGGTAGGGATTGAAATTCGCTTTGCGGACCGCCTCGCGCAGCCGCAGGGTCTTGACGAGAAAACTCAGCTCCGCCAAAGCCGCGCGTATCTCCAGAAGCTCTCGCAGATCTGGATCGAACACAGGATCGTTTGATCGCCACCGATACATGGTTCAGCCCCTCTCCTTTCCTTAAGGATAAGGCCGCCCCGAACGATAGGAATAAATCCCTTATTGAAATTGCGCCATTTCAGGCGCTTTTCATGAGCTCATGGATGAAATTTAGGATTATATTCCATACGCTTGCGTCGGGCGACGGAGGGCAAAAATAAATTTGCCCAAAGCGCAAATCGCGAAAATCTTTCCCCACCCGCGCAGCCGGTCACCGCTTACAGATGCCGCAACACCCGCACCGGCTTTTCGCTCAGCGCCCGCCAGGTGCCGAGCAGGCCGAAGCCGAGGGTGAACACCAGCGCCAGCGCCATCGCGCCCGCTGCCGCGCCGGGGGCGAAGGAGAAGCCGATCTCCATCACCCGCGTCACCACCCCATAGGCGGCGAGCGAGCCGGCGGCGATGGCGAACAGGGCCGTCGCGAGCCCGAGCCCGGCATATTCCAGCCCATAGGCGAGGATCAGCCGGCCGCGCGTGGCACCCAGCGTCTTCAGGATCACCGCGTCATACACCCGGTGCTGATGCCCCGCCGCCAAAGCGCCCGCCAGCACCAGCACCGAGGTGAGCAGCGTCACCAGCGAGGCGATGCGGATGCCGAAGGCGAGGTCGCCCACCATCTTGTTGGCTTGCTCCAGCGCTTCCTTGACGCGGATGGTGGTGATGGCGGGATAGGCCCGCGCCATGTCCCGCAGCAAGGGGATTTCGCGCGCGGCGTCGGCCCCTTCGGGAAAGGTCAGGGTGGCGAGCAGGGTGTGGGGCGCGCCGGCGAAGGTCGCGGGCGAGAACACCATGACGAAATTGATGCCCAGCCGCTCCCATTTGATCTCCCGCAGATTGGAGATGCGGGCACTGATCGCCCGGCCGAGCACGCTCACCGTCACCGTATCGCCGAGCTTGAGGCCCAGGCCCTGCGCCAGCTTCTTGTCGAACGAGACCAGCGGCTCGGTTTCGTTCGGCCCCCACCATTGTCCCTCCACTACCTTGGAGCCTTCCGGCACCTCGGCTGCGGTGGAAATGCCCCGGTCGCTCTGCAGCACCCAGGCGGCATCGGCGGAGGGCTTGATCTGCTCGGCGGGCACGTCGTTGAGCGCGAGGATGCGGCCGCGCAGCATGGGCACGGCGCGATAGGCGGCGCCCGGCGCGTGCGCGGCGATGAAGCCGGCGAATTCCTGCGCGTCGGCGCTCGGCACGTCCACGAAGAAGAAGCTCGGCGCCTTCTCCGAGAGTGCGCCGGAAATCTCCTGCGTCAGGCTGCGGTCGATCAGGGCAATGGCAGTCAGCAGCGAGAGCCCGAGCCCGAGCGACAGCACCACGGTGGGGGTGAGCGCGCCGGGCCGGTGGATATTGGCGAGCGCGAGCCGCGCCATGGTGTTGCGCGGGCGCGGCAGGCGTGCGGCCAGCCCCATGATGCCCATCGCCACCAGCCGCAGCAGGCCGAACACGCAGGCTGCCGCGCCGAGGAAGATCACGGCCGCGCGCTTGTCCTCCGCTGTCAGAACGGCAAGGGCGGCGAGCGCGACCATGGCCAGCGCACACAGGCCGGCATAGAGCCATTGCGGGCGGCGGCGCTCCTGCCCCAGCGCATCGCGGAACAGGGTGGAGACCGGCGCCTCCTGCGCCCGCGCCAACGGCCACAAGGTGAAGGCGAGCGTGACCAAGGCGCCATAGAGTGCCGCCATCACCAGCGCGAGCGGATCGAGATGCGGCGCCAGCGGAAAGGGAATGAGCGTGGATATGGCGGCAGTGGCGACGAACGGCAGCGCGGCGCCCAGCACGAGGCCGATGGCGATGCCGATCGCCGCGAGGATGGCGACTTCAAAGAAGTAGGTGCCGAAGATGGTGGCGCCGGTGGCGCCGAGCGCCTTCAAGGTCGCGATCACGGTGCGCTTGGTGGCGAGGTGGCTTGCGACCGCATTGGCCACACCCACCCCGCCCACCAGCAGCGCTGTCAGGCCTACCAAAGTGAGATATTGGCTGATGCGCCGGACGTTGCGCTCCAATTGGGGGGAAGCGGAATCGCGCGTGCGCACCTCGAACCCGGCCTCGGGCGCACCCTCGTGCACGCTCTTTGTGAAGGCCTCAAGGACGGCGGCGGAGGGATCGTCCAGCAGCACGCGATAGCTCCAGCGCACCAGGCTGCCGGGCTGAATCAGCTGGGTCGCCGGCAGGGCTGCGGCCGAGACCAGCAGGCGCGGGCCAAAGCCGATACCGGCGGAAAGTCGGTCCGGCTCGGTGTCGAGCACCGCGCGGATCTGAAAACGCGCCTCGCCGACACTCAGAATATCGCCGATCTTGAGCGAAAGGCGGGACATGAGCGTCTCGTCCGCCAGCGCGCCGAATGCGTTATCACGCTCCGCCAGGAGATCCGCCAAAGGCGCGGCGGGCGTGGTTTCCACCGCGCCGACCATGGGATAGGTGGCATCCACCGCCTTCAGCTCCACCAGGGTGGCGTCGCCCTCCCCGGTGCGGGCCATGGCGCGCAGGAACGCCACCTGCCCCACTTTGCCGCCGGCCTCCAGCAAGGCCTGTTCCTGCGGGCTCGCCGCGCGCTGGATCAAGGTGAAGCCGGCATCCCCGCCCAGGATCGCCCGCCCCTCGCGGGCCAGCCCGTCGGTCAAGGCGCCCGCGAACGAGCCGATGCCGGCGATCGCCATGACGCCCAAAGCGAGGCAGGCGAGGAAGATGCCGAAGCCGCGCCGCGCAC
This sequence comes from Rhizobiales bacterium 24-66-13, assembly GCA_002257205.1. Taxonomy (GTDB): domain Bacteria; phylum Pseudomonadota; class Alphaproteobacteria; order Rhizobiales; family Xanthobacteraceae; genus NCEH01. The sequence goes on along the minus strand of NCHM01000054.1, from coordinate 3,070 downwards.
CGCGCAATTCGCGCAGCGCCAGCCGCAGGCTGACGGGTAGGCGAGACGCCGCATGCGCCGGCGTGGCGGTGCTCATGCCGTCACCTTGGACTGAGCGCTGTCGGCCTTGATCCGCCCCGAACGCAGGCGCACGGTGCGCCCGCAGCGCGCGGCCAGTGCCGCATCGTGGGTCACGAGGACGAGCGTGGTCCCACGCGCCAGATGGGCGGCGAATAGCAGGTCCATGATCTGCCGCCCCGTGGCCTCGTCGAGATTGCCGGTCGGCTCGTCCGCCACCAGGATCGAGGGATGGGGCGCGAGCGCGCGGGCGACCGCCACGCGCTGCTGCTCGCCACCCGACAATTGCGAGGGATAATGGGAGAGCCGCCCGCCAAGACCCACCGCCTCCAATTCCGCCGTCGCGCGGGCAAACGCATCGGCACGTCCGGCGAGTTCCAGCGGAATGGCGACATTTTCCAGCGCCGTCATGGTGGGGATGAGGTGGAAGGATTGGAACACGATCCCCACATGGGCACCACGGAAGCGCGCGAGCGCATCCTCGCCACGCCCCGTCAGCACCTCGCCGGCCACCCGCACTTCCCCGCCGTCCACCCGTTCGAGACCCGCCATCACCATGAGCAAAGTCGATTTGCCAGAGCCTGACGGCCCGACCAGTCCCACGGTCTCGCCCGCGCCGATGGCAAGCGATACGCTCTTCAGCACATGCACCCGTGCCGCCCCGCTGCCGAGCGAGAGATCCACATCGGTCAGCGTGATGGCGGGCGCGGGAGAGGAGTGAGTATCCATGCGGTCTCAGATCGGTTCGCACGTCGCGCGGCATCAGGCGGAGCGCGTCTCTTGGCTCCGCATGGCGCGCGCGGCGGCGCTAGGATGGGCGCGTCGGCGACGCGCGGCCGGACGGCGTCCGGCGCTTGGGGCATATGGAACGTCATTCATGTCGCGGAAAGGGCTGATCGCGCTTATGGTCGCATTCACGTTTGCGTCAGCACCCGCCGCCGCCAAGACGGTGAAGCTGGTGGCCTTCGGCGACAGCCTGACCGCCGGCTACAACCTGCCCCGCGCCGACAGCTTCGCCGCCCAGCTCGAAACCGCCCTGCGCGCCAAGGGCTATGATGTCAGCATCGCCAATGCCGGCGTCTCGGGCGACACCACCACCGGCGGGCTCGCCCGGCTCGACTGGAGCGTGCCGAAGGGCACCGACGGCGTGATCCTGGAGCTCGGTGCCAACGACATGCTGCGCGGCCTCAACCCGGACATTCCGCGCCAGGCGCTGGGCGAGATCATCGCCCGCCTCAAGGCCCGCGACATCCCGGTCCTGCTGGCCGGCATGCGCGCTTCGACAAATATGGATTCTGCCTATCGGCGCGAATTCGATTCCATCTATCCGGACCTTGCCGCCCAATACGGGCTGCCGCTTTATCCGTTTTTCCTGGACGGCATCGTGGGAGACCGCAGCCTGAACCTGCCCGACGGGCTGCACCCGACCGCGCAAGGGGTGGCGCGGATCGTCTCCGGCATGCTGCCGCAGGTGGAGGCGTTCATCGCCAAGATCGGCGGGCAAAAGCCGGCGGGGGTTCAGTAGCGATACTGGGCGGCGAGGACGAGCCCGTTCTCCTGCAAGGCGTTGCGAGCGAAATAGGTGGTCACCAGACTCGCCTGGACCGCGAAGCTCTCGGACACGTCGTACATCACGCCCATCTGCACTTTGTAATATTCATAGGAGGCGTCGAAATAGGGCGCCTCCCCCGCGCCTTCCGACATCACGTTGAAGGATTGGGCCAGCACCAGCCAGCGCGGCGCGATGCGCACCCCGAGGGTGGCATCCAGCCGCCATTCGTCGGGCGGCGCGCCGAAGCGCAGGCGCTGGGCCAGTTCGAGATCGAGGAACGACGGCAGGCCCCACAGGACGAAGTTCCAGCCGGCCAGCCCCCGCAGGTCCAGCTCGCCATTCACATAGCCGATGACCGCCGGCCCCTCGCTCGGCTTGGCGCCGGGAAAGCGCGCAACCGCCTGGAGCGAGGCCACGAAACCATCGCCCTCCGCGATCTTCACCCGCCCGCCGAGATCGGTATAGCCGGGCCCGAAATAGGAGGTGTCCGCCGGGCTTGCGAGCGAGATGGAGAGCAGTTCCGGCGCGACGATCAAGGTCAGGCTGTCGGTGGCGCCGACCTCCATGAACAATTGGGTGGAAACCTTGTCGTAGGTCTGCGCCGCATAAAGGTTCGACGACCCGTCGAAGGCGTGGTCGGCCCGCGTCATGGTGGACTGGAGATAGGCCTGGACACCGGATTCCTTGAGCGTCCATGCGCCCGCGCAGGCGCGCTGCGCCGATGCGGCGAGCCCGCAGGCGACCAGCGCTGCGCCCGCAAGCGCGCGAATGGAAAGACGCCCCCCAGCGCCCATGAATTTGCCCCCCGCCAGCGGGCAATTATGCCCCGGCCCGTTCCGCCCATGCTATCATGCAAAAGGTCCGGGCGCGGGATGGCGGGCGCAGGTGACGTTGCGGAAATTTCACGAAACGGTCTCTTGCCGCCACATTTCGAACCCACCATATTGACCGTGAACCGCTGGGGCGGCTCGGCCGGAAGGCCGCGCCCATGATCCCGCGGTCGAAGTGGAGAATGACGATGTCCGATTATGATCGCAACGTCGCCGGGCGTTACGGAACGACGGTGACGCGCTCGGAGGCCGCGATCGACCAGGGCCTCCGCAGCTATATGCTGAGTGTCTACAATTACATGACCCTCGGCCTCGCCATCACCGGCCTGGCCGCGCTGGGCGTGTTCATGCTGTCCGTGACCACCGATCCCAGCCAGGCGGCGGGTCAGGTGGCCGGTGGCATCATGCTGACCAAGTTCGGCTATGCCCTGTTCGTGAGCCCGCTGAAGTGGGTGGTGATGCTCGCCCCGCTCGCGGCGGTGTTCTTCCTCAGCTTCCGCATCCAGAACATGAGCGTGGGCGCGGCCCAGGCCACCTTCTGGGTCTATGCGGGCCTGGTGGGCGTTTCGCTCGCGACGATCTTCCTCGTGTACACCCATGAGAGCGTCGTCCGGGTGTTCTTCATCACCGC
>NCHM01000677.1 GCA_002257205.1 Rhizobiales bacterium 24-66-13 | reverse complement strand
ACTTTCGGCGGCAGTGGGCAAGGCGAGGCGCGCGCTCACGGCCGACAGGATCTGCGCGGCGACGCTCTCCACGTCGCCCCGGGCGTCGATCACCACGCATCGCTCCGGCTCGGCGCCGGAAAGCGCCAGGAAAGCGGCGCGAATGGCGGCATGATAATCCGCGCCCTCGCGCTCGAAACGGTCCGCCGCCGCGCCTTTTCCGCGTGCGACGGCGCGGGCAAGGCCGATCTCCGGCGGCACATCGAGTACCAGGGTCAGGTCCGGCACGCGCGCCCCCACGCTGACGCGATCAAGGGCGCGCAGCAGGCGCGGATCCGCCTTGCCGACGGCGCCTTGATAAACGCGGGTGGAATCCGTGAAGCGATCGCAGATCACCCATGTGCCCGCCTCCAGCGCCGGAGCGATGGTCTCGCGCACATGGTCGGCCCGTGCAGCCGCGAACAAGGCGGCCTCGCCTTGCGGGCCGAGGGGCTGAGCGAGGCCGGACAGCAGGACCTCGCGCACTTTCTCCGCAAAGGGCGAGCCGCCGGGCTCACGCGTCACGCGGACAGAGACCCCGCGCGTTTCGAGCGCCGCGGCGAGGATGCGAGCTTGGGTGGACTTTCCCGTGCCCTCGCCGCCTTCCAGCGAGATGAAACGGCCGCGCGCGGCGGTCATTTCTGGATCTTGGCCAGCAGCTTGGCGCCCAGGTCGCGGGCCGTGTCGCCGACCAGCACGCCGGCACCATCAAAGGCACGCTGCCACATGGTGCCGACGGGTACGTCCGCCGTCGTAACCAGCGGCACGTCCAGCACCTTGAGCTGGCCGCGCGTGATCTCCATCTGCGCCACCTCGGTGCCCTTCGCGACCGGCGCCCGCAGCGGCCCGTGATAGGTGATGCGCGCCACCAACTTGTCCTGGCTGTTGCGCGGCATGAGCAGGGAGATGGGTTCGCGCGCCGCAAGGCCGACGGAACCGGTCTCGCCGCCGAACACCGCCGCGCGGGCAAGTTCCGCATCGGCCGCGAACAAGGCGCGATGCTCGAACGAATGGAACCCCCAGTCCAGCAGGCGGCGCATCTCTTCCAGGCGCACCTTCTCCGAGGACGCCCCCATCACCACGGCGATCAGGCGCTGGTTGTTCTGCACCGCCGAGCCAACGAGATGATAGCCCACGTCCTTCACCCAGGACGCATGCAGCCCATCGGCGCCGACGCCCGCATCTAGCAAGGGATTGCGGTTGCGCTGCTTGATCTTGCTCCACTCGATGCCGGGCACCGCGAAAATCGGATAGAGGTTCGGGAAGGTGCGGATGATATAACGCGAGAGCTGCGCCATGTCGCGCGCGGTGGTCACTTGCCCGGGATCGGAAAAGCCCGTGGAATTGCGGAAGGATGTGCCCGTAAGGCCGAGTTCCTCGGCCTTGGCGTTCATCTTCACGGTGAATTCGCCTTCGGTTCCCGCCACGCCCTCGGCCAGCGCGATGGCCGCGTCATTGCCCGAGATGGCGAGCGCGCCGATCAGCAGATCGCCGACGCGCACATTGCTCTTC
>NCHM01000676.1 GCA_002257205.1 Rhizobiales bacterium 24-66-13 | reverse complement strand
GGCCACGGTCCTTCTTCCCCTTGCGGCAACCGTCGTGGTTGCGCAGACCGATCCCATCAAGCTCCGCAAGGATCTGATGAAGCAGATCGGCGATCAAACGGACATCGGCGCGAAGATGCTGAAGGGCGAGGCGCCCTTTGATCCCGCCAAGGCCGCCGCGATTTTCAAGACGTTCTCCGAGAATGGCGCCAAGTTCGGCGCGCTGTTCCCCGCCGGCTCCGACACCGGCGACACCAAGGCGACCGCCGCGATCTGGAGCGACCGCGCCGGCTTCGACGCCGCATTGGCGCATTTCAACAAGGCGGTGGCCGACAATGCCGCCAACGTGGGGACCGAGAGCGGCTTCAAGACCGCGTTCGCCGCGGTGGCGGAGGATTGCCGCTCCTGCCACCGCACCTATAAGGCGCGCTGAGCCAGCCGCCGCGCTTCGGCGGCGGTGCTGCGTTTCAGAAGGAGGCCGTTCAGACGAAGGCCGCCAGCGCCCATGCGGCGCCGGCGGCCAGCGCGAAGACCAGGGCCGCGAGGGCGAGGGATGCGCGACGCGGCGCGGGAATGCTCGCCGGCAGGCGCTTCCAGCCCAGCACCATGGGCCGCACCAGATCGTGCCGCTTCACCAGCGCATAGGCCAGGATCGCCGCCACATGCAGCACCACGGCGGCGAGGATGAGGTTGAAATTGAATTCATGCAGGCCGCTCAGCCGGTCGCTGACGGCGGGTGAGACATATTTCGCCAGCGGCCCTTCGGAAAACAGGCCATCGTTGGAAAACAGGCCGGTTGCCACCTGAAGCGCGATCAGCGCCAGCATCGCCAGCACCATAAGCCCGCCGGCGGCATTGTGCCCGACCTCGGTATCCGGCTCGCGCCGCCTGAAATGCGAGAGGTGCTTCAGCGCGGCCAGGGGGCTTTGCAGGAACCGCGCGAAGCGCGCGGTGTCGCTGCCGATCACGCCCCAGGCGAGGCGAAACAGCAGCAGGGCGAGGATCGCGTAGCCGCACAGGAAGTGCAGGTCGATCTTGCCCAGATTGGCGGTCACGTACGCGCCCGCGATCAACCCCGCCAGGCACCAGTGGAACAGGCGCGTGGGCAGATCCCACACCACGACCTTGCGCATCGGCGCCGTGCCGGTGCCGGCCGCCCGCTCTCCAGCTGATCGCACGTTCATGACCCCGTCCTGTTCTCGCCCGGGCATGGCACCCGTCCCGCGCTGATGCCCGTGGCGGCGCGGCAAGTCCACCATGCACGGGGTGCTTTGCGGGCGCGTGACGCCAAGGTCACGCTGATGTTAACGTTTGCCCGGCGCTGGGGGAAATGCTCGTGCCGGCGGCATGTGGATCGGGCATGACTCCTTTACCGGTCTCCACGCTATATGGCGGTCCTCGCCATGGCGGTGCGTCCGTCGGGCGCAGCGCGCCAGACAAGACTCATAATGAACCCCATCGCCGGTATCCTCTTTCAATTAGGCGCCACCCTCGCCTTCGCGATCATGTCCGCGCTCGTGCGCGCCGTGGCCGACGACGTGCCGAGCGGCGA
>NCHM01000675.1 GCA_002257205.1 Rhizobiales bacterium 24-66-13 | reverse complement strand
GTCCGGCACGGCGGCGCGCACCGCCTCCTCGCCCAGCCCCTTGGTGCGGGCATAAGCGGCGGCCGCGGTCGAATCGGCGCCGATGGCCGAGACATGCACCACCCGCGCGCCCATTTCGGCGGCGGAGGTGGCGATGGCGCGGGCGCCATAGACATGCACCGCGTCGAAGCTCTGGCGGCCGCGCGCGGCGAGGACGCCGACAAGATTCACCACGAAGTCGGACCCCTGCACGGCCCGACGCACCGAATCGGCGAAGCGCACATTGGCCTGCACCAGCTGGATCTGGCCCACATAGCCATAAGGAAGCAGGAAATTCGCAAGATCGGGCCGCCGCACGGCCACGCGGATGCGATAGCCGCGGCGCGCCAGGGCGCGCACAACATAACGGCCGAGAAAGCCGGAACCGCCGAACACCGTCACCAAGCTGTCCGTCACGGGCCGATCGGCCACCGTCACTTCGCTCATGCCCTATTCCTCCGGCTCGCGCGCACGCGGCGACCTGCTCTATAGGTTTGTGCGTGACATACGCGATTGCGCGGGGCGTCGTCCAGTTGCCTCGGCGTCGCGGGACAGTTCGTCCACCCTCAGGCGCGGACCGCCTGTTGCCGGCGCTCCGCGCAAAAGGAATCGGACCGGTGCCCGCGTCAGGCCGGCGACTTGGGGGCCTTGGCGGCGGCGACGAGCGCGGCCACCTTGGCCTCGATGTCGTTGATGTTCTGGGTGAAGGCCTGCGGATCGAGCGCGGAACGCTGGAGGTCCACCGCCCAATTGGGATTTTGCAGCGTGAAGGTGGTGAAGGCGGAAGCGGCGCCGCTCTTGCTCAACACGTGGTCCGCAACCCGAGCGGGAATCGCTTCCTCGATGAAGAAATCCAGGCCCGGATGAGTCTTCGCGAAGGCGACGAAGGCATCGGAGAGGGCCGTATACTGGTTGTCCTTCAGCAGAGCGTTCAGCGTCACGAGGAAATCCGATACGGCGGTCTCCGGCGGATGCTTGCGCGGCGGGATATTGGCAGCGGTACTGGATGCAACCATGGTGATTCCTCCGAAACGGTTTCGTGCGGCGGCGCGGGCGGGCGCGGTCCGCGGTCCCGCCCACGCTCCGCGCCCGTATTTTGTAGACCAAGCCCGCCGACGCAAGCCTCACAGGGCGTATTGAAGGGAAAGATCCGACGCGGCTGCATTTAATTGGATCAAATCGGCGCGGCTTGGGCGCCGCCGGCGCATCTGGAGTTGACTGCTGGCCATCCTCCTCCTATAAGCGCCGACACTTCGCTGGCGACCGAGGTTGCCGGCGTGTTCAGCCATTCAGACGCAGCGCAAACGGGCCGCATTGGCCATGGTTTGCGTGCGATAACGTGATAGAGGACGGCCGATGGCCAATACGCCCTCCGCCAAAAAGGCGGCGCGGAAGATCGAGCGTCGCACTGAGGTTAACCGGAACCGCCGTTCGCGCGTCCGCACCTTTCTGCGCAAGCTGGAAGATGCCCTCGCCACCGGCGACGCGACGGCCGCCAGCGCGGCTTTCAAGGTCGC
>NCHM01000674.1 GCA_002257205.1 Rhizobiales bacterium 24-66-13 | reverse complement strand
CCCCTCGGCCTTTCCGATCGCGCCTGCCATGCCATGGCGATCCTGGCCATGGAGCAGATGGCCCATGCCCTCGCCGATTGCGCCCCCGCTTTGGTGCCCTGCCGTGCCCTGGACGATTTTGAGACGGCGTCCGGTCGTGCCGCGCTTTGGTTTCCCGCGACCCTGCTGCTCGGCGCCGCCGACATCAACGAGAATTGGGATGTCACCTCGGACAGTCTGGCCTGCTGGCTTGCGACCCGTCTCGCCGCGCCAAATCTCACCCTCGTGAAGGCCGCCGGCGCGCCGGTTCGCACGCCTGTGCGGGGCGACAGCCTCGCCGACTGGAGCGCGCGCGGGGTGGTGGATCGCGCCTTTCCCGCCTTTGCCGCACGCTTTCGCGGTATCATTCGCCTCGTGGCCGCCGACGATGCGCCGGCTCTCGACCAGCTCTTTCCCTCCCCTCGAACCGCGAGCGCTGCATGAGCAAGGGTGCTTATCCCCGCTGGGCCTGGGCGCTCTCCGGCTCCGGGCATTTCTTCACCGAGAGCCTGGAGCTGATCCACACGCTCGGCGATGTGGATCTGTTCGTCTCGGCGGCGGCGGAAGAGGTGCTGCGCATGTACAAGCAGGACAAGAGCCCCCTGCCCGCCAACACCCACGTGTTCCGCGACACCACCGCGAGCGCGGCGCCCGTGGGCATGTTCTACGAGGGCAAATATCACACGCTGGTGGTGGCGCCGGCCTCGTCCAACACGGTGGCGAAATGCGTCTATGGCATTTCCGACACGCTGGTGACCAATTGCTTCGCCCAGGCCGGCAAGTGCCGGGTGCCGGGCATCGTGTTTGCCTGCGATACCGCCCCGGAGCTGATCACCATGGCACCCAGCGGGCCGGTGCCGGTCTTTCCGCGCAAGATCGACCTTGAAAACACCCGCAAGCTGAAGGACTTCGAGGCCACGACGGTGGCCGAATCCCTCACCGAGCTGAAGGCCGCCATCGCCGCCCGCAAGGCCGAACTGGACGCACGCATCTCCGAGCCGGCCCGCTAGGGATGGCGGAGCGCGTGGTCCTCCTCACCGGCTCCCTGGCGCAGCCGCGCGTCGCCAAGGCGGCGGAGGAGATTGCCGACGCGTTCCTGGAGCCTTTGGTGGTCAATATCGGGGTGAAGGTGGCTGCCCTGATGACAGCGGACATCGTCGAGCGCCGGCTCGTGCTGCCCGAGGGCGCGGATCGGGTGGTGATGCCCGGCCGGTTCCGGGGCGATCTGGACCGGCTCACCTCCAAGTTCGGCGTGCCGTTCCTGCGCGGGCCGGACGAGGCTGCCGACATTCCCGATTTCTTCGGCAAGGGCGGCGGGCCGGCGGACCTGTCCCGGCACGACGTGACCATTTTCGCCGAGATCGTCGATGCCACCCGCCTCACCCTCGATGAGGTTCTGGCGCGGGCGCGGGCGCTGACGGCCGACGGGGCCGATGTGATCGACCTCGGCAGCCTGCCGGACCAGGCCTTCCCCCATCTCGAAGCCTTCATCGCCGCCCTGCACGGGGAAGGCATGAAGGTGAGCGTG
>NCHM01000053.1 GCA_002257205.1 Rhizobiales bacterium 24-66-13 | reverse complement strand
ATCATCACCCCGTCGGCGCCCGACGCGGACAGCATGGGGCCGGCATCGGCGCAGCGCGTGAGATCGCCATTGGCGAGCACCGGAATGGAGACCTTCGCCTTCACCTCGGCGATCGCCGCCCAATCCGCTTCGCCGGTGTAGAACTGGCAGCGGGTCCGGCCATGGATCGTCAACAGGGCGACGCCCGCATCCTCGGCGATGGTGGCGAGGACTGGCGCGATCCGCGCCGCGCCATCCCAGCCCAGGCGGGTCTTGAGCGTCACCGGCACACTGACCGCCGCGCGCACCGCCGCGATGATCCGCGCCGCCAGCGGCAGATCGCGCAGCAGCGCCGCGCCCGCAGCTCCCGTGGTCACGCGCTTGGCCGGGCAGCCCATGTTGATGTCGATGATATCCGCGCCTTCCGCCTCCGCCATGCGGGCGGCTTCACCCATCCAATGGGGATCATTGCCGGCGAGCTGAACGGCGTGCAGCGGAATGCCGGCGCGCTCGGCCCGAAGCGTGGTCTCGCCATGGCCCTCGAGCAGCGCTTCGCTGGCGACCATTTCAGACACCACGAGCCCGGCGCCATATCGAACCGCCATGCGCCGCACCGGCGCATCGGTAATACCGGCCATCGGGGCGAGCACCACCGGGTTCGGGAGGGCGTGGGGGCCGATTCGAACGGTCGAAAGAGATGGAGAAAGAAGCTCTTGCACAGATTTTAGGCCACCTAAGGAGTGCCTACATTCTAGACAATTGCGATGCACGCGCAAGGGCAGCTTTGCAATGAGGCGCATGGTGCAGCGCGAAGGCTGCCGAAGGCACAGGCGACCGCCGCTTTTTTGTCCCCTTGCGCGGCGGGTTCCAGCGCTGTTCAAGGAGCAAATGGCGAAAAAAGGGAATGATCTTCATGGCGACGTGCGCGGTCATTGTGGTGGCGGCGGGCCGCGGCACCCGCGCCGGTGGTCCGTTGCCCAAACAATATCATCTTCTCGGCGGGGAAACCGTGCTGCGGCGCACCTTGCGCCTGTTCGCTGAGCATTCAGATATCCACACCATTCAGGTGGTGATCCATCCCGACGACGAAGCCCGCTTCGCCGCCGCCGCCGCCGGCCTTGCGAAAGTGCGGCCGGCGGTGGCGGGTGGGCGCGAGCGGCAGGATTCGGTGCGGGCCGGCCTCGAAGCGCTGGCGGGCGAGGCCCCCGACCTTGTACTGGTACACGATGCCGCCCGCCCGTTCGTGACGCACGCCCTGATCTCCCGCGCGGTCGAAGCGGCGGCCACCCACGGCGCGGCGGTGCCGGTGACCGGGGTGACCGACACCATCAAGGTGGTGGACGGCATGGGAACCGTCGCCTCAACGCCGGTGCGCGCCACGCTGCGCGCGGTGCAGACTCCCCAGGCTTTCCGGTATGACATGCTGCGCGCCGCCCATGATGCGGCGCAAGCCGGCGGCATCGCCGGCCTGACCGACGACGCCGCCGTGATGGAATGGGCAGGGCACAAGGTCGCGACCTTTGAAGGAGAAGCGGGCAACATGAAACTCACCTCCGCCGACGATCTGGCCCGCGCCGCCCGCGCGGGCGCGGCCCCGCTCAGCGATGTGCGCACCGGCACCGGGTTCGACGTGCATGCCTTCGGTCCCGGCGACCATGTGATGCTCGGCGGCCTCGCCATTCCCTTCGACAAGGGCCTCGACGGCCATTCCGACGCCGACGTGGGGCTGCATGCGCTCACCGATGCCGTGCTCGGCGCCCTGTGCGACGGCGACATCGGCGCCCATTTTCCGCCCTCCGACCCGCAATGGAAGGGCGCGACTTCCGACCGTTTCCTGGTGTTCGCGCTCGACAAGGTGCGCGCGCGCGGCGGTATGGTCGCCCATCTCGACCTGACCTTGATCTGTGAAGCCCCGAAGGTCGGTCCCCACCGCGACGCGATCCGCACGCGCATCAGCGAAATCACCGGCGTTGCGCTCGGTCGCATCAGCGTGAAGGCCACCACCACCGAGCGGCTCGGCTTCACCGGCCGGCGCGAAGGCATCGCCGCCATGGCGAGCGCCACCATCCGCCTGCCCGAGGAGGATTTGCTGTGAGCGATCTGGAAACCCAGGACCGCGCCCGGCGCGTGCTCGAGGCCTGCCGCGCCGCCGGCTTCACGCTGGCCACCGCCGAATCCTGCACCGGCGGCCTCGTGATCGGCGCGCTGACCGATATCGCCGGCTCCTCCGATGTGGTGGATCGCGGCTTCGTCACCTATTCCAACGCCGCCAAGATGGCGATGCTCGGCGTGCCCGAGGCGATCCTTGCCGCCCATGGCGCGGTGAGCGAGGAGACCGCGCGGGCCATGGCCCGCGGCGCGCTCGCCGCCGCCGGCACCGGCCTTGCGGTTTCCATCACCGGCGTTGCAGGTCCTGGCGGCGGATCTGAGGAAAAGCCGGTTGGCCTGGTGCATTTCGCGGCGGCCAAGCGCGGCGGCCTGCTGGTGCATCGCGAGGAGCGTTTCGGCCCGCTGGAGCGCGCCGACATCCGCGCCCGCTCGGTGCTGGTGGCGCTGGAAATGCTGGAGACCCTGGCGCGGTTTTAGGCGCGTCAGGCCGCCCCGTACACCGCATCCGCCCGCTTCTCGAACGCATCGGCGAAGCGGCGGAAGGCGGCGTCGAACATGGCGCCCATCAGCAGGCCCAGGGTGCGCGAGCGGAATTCATAGGAGATGAAAAAGCTCACCTCGCATTTGCCGCCCTCCAGGTCGCGGAATTCCCAGCGATTGTCGAGGCGGCTGAACGGCCCGTCCAGATATTCCACATGGATCGTCAGCTTCGGCCGGTCGAGGGTGACGCGGGAGGTGAAGGTCTCGCGGATCAGCTTGTAGGCGACCGTCATGTCGGCGACCAGCACCTCTTGCCCCTCCCCGCCGGGCGAGCGGCGGCGCACCCGCAGGGCTTGGCACAGCGGCACGAATTCCGGGTAATGGTCCACATCCGCCACGAGATCGAACATCTCGGCGGCGGAATGGTTCACCACGCGCTTGCTGGAGAAAGACGGCACGCCCTCACACCCGACCGAGCTTTGCCTCGCGGGCGCTGCGCAGGCGTGCGAAATCGTCGCCCGCATGGTGCGAAGAGCGCGTCAGCGGGCTCGACGACACCATCAGGAAGCCCTTGGCATAGGCCACCGTCTCGAAGGCGGAGAATTCGTCCGGCGTCACGAAGCGCTCCACCTTGTGGTGCTTGCGCGTGGGCTGGAGATATTGGCCGATGGTGATGAAATCCACCTCGGCCGAGCGCAGGTCGTCCATGAGCTGGAGCACTTCGTTCCGCTCCTCGCCGAGCCCCACCATGATGCCCGACTTGGTGAAGATGGAAGGGTCCAGCTCCTTCACCTGCTGTAGCAACCGCAGCGAGTGAAAATAGCGCGCGCCGGGCCGCACGGTGAGATACTTCGCCGGCACAGTTTCCAGATTATGGTTGAAGACATCGGGTTTTGCCTCGACCACCACCTCGATGGCGCCGGGCTTGCGCAGGAAATCCGGGGTGAGAATCTCGATGGTGGTGCCGGGGCTCCCGGCACGGATGGCGCGGATGGTGCGGGCGAAATGTTCGGCGCCGCCGTCCGCCAGATCGTCCCGGTCCACGGAGGTGATGACCACGTGGGAGAGGCCGAGCTTGGCCACCGCCTCGCCCACCTTCTGCGGCTCGTCGAGGTCCAGCGCCTGCGGCAGGCCGGTGCGCACATTGCAGAAGGCGCAGGCGCGGGTGCAGGTGTCGCCCATGATCATGAAAGTGGCGTGCTTCTTTTCCCAGCACTCGCCAATGTTCGGGCAGCCCGCTTCCTCGCACACCGTGTGCAGGCCGTTGGCGCGCACGATGTCCGCGGTCTTGGACCAGCCGGCGGAGCCCGGCGCCTTCACGCGGATCCATTCCGGCTTGCGCAGGATCTCGCTTTCCGGGCGATGCGCCTTTTCCGGATGGCGCGGCCGGTTCAGGGTGTTGACGAGCGTGACCATATCTTCAGGCGACTTTCGCGCGCGATAAAAGCATTCGCTTTAAAATCTAGTCTTCCATCGCGCCAGCGTCGAGCCGGCGCGATGCAGTGCTGACCTGCCGGCAGCGCCGAACCGGCCAAGGGCCTTTAGCGCGCGCGGATGCGGCGCCACACCCACAGCACGATGATGGCACCAACCACGGCGGCGATGAGCGTGCGGAAGAAGCCATAGACCGGCACGTCCGCCCATTCCGCCAGCTTGCCGCCGACGAACGCCCCGATCAGGCCAAACACAAGGTTCGTCAGCAGCCCGTGGTCGCTCGCGGTGATCCGCTCCGCGATCCAGCCGGCGATCAGGCCGATGAGGATCATGGTGAACAAGCCGACGCCCGGCTGGCTCAACGCCGCATAGGTCTCGCCATTCATGGATCAGCCCCCAGGTTCCGCCCGGCCCGCGCCGCGCGCCCCTCACATATGGATAACGCGGCCGTAGGCGTCCAGCACGCTCTCGTGCATGGTTTCCGAAAGCGTCGGATGCGGGAAGATGGCGTGGATCAGCTCTTCCTCGGTGGTCTCGAGATTCATGGCGATCATGAAGCCCTGGATCAGCTCGGTGACTTCCGCGCCCACGAGATGGGCGCCCAGCAATTCGCCGGTCTTCTTGTCGAAGATGGTCTTCACCAGACCCTCGGGCTCGCCGAGCGCGATCGCCTTGCCATTGCCGATGAAGGGGAAGCGGCCGATGCGGACGTCGCGGCCCTGCTCCTTGGCCTTCTTCTCGGTGAGCCCGATGGAGGCGACCTGCGGGTTGCAATAGGTGCAGCCGGGAATCTTGTTCTTGTCGATCGGGTGGGTGTGAAGCCCCTTGATGGTCTCCACGCAGATCACGCCCTCATGCTCGGCCTTGTGGGCCAGCATGGGCGCGCCGGCGACATCGCCGATGGCATAGATGCCGGGCACATTGGTGCGGCCATAGCCATCGGTCACGACGATGCCGCGCTCGATCTTCACGCCGACCGCTTCGAGCCCGAGGCTGTCCACATTGCCGACCACGCCGACGGCGGAGATCATCCGGTCCACCGTGATGTCGAGCTTGGCGCCCTTGGCGTCTTCCACATGGGCGGTGAGGGTCTCGCCATGCTTGGTGACGCCGCTGACCTTGGCGCCGGTGAGGATCTTCATGCCCTGCTTTTCCAGGCGCTTGCGCACATGGGCGGCAATCTCCTCATCCTCCACGGGCAGGATCTGCGGCAGCACTTCGACCACCGTCACGTCGGCGCCCATGGTCTTGTAGAAGGACGCGAACTCGATGCCGATGGCGCCCGAGCCCATGACCAGCAGGGACTTGGGCATGATGTCCGGCACCATGGCTTCGAAATAGGTCCAGATCAGCTTCTTGTCGGGCTCCAGGCCCGGCAGGGCGCGCGGGCGGGCGCCGGTGGCGACGATGATGTGCTTGGCGGTGTAATCGCCGCCGCCGAGCGCGCCCTTGGGCGCATTCTCGGCCGCTTCCACCTTCAGCTTTCCGGGGGCGGAAAGGGTCGCCTTGCCCCAGATCACGTCCACCTTGTTCTTCTTCAGCAGGAAGCCGACGCCGGTGGAGAGCTGGCTGGCAACGCCGCGCGAGCGCTTCACCACCGCGCCGATATCGAAGCCCACCTTCTCGGCGGAGAGGCCGTAATCCTTGGCGTGCTCCATATAATGGAACACTTCGGCCGAGCGCAGCAGCGCCTTGGTGGGGATGCAGCCCCAGTTCAGGCAGATGCCGCCAAGATGGCTCTTTTCCACCACCGCGGTCTTGAAGCCCAGCTGGGCCGCGCGGATGGCGGCCACATAGCCGCCCGGGCCGCCGCCGATGACGATGATGTCGAAATTGGTCTCAGCCATGGATCTCTCCTTCCCCTCCTGGGCCGCCGGACGCACCGCATCGGCAGAAGGGACCGGGTGGGAATGGGGCCGTGCCCGCCCCGCGCGCGCCGGCGAAAGGCCTCGGCAGGCGACAGGGCCGGCGGGCCGGGTCCGACGCACCAGCGCCGGACCCCAGCCGTCAGCGGGTCAGATAAGCGTAGATTTCATCCTTCAGCCGCACGCGCTCCTTGCGCACGGTGTCGAGCGCAAGGTCGTCCATGGGCTCAAGATCGCTCTCGGCCTTGTGGACCACCTCGTTCACCTTGTCATACTCGGCAACCAGATGGGCGAAGTGCGGGTCGCTCTGGCGCAGCTCGTGGAGCTTGCCGGCATATTCGGGGAAGTCGGCGGCCAATTGGTGGGGCGTGTGGGACATGAGTGCCTCGTTCTACCTTGGACGCGGCGGCATGCGCGCCGCATGGGCCCTGCTACACCGAAGCCGCCGTGCGACCTTTGATCTGCCATAACTCTATCAATTTTCAATATCCCGCGCATTCATGCAAAAAAACGAGACCAAATATCTAGTCGGCGCAAAAACTCTTTCACATCATTCCTTGAAGGACTTCTGAAATTTTCATCAGACATAAAATATTCAAAATGATGCGGAACACAGCTTTCTCGCAGTTCACCATACAAAACATCTGGCAATACATATAAAATATTTGTCGCCCGAACCGGACAAGCAAACGTCTCAGCATCAATTTCATCAAGGCCCATTATATTAAATCGACTCACCCCTGATCCAGCAGATTGCTTCATCCATTGGCCCGGAATATGGGCCAAAGTGGCAATCATGGATGGAGCATACTTACCACGTTTCTGTTGAAAATTTTGAATAGTTTGACAGCACTCAATAATTATCAAATCGCAATATTCACCTTGGTTGTGAAACTTAATATAAAAACCATCCGGTATCATAGAGTACTTCATCTGCCCGGCAATGTATAGGTAGGGCAATGTTCCAACATCCCCACTCAGTTTCGGCCTCGCCCTTAACCAGGGCGAGGCCTCATTTCCACCGAAAATATGAGTATATATTGGCCAATTGTCAGATATGAACTTCTTAAATACAGCATCTTCCATCGAAGTTACTCACACCAGCATGGTCATGGGCTTCTCGACGAACTCCTTGAACGCGGCCAGCAGCTCGGCGCCCAGCGCGCCGTCCATCACCCGGTGATCGCAGGTGAGGGTGGCGGTCATCTGGGTGGCGATCTTGATCTCGCCGCCGCGCACCACGGGGCGCTGTTCGGACGCGCCGATGGCGATGATGGAGGATTGCGGGGCGTTGATGATCGCCACGAAATCGCGCACGCCCATCATGCCGAGGTTGGAGATGGAGGTGGAGCCGCCGGAATATTCCTCCGGCTTCAGCTTCTTGGTGCGGGCGCGCGCGGCGAGGTCGCGCATCTCGTTGGAGATGGCGGACAGCGTCTTCGTCTCGGCCTTCTTGATGACCGGGGCATAAAGCCCGCCGTCGATGGCGACCGCCACGCCGACGTCGGAATTCTTCATGCGCAGGATCCGGTCCTCGGCCCACACCGCATTGGCGGCCGGCACCTTCTGGAGCGCCAGCCCCATGGCCTTGATGATGAAGTCGTTGACGGAAACACGGTAGACCGGCTTGCCGTCCTTGTCCTTGGACGCCATGGAATTGACGGTCTCGCGCAGCTTCATCAGATCGTCGAGGTCGCAATCCACGCTCAGATAGAAGGTGGGGGTGAGCTGCTCGCTCTCCACCAGCCGCTTGGCGATGGTCTTGCGCATGCCGTCGAGCTGGACTTCCTCAAAGGACCCCGCCTCGAACATGGCCTTGACCTGATCGGCGGTCGGCCCGCTGACAGCGGCCTTCGCAGGAGCGGGAGCCGCTGCGGCCGGCGCGGACGCAGGAGCGGGGGCGGCGGCCGGCGCAGCGCCGGGCTTCGCGCCTTCCACATCGCGCGCGACGATACGGCCATGGGGGCCGGAGCCGGGCAGCGCGGCAAGGTCGATGCCCTTTTCCTTGGCGAGGCGGCGGGCGAGCGGCGAGGCGAACACGCGCCCGCCTTGGCTGTTTGCGGCCGGGGCGGCCGGGGGCGTCACTTCGCGCTGGATCGCACCGGCATCGCCGGGGGCGGGAGCCTTCGGGGGCGTCTTGTCTTCGGCAACGGCAGCCTGCTTTTGCGGCGAGGCTTCCGCCTGTGCGGCAGCCGCCGGAGCAGCGGGGGCTTTGGCGCCGCCGGCGCCGGAGGCGACCGCCTTGGCGTCCTCGCCCTCGCCGGCCAGAACCGCGATGAGCTGGTTCACCGGCACGTCCTGCGTGCCCTCGGGCACCAGGATCTTCGCCATCACGCCTTCATCGACGGCTTCCACTTCCATGGTCGCCTTGTCGGTCTCGATCTCGGCGATCACGTCGCCGGACTTGACGCTGTCGCCTTCCTTCTTGAGCCATTTGGCGAGATTGCCCTTCTCCATGGTGGGAGACAGGGCCGGCATCAGGATTTCGATGGGCATCTGGTCTTCCCCTCAGCGATAGGTCACGGCGCGGACGGCCTCGATCACGTCGGCGACCGTCGGCAGAGCGAGCTTTTCGAGATTGGCGGCATAAGGCATGGGCACATCCTTGCCGGTCACGCGCAGGACCGGCGCGTCGAGATAATCAAACGCATCGGCCATCAGGCGGGCGGAAATCTCGGCGCCGACGCCGGACTGGGCCCAGCCCTCCTCGATGGTCACGCAACGGCCGGTCTTCTTCACCGACTCGATGATGGTCGCAGTATCCATGGGGCGAATGGTGCGCAGGTCGATCACTTCCGCCTCAATGCCCTGCTTGGCCAGTTCCTCAGCCGCCTTGAGCGCATAGGTCATGCCGATAGACCAGGCCACCAGAGTCACGTCCTTGCCGGCACGCGCGATGCGCGCCTTGCCGATGGGGAGGACGTAATCATCCAGCTTCGGCACCTCGAAGGAATGGCCGTAGAGGATTTCGTTTTCCAGGAAGATAATGGGATTGGGATCGCGGATCGCCGCCTTCAGCAGGCCCTTGGCATCGGCGGCGCTATAGGGCGCGATCACCTTGAGGCCGGGGATGTGGCTGTACCAGGAGGTGTAATCCTGGCTGTGCTGGGCGGCGACGCGCGCGGCCGCGCCGTTCGGGCCGCGGAACACGATGGAGCAATGCACCTGGCCACCGGACATATAAAGCGTCTTGGCGGCGGAATTGATGATCTGGTCGATCGCCTGCATGGCGAAGTTGAAGGTCATGAATTCCACGATGGGCTTGAGCCCCGCCATGGCGGCACCGACGCCCATGCCGGCGAAGCCGTGCTCGGTGATGGGGGTGTCCACCACGCGCTTGGCGCCGAATTCCTGAAGCAGGCCTTGAGTGATCTTATAGGCGCCCTGATATTCAGCGACTTCCTCGCCCATCACGAACACGTCGGCGTCGCGGCGCATTTCCTCGGCCATGGCGTCGCGCAGGGCCTCGCGTACGGTCATGGTGACCATTTCGGTGCCGGGCGGTACTTCCGGATCCGGCTGGCTCTTCACCTGGGGCGGGTTGGCGACGGCAGACGGCACGGCCGCCTGCGGGGCGGGCGCGGCAGCGGCCGTGGGGGACGGCTGCGGAGCGGCCGCCGGCGGCGCGCTCTCGGCGGCCTTCTGGGCCGGAGCCGGAGCCGCGTTCGCGTCCTCGCCATCGGCCAGGATCGAGGCGATGGGGGTGTTCACGGCCACGTCCTGCGTGCCCTCGGGCACCAGGATCTTGCCGAGGATGCCCTCGTCCACGGCTTCCACTTCCATGGTGGCCTTATCGGTCTCGATCTCGGCGATCACGTCGCCGGACTTGACGCTATCGCCCTCTTTCTTGAGCCATTTGGTGAGATTGCCCTTCTCCATGGTGGGGGAGAGGGCCGGCATGAGGATATCGATGGGCATGGCTTCTGCTCAGCTCTTGCTCGACGCGGGCTCGCTCACGCTCGCGGGGGCGGGCGGAACGGGGCGCTGTCTCGTGAGATTGGAATAAGCGGAGGCCGCGGCGGCCGCGACCGTGAGGGAGGCGATGAACAGGATGAGGGCCTTGCCGACCCGCCGGGCATGATCGCCCGCCGCGCCTTCGCGCAGACGGGCGGAAAAGGGCCAGAGCACCAGCAGCGCCTGACGGCGCGCGCTCAACGAGCCGGAGGCGGCCTCGGCCCTCATCCCTTCGCGGATCGCAACGCCCCAGCTCGCGGCTGCACCCGCGAGCGAGGCCAGAAGGAGAATGAGGGCCGGGATCGCCATGGCCGCCGCCTTAGCGCAGGATGTCCGTGTACAGCTCAGAGGGATCGGGCTCGGGATCGTGCGTCGCGAAATCGGCGGCCGCATTGACGACCTCGCGGATCTCGCCGTCGATCGCCTTCAGTTCGTCCTCGCTCACGAGGCCCTTTTCCAGCAGGCGCGCCCGCACCTGCTCGATGGGATCGTGCTCGGTCCGCATCTTCTGCACCTCCTCCTTCGACCGGTATTTCGCCGGATCGGACATGGAGTGGCCGCGATAGCGGTAGGTCTGCATTTCCAGGATATAGGGGCCCTTGCCGTCGCGGGCGAAGCCGAGCGCCCGTTCGGCAGCCGCCTTCACCGCGCGCACGTCCATGCCGTCCACCTGCTCGCCGGGAATGTTGAACGAGGTGCCGCGCTTGGAGAAGTCGGTCTGGGCGGAGGCGCGGTTGACCGAGGTGCCCATCGCATACTTGTTGTTCTCGATCACATACACGGCGGGCAGCTTCCACAGCTCGGCCATGTTGAAGCTCTCATAGACCTGGCCCTGGTTGGCCGCGCCGTCGCCGAAATAGACCACCGAGACCGAGCCATTGTCGCGATAATGGTTCGCAAAGGCGAGGCCGGTGCCGAGCGAGACCTGGGCGCCGACGATGCCGTGGCCGCCGAAGAACTGCTTCTCGATGCTGAACATATGCATCGAGCCGCCCTTGCCCTTGGAATAGCCGCCGCGGCGGCCGGTGAGCTCGGCCATGACGCCCTTGGCCTGCATGCCGGTGGACAGCATGTGGCCGTGGTCGCGATAGCCGGTGATCACCTGATCACCTTTCTTCATGGCCATCTGCATGCCGACCACCACGGCCTCCTGGCCGATATAGAGGTGGCAGAAGCCGCCGATCAGACCCATGCCATACATCTGGCCGGCCTTTTCCTCGAAGCGGCGGATCAGGAGCATCTCGCGATACGCGTGAAGTTCCTGCTCCTTGCTGAAGTCCGGTATCGCGCCGGGCGCGGCTTCGGTGCGGGCGACTGCCTTTTTTACGGCCATCTCATCCTCGGGACACGCTGGAACCGAGGAGTCTCTAGCGCACCTCCGAGACGACTCAAAGCGCCATTTGCATCGTGCTGCACCGCAACACGTTGCAAACGCTTGACTCTGCTGGGTTGAACTGGATTTCAGTTAATTGATGTCATGAACTTGTAACAAGTTCATGAGCGAGGTTTCAGCAGCACAAGGTCCTTCGCATTGACGAAATCCAGCTGCCGGCGTCCCTCTTCATCCAGCAGGTCCGGATCGAGCCGCGAGGCCTGGAGCAGGGAGACCTTGTTCTCGATCGCCCGCCGCTGGGCCTTCAGCGCCGCCAGCTCGCCTTCGAGCTGCGCCATCTCCACCTGGAAGTTGCGCTTCGCCATCAAACCGTGCTGGCCATTATAGGCATGGTACGCGAAATAGCCGATGACACCCCCGGAGAGGGTGTAGAGCAGCAGTGCGAACAGGAAGGAGCGCAGGCGCGAGCGTGTTTGCATGCCGCCATCCTGCCCCATCGCGGTTGCTGGGGGGTTAAGACTCGCAGTCCTTGGAATCTCCCGCTGTGGCGCCATCCCCGCGGCTGGGCTGGCAAGCCCGGCCTTGGCCTAGAACGAGAAAAGGCGGAGCGTCGCCGCCCCGCCTTCCGCATTTTAAAAGCTTGCGGCAAACGCTCAGGCGAGCGCCTTCAGCGCGGCCTTGCCGGCGTACTTCGCCGCATCGCCCAGTTCCTGCTCGATGCGCAGCAGCTGATTATATTTCGCGGTGCGATCCGAACGGGACAGCGAGCCGGTCTTGATCTGCCCGCAATTGGTCGCCACCGCGAGATCGGCGATGGTGGAATCCTCGGTCTCGCCCGAACGGTGGGACATAACCGCGCGATAGCCCGCCTTATGGGCCATTTCCACCGTTTCCAGCGTCTCGGTGAGCGAACCAATCTGGTTCACCTTCACCAGGATGGCGTTGCCGGTGGCTTCCTTGATGCCGCGCGACAGGCGGGTGACATTGGTGACGAACAGATCGTCGCCCACCAGCTGGCACTTGGAGCCGATGGTATCGGTCAGCAGCTTCCAACCCGCCCAGTCGTCCTCGGACATGCCGTCCTCGATGGTGACGATGGGATAGCGCGACACGAGATCGGCCAGATACTTCACCTGGGCCTCGATATCGCGGACCAGCTTCTCGCCCTCATAATGATAGGCGCCGTCCTTGAAGAATTCGGTGGCAGCGCAATCGAGGCCGAGGAGCACGTCCTCGCCGGGCCGATAGCCGGCCTTCTCGATCGCCTTCATGATGAAGGAGAGCGCATCGTCGGCGCTCAGCAGGTTCGGGGCGAAGCCGCCCTCGTCGCCCACATTGGTGTTGTGGCCGGCGTCCTTCAGGCCCTTCTTCAGGGTCTGGAAGATTTCCGAGCCGATCCGCAGCGCGTCCGCGAAGGTGGGCGCGCCGGCGGGCAGGATCATGAATTCCTGGAAGTCGATGGGATTGTCCGCATGGGCGCCACCATTGACGATGTTCATCATCGGCACCGGCAAGGTGCGGGCGTTCACGCCGCCGACATAGCGATAGAGCGGCAGATTGTTGGAGATCGCCGCCGCCTTGGCCACCGCCAGCGAGACGCCGAGGATGGCGTTGGCGCCGAGGCGGGCCTTGTTGGGCGTGCCGTCGAGGGCGATCAAGGTGGCGTCGAGCTTGGCCTGGTCCTCGGCATCGAAGCCGCCGACGGCATCGAAGATCTCGCCGTTCACCGCATCCACGGCCTTCAGCACACCCTTGCCGCCGTAGCGGGACTTGTCGCCGTCGCGCAGTTCCACGGCCTCATGGGCGCCCGTGGAGGCGCCGGAGGGGACGGCCGCGCGGCCGAGGGAGCCGTCTTCCAGCACCACGTCCACTTCCACCGTGGGATTGCCGCGGCTGTCCAGGATTTCGCGGCCCATGATATCGACGATGGCGGTCATTGGAATGTCCCTCCCTTTGGTCCTGGAGCCGAGATGTCCAGGCGCGCCCGATGTCGCGGCCGCTTCTAGCGCGAACCCGCGCGGCTGCGAAGGGGCGATGGGAGCGGCACCTTGCCCGTTTTCGGCTAATGTCCTGTTCCAGAATCCGATGGGACCGCCTCTTTTGCCGCACAAGGACTTGTCATGACTTCCGCCGACCTCCAGCTCGGTCGCGAGACCGCCCTGCCCGCCTCGCCCGAAACGGCGGTGCTGGATCGCGTGCCCAATCCGCACCCGGACGTGGATTATGTGGCGCGGTTCACCTGTCCCGAATTCACCTCGCTCTGCCCGGTCACCGGCCAACCCGATTTCGCCCATGTCGTGATCGACTATGTACCGGACCAGTTCCTGGTGGAATCCAAGTCGCTGAAGCTCTATTTCGCCAGCTTCCGCAACCATGGCGCCTTCCACGAGGATTGCACCATCGCCATCGGCAAGCGCCTGGTGGGGCTGCTGGCGCCGCGGTTTTTGCGAATCGCGGGCTATTGGTATCCGAGGGGAGGCATACCCATTGATGTTTTCTGGCAGACTGGGGATCTGCCTAAGGGCGCCTGGCTGCCGGACACGGGAGTTGCGCCCTATCGCGGAAGGGGATGACCATGCCCAGTTTGGTGATCACCAATGGGGATGCGGCGGTCGAGCGCCTGAAGGCCGGCGGGATTGCCGGCCATTTCCTGCCTTGGCGGGACATGCTCCATGACGGCCCGGTTCCCGCCGACCCGTCTCTCGCCATCGTGGCGGATGTCCGCGCCGCGTTTCTCTCCCAATCGCTTGGGCTGGAATTCGATTCCGTCCGGGCTGATTTCGCCGAGCGCGACGGACAGCTGGAGATCCACATCGCCTTCACCTGCGTGGACCT
>NCHM01000052.1 GCA_002257205.1 Rhizobiales bacterium 24-66-13 | reverse complement strand
CGCGGGAAACAGAAAATTACCCGAATTCCAGAGAAATCCCTCGGACATGTAGCGAGAAGCGGTTTCTCGGTCGGGTTTCTCCACGAACGCCGCCACCGCATTGCCGCCGGCTGGAAGCGGCGCGCCGGGGCGGATATAACCATAACTCGTGCGCGGCGAATCCGGGACGATGCCGAACGTCACGATCTTGCCTGTGGCCGCGACCTCCGCCGCCTTTCCGACCGCTTCAAGGAATGCCTTGGATTTGAGCACCACATGGTCGGCCGCGAGAGCCAGAACAAGCACGTCGTCCCCGTGCAGCCTCTGGGCCATGGCCGCCGCAGCGATCAGGGCGGGGGCGCTGTCGCGCCGCGCCGGTTCGAGCACAACGGTGGCATCAATGCCCACCTCGCTGGCCTGCCGGCGGGCAAAAAAACGAAAATCGTCATTGGTGACGACGATCGGCGGGTAGAAGGCCGCTCCCGGTGGGGTCCTCAGCAGGGTGTCCTGGTAGAGGGTCTTGTCGGTAACCAGGGTGAGGAACTGTTTCGGCAGCGTGTTGCGCGAAATTGGCCAGAGACGGGTACCGGTGCCGCCGGCCAGAACGACTGGAACAATCTTACTTGCTGGCACCCGCATCGCAAACGGCTCCATCCATTCCCGTTGAATGTTTCATTGCACGGTCGGCAAGGGGCGTCGAGTCCGGCGAAGATCGAGGCGGCCCTTTGCCGCCGGCGCGCGTCGGCAGGGATTGATGGCGGACGGCGCCTGCTGCATCGCACAAAAAATCACCCGCCACATTTTCGATGAGAGGTGGGTTGAAACCTCTAAAGGCCAAAAAAAAGTCGTTCATCGGAATTTTCGCTTGAGCCGTGTGCAGTGCGGTGGGATATTGTTTTTATTCGGAATTCTAGATTAAACCGCGTTCGCGCGCGAAAGATTATGTAATAATCCATGAAAATCTTGAATAAACAAAATAAGGATCATCTCCTCGCGATCGCAGTTCCGCCAGCGGAGCATGCTTTTTGGGCTAAATTTAAATATTTGAAAGATCATTTCGCAATTTATAGCGCATCTGTGTCTGCGGATGGGGATCTTGTTTTATCTGACTGTATTGGTGCGGATGTGGCGCGAAATCCGGTGTTTGTAGCATTGATAAGTCAAAAATCTGCGAACGTGAATTTTATTAAAGAACTAAAGGCAAATGCCAGGTTGCGCAATTATTTCAATAATGCTGCGGTCGTTGATCTTGGCGATATCGATGATGTGCGCGGTATTTTGGTTCAAATCCTGGGTGTAGTCTCAGGCTTTTTGAATCCGTTGGCTGCGTATGCGCTTGAGCAGGCTCACGCACTTTCTGCCTCCCGTAAGGATTTCGAAGTTCAGCATCTCAAATTTTCCGCTCTAGAGACGTATATTCAGCAGGCGGGTGTCAAGCTGGTTCGGCAGAGGATGTTCGTCGCGCCGGACCGTTTGACCAATGGATCGGCGATGGTCGTCGATGTGGCTGCGAGTGCGATCCGTCAGCTCCTGCCTGTGTCCTCCAAGGGGGTTTGTGCCATTGATCTCCTGGTTCGTTTTTCCGGCGGCGAAACCGGCGGTTCATTAAAGGCGGCCTTGTATCTTGGCGATTCCGCAGAGGCCCATGCAACCTGGGTTATCCCGATACCCGATGTCGTCGGCCAGAAAGAGGATTGGATCACCCTCAGTCTGCCGCAGGCGCTTGACGGCATGTCGCGCAGCGCGATCCTTCATCTCGAGGTCCAGGGCGGCTCATCATCGGCGGTTTCTCTGGGAGCATCCCGGATCATTGCCAATGAGCGCTATTGTCCTTACGGAGCCGGCAGCGGGCACGTGGTGGGTAATCGGCCTATTGCGATGCGCATCTGGCAGGCGCCGCCGGGCTTTATTACCCCGCGCCTGCCCAATGTCGTATTGGCCGAGGCGTTGCCGACTGCGGTGGAAACCTCCTGCCGCGTGCCGCCGACGAGTCTGCAGAGGGTCGAGATGCTCCTGACTGCGGCGGAATTGCCGAATTTCGCCGAGGTGGTCTTCCATTCCGGGGAGGAACAAATTACCGTTCACCCCCCGCAGAAAGGGATCTGCATCGGCGTGTTGAAGGATCTGGTTCCTGCCGCCGCGATGAGCGTCAGCGCCAAGGGCTTCGTCGCCAGCGAGCGAGCGCAGCCGGTCGAGTTTGCGCTGGTGGTGGCTGAGGCGGATCAGGCTGCGGGCGTGCCGTGGAGCGAGGTGCCGCAACTGACGAATGTGGTCGACTGGTCTGGTTGGCGGGCCGTGGCGCCGACTCAACCCCATCAGCTTTCCGTTTTTCTGACGCCTGAGGAGCGTTCCGGTCATCCTCCTCGGACCTTGTTCCTGCTGACGCGAATGGAGCAAAATCGGTCGAACGCGTTTGCGTGGGCGAGATTCTATGATGTCGAAATCGAGCGATAACCAAGTTTAGGAGATCTTGTTCAACGATGCGCGTCCGCGCGGTCCCGTATTGGCGACGCCACTGGCGCCCTTCCTCGGCGTACGACAGCCCAATGACGAGGATATCGAGCCGAGGCCGGACGGAACGGTTCAATTCGCGATCTTGATCCCGGTCTATAAGCATTCGATCCTCTTGATCGAGGCCGTGGAATCCGCCTTGCAGCAGGTGGTGGACGGGCGGCTTGCGGTGGTGATCGTGAATGATGGCTGCCCGCACGTGGAAACCGACCAGTTGTGTTTTCTGTTGGCCCAGGCTTATGAAAACGTAGTTTATCTAAACAAGCCAAACGGTGGGCCAAGTTCTGCGCGTAATTTCGGTATAGACTATATTGTCAACGTCTACCCGAATCTGAAGGCGGCCTTCTTTCTCGATGCAGATAACCGTCTGTCTCCCCATGCTATAGCGCACGGCTGGGCATTGTTGGAAAAGCATCCGGACGTCGGCTGGTTGTTTCCCGCCATCAATACGTTCGAGGTCGAGTGGAATGGCGATTATTCGATTCCTTATTCTCGACTCTTGCATGTGGTTTATGAAAATCTTTCGGATACGGGAAGTCTCATCCGAGCGGAATTGTTGAAGCACCTTCGGTTCAACGTCGATGCGACGTCGGGTTTCGAGGACTGGGACTTCTGGCTGGATGCGGTCTCGCGTGGTTACAAGGGTATGTGCAGCGATCTGTTCGGTCTCGAATACCGCAACCGTGCAGAAAGTCGTTGCAAGGAAGTGGGTCGCGATCGAACGTCCATTTCGAAATATTTGAAAGACCGCTATAAAAAGAAATTCACGCCGCGGAAGCTGCTCGGTTATGAGCATGAGGAGTCCCCGCGTTATTGCTGGTTCGACACCGAGAGCATGGCTATAAACATGTTCACAGATCCGGCCATTTCGCCGAAATCTTACGTGTTGAAGGACTTCTGTCGGAATTTCTGGGCAGCACAGGAGGAACCCGACAAATTTCTGACTCCCGATTTGATGTTCTGGGGATCTTCTCACGTCATTCAGCAACTCCTGGGCGTCGGGCTTGCGCACACGCTGTTCTGGCTTATCGAGCGCCAACTGAAGGCGCATCAGTTCGTCGCAGTAACGCTCGCGCGTAACACACGTGAGATTTCAGTCTCTTTCCGCGCTATCGCCACGGGGGCGGGCCTGTCGGACCGCCTGATCCTGATCGCGGGGCGCCACGACATTTTGCGAAGCTGTGCCAATTCCTCAGACCAGGGGTGGCTGATGTCCCTGGCTTCGCAGGAGCCGGGGCCGAGCGCGATGGAGATAACCATCGCGGCGCCCGTTGACGTCAGTCGGCAGACACAGCTTCTCTCCTCGCTTGTCGGTGCCATGGCACTGAGCGTGTCCCATATCCATAACTCGTCGTACCGCACCGCCCTGAACGTCCGGTGGGCGTGGCGGTCGCGGCTGTTTCCTGCCATGCGGGAGTATCCCGCCCTGTTGGAGCGACACCTGAATTCCGGCACACTGCTGCCGCGCGTTCAGGAGCCGGCACGGGCGGACGTCGCGTTCGTGGTGCCGTTCGGATCGTTCGGCGGCTCGGAAAAAGTCGGCTATGCTTGCGCGCAGCAATTACGCAGGGCCGGGTTTCGCACCCACCTGTTCGTCATCGGCGGCTCTGGTTTCAAGATTATTCCCGAGTTCAACGATGCATTCGATACGGTGAACCTCATCGGCAATGAAGTGCCGGCGCTATGGGGTGGGGGAAGCTCCGGTCGCGGAACCGAATTCGGCGTGGCCTCAGAGCCTGAAATGAGGACTCCCCTGCTGGTAGGCCTGCTCGCCAGTATGGACGTGGTCGTCAACTGCCAGGCGGCGCCACTAAACGCCGCCATCGGCGAACTGCGGGCGATGGGCATCATGACCATCTCCTATATCCATTTGTTTGATCGCAGCGACCTGGGTCGCGAGGTCGGTCATCCCTTCCTCGGACTGCTGTTCGAGCATGCCTATGACCTGTTCTTGCTGTGCTCGCACAATCTGCGGCATCGTCTGTATGCACTGGGGCTCCCGCGGGAGAAGATGATGACGGTGGAGAATGCACCCAGCTTCTCCCTATCCGCCGATAAGTTAAAATCGATCCGCGCGAAGAGAAAAGAAGCCACCGAAACCCTAAATGTGCTTTATATCGGTCGTATGGATACGCAAAAGGGGTTGGAGCGTATTATCGATATTGTGGTTCACTGCAACAATGCGGGGCTGAAGGCGAATTTTCGCTTCATCGGGGCGAATCTTGTCGAGGGCAGCGTGAACACTGCTACGCGCGATAGCATGCAGCGGGCCAATATCGTGTTCGAGCCGCCCGTCTTTTCAGCCGACAAGCTGGGGAATGCCTTTGCCAAGGCTGACGTGATGATTCTTCCGTCGCGCTGGGAAGGCGCGCCGCTGGTTATCTTGGAGGCTCAGCAAGCGGGATGCATTCCCATTGCGACCGACGTTGGCGCAGTCAGTGAGTTGATTTCAAACGGAAAAAACGGTGTTGTGATACCAAATTCCGACGATCATTCCGTAGTACTGGGATTCGTCGGCGCGCTGGCGATGTTGCAGAGAGATCGGGATGAACGGCAAAAAATGGCTCTTGCGGCAATGGATCAGCTTTTGACTATTAGTTGGGAGCGCTCATTTGAAGCTTTTACAGCCTTGATGAATAAGCGATTTCCCGATAAGGCGCGGCCGGTATCAAATTAATATTAATTCTGAGGCTTGAGATGTTGATTGGGGATATTCAATGGCTTTCTGCAAAGACGTTGGGGGGGTGGGCGATCGAGACCGACGCACCAGGCAAGCCCGTGGATATTTCATTAAGGAATGCTGTTTCTGGCGAAATAATTACACAGACCTCTTCGAGCCAAGCAAGTTTACCGTCTCCATATGGGGATTGCGCGCACTTCGAGATTCCCATTGAACCGGATACATATCGAGCTCTGCTGCGGCTCATTTGCGACGGCGTGCGCGATATCGGGGTGCAGATATCATTCGCGGGCCGATCTCGTTCCCTCATCGTCGGTCACCATCTTTATCGTGTCTTGAGAAAGGCCGCGATGGCGGAAAGTCTCGTCAAATTTGATGTTGGCCCTGTTGTTTCGGTGCGTGACGACGCGCGCGTTTATTTAAGAGGTGGCACAAATAGTAATCTCGTGCATCTGAATGCCACCCAGCCGTTGGAGGATGATGTTCTGAGGTATTGGGTGGAAAATATAGAGGCGCTGGCGGCTTCCGCGAAGGCTGTTTCGGCAAATCTTCTGGTTCTTGTTGTGGCGGCAAAGGAAGTCGTGGAATTTGCCGGGGGTGATTTCGAGGTGTCAGCTGCGCGTCCTGTATATCAGGTGTTTAACGCGTTGAGTCCTCTTGCTAGATCTAGTTTTTTATATAATCATTCTGCTTTGTTGCAGGGGTTGCCGCACCAGCGCAAATTCTTATCAAATGATACACATATGAACGCGCTTGGGGCTTATGTAACGGGCTGTTCGTTGCTTGAGAGGTTGCGTGTTCCGCCGTCGTTGTGGCCTAAGATTGAAGACATAGGTTTTTTTGTTGCTGACTTCAAGGGTGATCTTGGTACAAATACCAAGAGCCAAACACATGCTGTAGCCTTACAATTCCATGCTTTGGCTCCTTATGTCAGCGGAGTTGGTGATTTCGAGACGTCAAATCGCAATAACATATTTGGTCTGCCGCAGACGTTGCGGATTCATGGGCATTCGACGGCCGTGATGCTTTCGCTTCTTCTGGGTCAGGCCTTTTCACAAAATTCGCATGACGGACAGATCATTCCCGTGTCCCATGATATTGAGCCAAACGAAAATGTTGTCATCGTGATTCCGGAGAGATATTTGGCTCGAGCGCGAAATTCGAAATATAAGGGGCAAGTATATAAGTCGTAGACGGCGTGGTCACATTGATGCGTGCGTCGAAAGTGGAGGCAAAATCCACCGATATCGCGTATGAGGTCCGTCTATGACGGTGTCTGCCGAATGCGGCGCAGCGTGGCAAATACGGGGGATCGTGGGTCATGGCGTTGCGGGTCGCTGTCATCGGGGGCGGGTGGTATGGGTGTCACATGGGCCTTTCGCTCAAGGGGCTCGGCTTTGACGTCCAGATTTTTGAGCGGCACGATCGACTGCTGAATGAGGCGTCCGGAAACAACCAGTTCCGCCTCCATCTGGGCTTTCACTATGCACGCCACCACGGCACGCGGCTGCAGTCGCGCGACGGCTTCATGCGCTTCATGGAGCGCTATCCCAATCTCAGCCGCGAGGTGGCTGAGAACATCTATGCCGTCCCCCGCGAGGACAGCCTGATCGATTTTCCCACTTATCGTCTGGTGATGACGGCGTCGGGCCTGGAATTTCGCGAGCTGCGTGAGAATTCAGCCGGGTTGCGCGGCGTCGACGGCATGCTCCTCACCGGCGAGCGTGTGTTGCTGATCGAGCGGGCGCGTCAATATTTCAAGCAGAATCTCGATGGGGTTCTGCATCTCGGAACCGAAGTTGAATCGGTGGAAAGTGTCGGCGCGCACGTGGTGGTGAACGGGGAGCCGTTCGATTATCTGATTGATTGCACGTGGGGCCATCGAGGCGGCCTGCCGATCCGCTTTTTCTACGAGCCGACGATTCTGCTCTATTATGAATGCGACGTGCCGTTTCCGGCCGTGACCATGGTGGACGGCCCGCTGTGCTCCGTTTATCCGACGGAGGATCCGAACATATATACGCTGTCCAGCGTGCCCCATACCCCCCTCGGCCGTTTCGACAGTTCCGCCGAAGCCCGAGCCGCTCGGGATGCCGTGACCGGCCATGTGGTGGCCGAGAAGTGCGCGGCGATGGAAGATCAGATTTCGCGCTATCTTCCCGATTTCAGGGATCGCTTCCGCTTCCTCGGGCCGCAGCTTGCCATCAAGACCAAGCCGGTGGGCAAGTTCGACGATCGCAGCTGCTACGTTTTCCGCCGCGGACGGGTTTTCACGGTGATGTCAGGGAAGATCGATACCATTTTCTTTGCGGTGGAACGGGTCCTGAGCTTCATCGAAGCGGGTGCCGGAGATTATTCCGAATTCGGCGGAAGCCTGCTGCGCCAGGAGATCGCCGCGGCGGCTGGAGGGGAGCGGTGATGCAGCAGGCGCTGATCGGCCACACGGGATTCGTCGGTTCTAACCTGCGCGCGCAAAGTGCCTTCGATGCTGGCTTCAATTCCTCCAACATAGGCGACATTCGCGGGCGGCGTTTCGATCGGATCGTGTGCGCGGGTGTTAGCGCCGTCAAATGGTGGGCGAACCAGAACCCGGAACAGGACCTCGCGGGAATCTCGCGCCTGATGGCCGAGCTGGAGCATGTCGAGGCCGACCTGTTCACGCTGATCTCGACCGTGGACGTCTACGGGCGGCCGATCGGCGTGAGCGAAGATGCCCTGCCGGAGCGGCAAGGGCTGCACCCCTACGGCCTGCATCGCTTGCAGCTGGAGGATTTCGTCGCCGCTCGCTTTCCCAACCACCGCATCGTGCGCCTGCCAGCCCTCTTCGGCACCGGGCTCAAGAAGAACGCCATCTACGATCTGATCCACCAGAACCGGACCGAGGCGATCAACCCGGACGGGCGGTTCCAATGGTATCCGCTGGACCGGCTCTCGGCGGATCTGGCCCTGGTGGAGCAGAGCGATATTCCCCTGGTCAATTTCGCCACGGAACCGGTGTCCATGGAGGACATCCGCGCGCGCTTCTTCCCCGGCGCCTCCCTCGGGCCGGCTGCGCCAGGCGCGGGGCTCTATGATTTTCGCACCCTGCACGCCGCGCTGTTCGGCGGGGCGGGGGGCTATATCCTCGACAGGCCCGCGGTATTCTCCGCGCTGGAGCGCTTCTTGCACGCAGAAATCAGCCGCACACAAGGTCAGCCGGCATGAAATTCGGGGTGAGCAATCTGGCTTGGGCGAAGGAGGCGGAGCCGCGGGCGATCGCGCTGCTGCGCGCAAAGGGCTTTTCCGGCATCGAGGTGGCACCAACCCGGATCGCCGACTGGGATGCGCTCGGCGACGCGGACCTGCAGGCGTTCCGGCGTCGCTGCGATGCCGACGGCATCGTGGTGAGTTCGCTCCAAGCCATCTATTTCAATCAGCCCAAGGCGCAATTGCTGGGATCCGCCGAGGATTTCAAGGTGATGTGTGACCACACCCGGCGTGTGGGCGAGATCGCGGCTGCGCTTGGCGCGACGGTCGCGGTCTTCGGGGCGCCTCGCAACCGGCTTAAGGGGGACCTTTCGGCAGCGGATGCCGAGGCGCTCGGTGCGGAGCGCTTCGGTCTCCTCGGCGACATCGCCGGTGGCCACGGACTGACCCTCGGGATCGAGCCGGTACCGGAATATTATGGCGCCGATTTCCTGACGCGGGTGCGCGATGTCGCCGCGATGGTGGAGCGGTGCGCGCATCCCAACATCCGCGTCCATCTGGATTGCGCCTGCATCATGCTGGGCGGGGACGATCCGGTGCAGGCGATCCGGGATTATGCGCGGCTGACGGTGCATTATCATTGCGCCGAGCCGGATCTCGGCCCGTTTAGCCATCCGCGCTGCGACCATGCCGGCGCCGGCGCCGCCTTGCGCGCGGTGTCCTATCCCGGATGGGTGGTCATCGAAATGCGCCAGCAGGGGAATGATGGGCTGGATGCGCTCGACGAGGCGCTGTCTGTTGTCGCCGGCGTCTATCGGGGAAGTTGACATCGCGCTGTAGGGAGCGATGCCTCCGTTCGTCTGTTTCTGAGCCAGACACAGCGAGCCTTGTCGTAAGTCAGGGCGAGCGATAAATTAAGATTTGATCTGTTGAGGTTGCCGACGATGACGAAAGAATTTGAAAGCGTCGTGGCCATGCCCTCGAATTGGGACGAACGGATCCTCCATCATCTGGCCAATAATGAAGTTGCCGCCGCCCTCGAACTGGCCCGCGCTGCCGTCGATGCGCGGCCCGAGTGCGAGCAGGCGCACGGCTTGCTTGGGGATGCTTTGTGGAAGAGCCGTGAGCCGCTTGCTGCGGCACGCGCTTTTGCAAAGTCACTAGAAATAAATCCCACGCAACACGTGTGGCAATATCGCAAAGCGGTCGTTCTTGCGTACGAACAAAAGGCCTTCCATCTTGCCTCGTCGTTGGGACGGCAGGCGCTCTCGTACTTTCCGGAGGACGCGACGCTCACGGGTTTCCTTGGATTATCTCTGTACGCCGAGGGGCCGGACGATGGGGCGATGAAGCTTATTCGTCGCGGTCTCAAGCTCGATCCAGATTTATTCGGAAGCTTCTACGTTTCCTATGCCTTCATCCTCGAGGGCAGCGGCAAGATCGAACAAGCCAGGGAGGACTTTGGGGAGGCCATCGCCGAGTTGAAGCGACGGCCGGGCGGTCAGCAGGCCCTCGGCTCTGCCTATTTCGCTTTGGCTCAACTGCTTCATAAAGCCCGGCATTTCGACGCCCTGCGACCGGTTCTTACCGATATGCTGGAGGCTCGACCCGACCTCGAGACTGCAGTCGAGCATATGATGCTCGATGCATACGGACAGTTCGGCGACGAGCATGAAGAAGAAACGGATGTGGCGCGTGGATGGTCTGAGCAGGTCCGTCAACGCATCCTTGCAATACTTGCGGGCACTGCCGCGGCGCCGCTGGGCGCGGGGGAAGCTATCGCGCCCCGATCCGCGGGGCTGGCGACATTATTGCAAGGATTTCGTTTCTTTTGTCCGACAAGCCTGAGCGAGGCTGACCGTGCGACATTGTTGGAACTGGGGATTGCGCCTGCATTTCTAGATGCCGCTGCCGCTGGTCCGCGCAACTTGGCTGCGTCGTCGCTGCGCGATGGCGGCGAAGGGGCCTGGTGGTCTGATCCGGCTGCCGAACCGCGTGTCCGAGATGTGCTGGAGAGTGTCTACGGCCGGGCGAAGCCGGTCCTTTCACCCTTTAGCGGAAATGTCGGTTTTTCTACGCACAGCCTTGCGCCGGAATGTTTTCTGCTGAGCGAGGGTGGCAATGTTTGTCTGGTCATCCAGTGGACGGATACCGATCAAGCTTCGGCCGACCATTGCTGGGTGTTCCCCGCCAAGGGAATCGTGATCGCTTTTCCATTCCAGCGTGTTCAGCCTAAATCTCTCTTTCCGCAATTGTTTGGGGTTTTTTCAGCCTTGCTTGCGCGCGAAGACGAGTTTAGGGCCTATCTTTCGGCGCCTCCCCGTACGATTGCCGTCAGCGAGTTCATGTGCCCGCACATTGGACATTATATTTGGAATTGCGTCTCCGGCTGGGACCCGTTCTTCCGCCATGGCGGAGCGGCACTCACAGATTTCTATGTGGTACATGATCATGTTCGAATGCTGGGCAGCGTCGGCGAACTCTATGAAGACGAGGTGGCAAAGTCCCCCCTCGGCGTTAAGGCGCTGCGGCCGAACGAAGATCCTGTAGATCTGATCCTCCGGCATGGCGCGCTGCTGCTCACCATCAAGAACCGCTTTGTTTCCGCCGATCTCGCCACACGTGTGGTGAAATGGGCTTATCGCAATTGCTCCGAAGAGTTCCTGACAAAGGCGCGTGCTTTCCGGGCGTCGTGCGAGCCCATGGTGCTGATCACTATCCGTCTCGACAATCGATGCTGGGTCGAGCAGGGCACCGGGTGGATCGAACTCATCAAGGCACTCAAAGGGGAGTTTCCGCGCATCGGCTTCTTGCTGGATGGCCTCAACAGGGGCACCGTGCAAGGCTGGACCCATGCGCTGATGTCACTGGAGGCGGAAGAGAAAATCTCGGATCCCATCGTCGATGCCTGCGGCGATGACGGCCGGATTTTCAATTCCATCGGCTGCACAATCGCGGAGAGCCTCGTGTTGGCGGACCTGGCGGATTGCTTCATCGCGCCCGTGGGTGCTGGCATGGCCAAATATCGGTGGATCGCAAACCTTCCAGGCGTTGCATTTTCCAACGTTGCGTTCTCTCAGGCCCAGAGCTTTGACGGGCGCCTGTATGATCATTTCCGCGAAGGCGCGGTCGCCGCTGTCCATGTGGCGCCCGAGGACGTGCGTGACGTGCAGGAGCGGCTCGGCGTTGCCTCGCGGGCGAATTTCAGTATGGATTGGCAGGCACTGCACCGGCTTGCAGTGCCTTTCCTCGCCGACCTGCTGGCGGCAAAGACGGTGCCGGACGCCTGAGTGCATCGGCAGCGGCCGCTACCTCTCCAGATATGCGAGTCCCGGATCCCTTTCGTTCGAACCCACAACCCGCCCGATCACGGCCCTGTTTTGTTTGTCGGCGTCTTGAATTGCGATGCCCGGCACAGGGCCGACGGCAACATTGGCGCCGATTGTTATCGACTTGGAGACCCTGACGGGGATTTCCGTCCCAGATGTTGCGACAACAATAGACCGGCCGGTCATTGGGCAGGGATAGGCGACCGGGACGATGCCGGCGAAGCTGGTTTCGCCACCCTCACCTTGGCGCGCCAAGCGTACGCCGGTTCTGTTGGAATTTTGTGTGCTTGCCATGACGGAACCTGCCTGCAGCGTGGTGGCCGTGGCATCCATGAGGGTGTTGAGACGCATGTTCAGCGTGCCGGGAACCTCCAGTGTCACCCGTCGCTCGGCCCGGGTGAAATAGGCCGTTGAGGCGAAGGGGCCGCCAACTCCTGCGAGCACTTCTTGGCAGGCGCCTGCGTACTGCTTCAGGATATTGAGCAGCCCGTCGCCGCTCATGCGGATGCCTCCGGTATTGGCGGCGTAATTATTGGAGCGGTCGATGCGGAACAGGCCCGCGGCACCTTTGACGACCGCCATCGTATTGGGCCAGATGCTGTCGAATGTCACACCTTGCATGGATTGCAGGTCAATATAGGCATTCCATTTGCACCCGCCTTGCGGCTGGAAGCGGGGGTCCTGTCCCCACCAATAGAAATTCTCGAATCGAACGGAGAGGATGAACCGCCGCGCGCCGCGATCGGGCGAATTGGTCGGGCGGATATTGCCGTCCGCTATGGCGGCGCAGCCGGTGCTTTCCCAATTGGGCTGGATAATCGTTGAGCCTTGCATGCACATGCCGGGGCTCGGCAGACCCGGTTCGCACCAGACTGTATAGGGGGCGAACCCGAAATTGGACTTCAGCATTGCGGTGTTCAGGAAGCTCTGAGGATGCACGCTCACGTGCGCCCAGGCGGAGGCGATGATCTCGACCGCGTCCCAGACGTTGTCGCCGAACAGCACCTTCATGGGTTCGCCGTTGCGGATGCCGATGAAGTTGCTGACAATCCACAGCCGGCGCAGCGTCGTGTGATCCGCCAGCCAGTAAATTCCGGTGTTGAATCCCTCTATGAACAGATCTTCCATGTCACGCCGCGGTCCGCCGCGGATGCCGCTCATCATGACAGGAACGCCGGCAACTTTCGGACGCATCCCAGGTGTCAGCTTGCTATCGGGCATGCGAACGTGAAAGTCACGAAAGTGGCCGTGGCAATATGTGCCGCCATCCGAATACATGCCGCGTAAATTGTCCATATTTCCGGTGGGATCGCCGCACGAGAGAACAAACCCCGATGGACCGAAATCGCGGATGGGCTCAAGATAAGAAGAGTAGATGCCGTCTCCTACAATCGAAACCACATTGGAACGTATATTATCACGTCGCGAAAGCACCGGCACGATGATGGGCTGGTCGGTCAGGCAGTGGCCAGGCGGCAAACGCACCGTGCCGCCGCCCTGTTCGGCGGACTTGACGGCGGCGATGATGCCGAGGCTATCCATCTGAAGAGCTGCGGCTTCGGCATCGGTAAATGGCGCATAGAATGTAATCTCCGTGCCGCGATTGGCGGGAGATTCTGCGAAATTGGAGGTGGCGGCCTTGAGTGGTGTCGTCGATGCGGCGGACAGCGTTACGATGCCGGCCCTGACATCCACGCTTTCCACCTGTGTTCCATCGGGTATGCCGGGACCAAAGACTTGCATGCCCGCCCTTATGTTGG
Organism: Rhizobiales bacterium 24-66-13; assembly: GCA_002257205.1. Taxonomy (GTDB): domain Bacteria; phylum Pseudomonadota; class Alphaproteobacteria; order Rhizobiales; family Xanthobacteraceae; genus NCEH01. The sequence goes on along the minus strand of NCHM01000052.1, from coordinate 3,006 downwards.
CGAGCCAAGGCCAGGAAAACGTCAGGTCCGTCCCGGCCGCGACGACGCCCACATTTCCCGACAGGCGCACCTCCTGCGTCGACGGGTTGACCAGTTCGACATAGGTTCCTGCCGGAATTCCAGCGCCGGTGACCAGCATACCGGCGGTGATGCCGCCGACATCCTGGAGATAGAGCGCGAATCCGCTTGTCAGGGTGCCTTGCGTGTCGGCGAGAAGGTCGGCTTCGAGTGGCTGTGCGAGTGTGATGATGCCTTTCGGCAGATCCGCCTGGGCAATGGGCACGCCGCCGCGCGGTGTCCCTGCCTGCCTGACCTCAAGTCTACTGCCAGGAACAAAGGTTCCTGGGAGGGCCGCTGGCGCTATTCGCACGCGCGTTGACCCTGCAAGCCCCGCAACTTCGAGGGACAATGTCGAGCCCGCGGGGATTGCCGCCGTCGCGGCCGGCGATACTGTCACGCGTGCGCCATCGACGCTGCGGACAAACGTCTGAGCCGCAAGACCGGCGCCCGCGATAGCGGTACCCGAGCGGATGGCGCCGGGAGGGCTGCTCAAGGTGATGGTCGCGGACCCGACCGGGACGGGCGCCGCGACAGTCAGCACAAGTGGCGCCGTCTTCACCGGAGTTCCGACGCCCTGTACGTCAAAAGTGATTGGCGTGCCCTTGGCGATCGGCTCCGCCGCCGGCGGGGTGATGGTCAGTTGCGAGGTGAACACCTGATCCACCACGGTCCCGCTTTTGAGCCCTTCTCCCGTTACCGGGGTGCCGTCGGGGATGCCCCAGGGCCCGGTAAAGCTCAAGACGGCCTTGCCTGCAGCCGTCGCCTGCGTCGTGGTCAGCACGAGACCGGACTTCCGCGATACCGAGAAGGCCAGGGTCGTGGTGCCGGGTGCGGCGTCCAAAGAGACAGGCAGGTTGAACAGGGTGCCATAAGGATAAGAGGCAAGAGCCGCATAGGGCTTTGCGCCGAACTCGTTCGTCCATCCGGTGAGCTCAGCCAGTGTCGCAATGCCCAGAGCTGCCTGCGCCGAATGAAACTTGCCATCGCAAACCGCCCCATAGTCTCGCGCATCGAAGCGGTCGGCCGCGCGGGCAGACGTCGTGCGGGGCAGCGCTCCCTTCGGGGGCAGGGTGCGGCCGGACGACAGGTCCGGCGGAACCCAGTGGTGGCCATCCCAGACCTGCGGCGCGGTCGGGATATTCGACTGCGGTTCCGATTGTCGCGCCGCCGGACCTTCGGCACGCGCGCTAGCGAGCAGGCACAGCAGCCCGGCACAGGCAATGGCGATCCGTATTCCGAAGATGGCGGTGGTGCCGGGGGGATAGGGCATGTGCGGTCCGTTCCAAATCCGGTTGCACGTTAGCGGATCGCCCATGCACAAGGGAGGGGCCGCCGCCGCATTCGGCGCGCACCAACGGATGTCCGGAAAGCGCGTCGCGCCTCACGAACGGGAGTATCAACAAGCGTGCAACCTTCGCACCTCAGCCTATGCCGGCGCGTAGGAGGTCATGCATGTGAAGGAGGCCGACCGGCTTTGTGCCCTCGCTGATGACGAGAACCGTGATACGCCGCTCATTCATCAAGGCGACGCATTCGCTCGCGAGCGTGGACGGTGGCACGCTCACCGGCGACTTGGTCATGAACGTGCTGACAAGGCCCGCGAGATCGCCTTCGGTCACTGCGCGCCGGATGTCCCCGTCGGTCACGATTCCCCGAAGGCTGCCGTCCTCCGCCTTCACGAGCACGCAGCCAAGCCGGCCCGCGCTCATGGCAAGGAGAACCTCGGGCACCGGCGTATCCGGCGTCACCACGGGCAGGGCAGGGCCGGAATGCATCAGGTCGGCGGCGCGGATCAGGATCGTTCCGAGTTTTCCGCCGGGGTGGAACACCTTGAACTGCTCCGGCGAGAAGCCGCGCCGCTCCAGCAGCGTCACGGCGAGCGCATCCCCCATAACCAGCTGAAGGGTGGTGGAGGTGGTCGGGGCCAGCTTGTTCGGGCAGGCCTCCTCCGCCGAGGGAAGAATGAGCGCGACGTCGCTTGCGCGCGCGATCGTGCTGTCCTGCCTCGAGGTCAGCGCGATCATCGGAATGGAAAAGCGCTTGCCATATTCGATGACGGGCCGGAATTCCGCGGTTTCGCCTGACCAGGAGACGAGGATCAGCACGTCGTCCTTCGTCACCATACCGAGGTCGCCGTGGCTCGCTTCCGCCGGATGCATGAAAAAAGACGGGGTGCCGGTCGAAGCCATGGTGGCGGCGATCTTGCGGGCGATATGGCCGCTTTTGCCCATGCCGCTGATGACCACGCGGCCGCGCGAGGCCATAACCAAGTCGACAGCCTTCTCGAACGCGGCGCCGAGCGGTCCCAGCAGCATCGCCCCCAATTGCGCGAGGCCGCGCGCTTCCAGTTCGACGGCCCGCACTGCGGACGCCAAGGTGGCGCTTATCCTCTCCGGGGCGGTGGTGGCAGATAAACGCAAGGTCTTCGTCTCTTTTATCATTGCCCGCGCCGATCGAGGCGCCTTCGTTGCACAATAGCCTGTCGGGCGGCTGAGGGCGGGCGCGAAAGGACGCGCGCCGCTGCCGCGTCAGATAGGGCCATGCGGTGCGGCCCGGCTTCTTTCCAGCCCGGTCCTCGTGGCTCGATTGTGGGCGGAATTCGCAGGCCGCCAAGCCTTGCGCGCCGCCGCACGTGCAGATTCAGCGAACGCACAAAGGACCCAGGTCGAAAACGTACTGAGCCTTTCGCGGATTCACAGGGTATTTTATGGCAGCAGTTTGCACTGCGATCAAGGCGCGGTGCCCCCCGGAAGGGCGTTACCGCCTCGCGGAGCGATGCCGTGGTCCGTCAGGTCTTGAACAAACATGACATCCTCATGACTGACCTGCCGCAATCACATCTCTGGCCCCCCATGCTTTGGTCCCAGGCGACCGACGAGGGTGGCAGTCATGAAAACCGAAATCATCGAGCGCCTGGGGCAGGGCGACATCCTTCTCCCCGCGCTT
>NCHM01000673.1 GCA_002257205.1 Rhizobiales bacterium 24-66-13 | reverse complement strand
TCAGCGACGCCCAGAGAAAAACGAAGGTGGCCACGACGCCGAGGCCGGTGCGCACCATGTGCAATTGCCCCCAGCAGGCGATCAGGTGCGCGCTTTCCGGCCCGGCCAGGGCTTCTTCGGTCGCCAGCAGCCTGCGGTTGGTGGGCATGATGGCAATGAGGGTGAACGGCCAGTTCGCCAGCATCAGCACGCCACCGGCCATCCAGCGCCATTGGCCCGATACCGCAAAGGCAATCGCGCCCAGCAGAAAGCCGAGCAGCGCCAGGCTCGCCTGCATGGCGAAGCCGCGCGCATAGGCCGGTTTCCACTGGCGCAGCTGCGCCGCCGGATCGAGCGTCGCCCGCGCCGGCTGCTCGGCGACATTGATATAGACGGCGGCACCGGCAAACAGCGCCGCGTCCACCAAAGCCAGCTGCCCCCAGATCATGCCATCCCCCTGCATCGCCGCCCCGCGAGCCCCCCGGCCTGCCCCACTCTACAGCGCCGCGCGCCGCAGCGCAGCGGCGCCGCGATGATGGGCATGGGTGATCGCCACCGCCAGCGCGTCGGCGGCGTCTTCGGTCTGCGGCGTCGCCTTGGGCAGCAGGACGCCGATCATCATGCGGATCTGCGCCTTTTCCGCCCGGCCGGCGCCGACCACGGTCTTCTTCACGAGGAGTGCGGCATATTCGGCTACCGCCACGCCGGCCTGGGCGGGGGCGAGCATCACCACGCCGCGCGCCTGCCCGAGCTTGAGGGTGGAGGCGGGATTCATGTTCACGAACGTCTCTTCAACCGCCGCCTCGTCGGGCGCATGGGCGGCCACGACGGCGCATAATTCCCGGTAGAGCGTCGCCAGCCGCACGGCCATCGCCGCGCCTTCGGGCGGCAGGATGGTGCCGCAGGCGATGAAGGAGAGGCGCGAGCCTTCGGCCTCGATCACCCCCCAGCCGGTCCGGCGCAGGCCGGGATCGAGCCCGAGGATGCGAATCGCATGCTGTTTCATGCGCTCACCATGCGCGAGGCGCGCCCGCGCCGCGAGAGGGATCGCGTCCCGGCGGCGGCGGGGCCGATCGACAGGCCCAGAGCATTTTCGAGCGAAGTGAACACCGGTTCGCGTGAAAAAAATGCGACAACGCAATGAGTTAGAGCATTTCGTCGTTTCCGTGAAACGATGAGATGCTCTAACTTCACGCAAGGACAGACGACATGGCCGCGCAGGACCCTGGCCCGTGTGTCCGCGGCAATGCCGGTGCGGGGCTCCAGCCGCCGGCCCGGCAGAGAGAGACGAATCCGCCTCTAGGTGCTGGATTTGGCGGAGACGGTGCGCGGCGCCGCCTCATCCGGTGCCGTCTGTTTCCATTCCGGCTTGCTGGCGGTGGTATTCGCCGCCTCGTCCACGATGCCGGGGGTGAAGGCGATCACGGCGGCCTGTGCCCGCCGCAAGGTTTCCGCATCCGCCCGGGCGACGATATCGTCGCGCTTGCGGGCGCTTTCCGAATCGCCCTGGTTCGCGGCGAGGGCAAACCATTTCCAGGCCTCGCCGAGATCCAGCGCGCCGCCGAGGCCGCGCGAA
>NCHM01000672.1 GCA_002257205.1 Rhizobiales bacterium 24-66-13 | reverse complement strand
CAAGACCACTTTGATGCGCCTGCTGTTCCTCTCGCTCAAGCCGACGCGGGGGCTCATCACCCTGTTCGGCCGCGACGTCTCCTCGCTCGATCCCGACGAAGTGGCGGTGCTGCGCCGGCGCATCGGCATCGTGTTCCAGGATTTCCGCCTGTTGGACCATCTCACCACCTATGAGAATGTCGCCCTGCCGCTGCGCGTGCTCGGCAAGGAGGAAACCAGCTACCGCGCCGAAGTGACGGAATTGATGCACTGGGTCGGCCTCGGCGACCGTATGAACGTGCTGCCCCCCGTGCTCTCGGGCGGCGAGAAGCAGCGCGCCGCCATCGCCCGCGCGCTGATCGGCCGACCGGAATTCCTGCTGGCAGACGAACCGACCGGCAACGTCGACCCCACTTTGGCGCGCAGGCTGCTGCGCCTGTTCGTGGAATTGAACAAATCCGGCACCTCGGTGCTGCTGGCCACCCACGACATCGCGCTCATGGACCAGTTCGACGCGCGGCGCCTCGTGATCGCAGACGGGCGGCTCTATGTCTATGAATAGCCTCCCAACCGCCGGACCGGAGGCGAAAGCCCCGCCCGCGCCGCCGCGCAAGAAGGCGAGCCGCAAGGCCCAGGGCTCCATCGTGCCGCGCGCCACCGTCGCGGGCCGGGCGCTGGTGGCCGTGGTGGCGATCATGACGTTTCTCGCCAGCCTCACCCTCGGCACCGTCCTGGCGGTGCGGGCGACCGCCGACATGTGGCGCTCCGACGTGGCGCGCGAAGTGACGATCCAGATCCGCGCCGGCGATCCGGCGGCGGTGGATGCCCAGGTGAAAGCCGCCACCGACATCGCGCAGGCCACCCCCGGCATCGCCGAAGTCCATGTGCTGAGCCAGGACGAGACCGGGCGGCTGCTGGAGCCCTGGCTCGGGACCGGGCTCGATTTTTCCGATCTGCCGGTGCCGCGCATCATCGTGCTGCGGCTCGATCCGAGCCAGACCCCGGACCTTGCGCGCCTGCGCCGCACGCTCACGGACAAGATCCCCACCGCGAGCCTTGATGATCACCGCTCCTGGTCGCGGCGGCTCGGCTCCATGGCAGAAGGCGTGATGGCGACCGGCATCGGACTTTTGGTGCTGGTGGCCATCGCAACCGTTCTGTCGGTGGTGTTCGCCACCCGGGCGGCGGTCGCGACCAACCGCACAATCGTGGAGGTGCTGCATTTCGTCGGCGCCCGCGACGGCTTCATCGCCGCCCAGTTCCAGCGCCATTTCCTGAAGATCGGCGCGCAGGGCGGGCTGCTCGGCGGGCTGTCCGCCTGCGCCATATTCCTGGCCATCGCCAGCCTGCCGCGCCTCGGCTTCGGCGGCGATCCGGAAAACCCCTCAATCCTGACCTGGCTGTATCCCGGCCTGCTGGGTTTCGCCGGCATCGCGGTGCTGGTGCTGCTGGTGGCCGGCGTCACCGCGCTGACCTCGCGCATGACCGTTTACCGGACGTTGAGGACGATCCAGTGAGGCGGCTTAAAATTTCTCCTCGCCCCTGCCTTATTCCATCGACATGCTGCACCCATGATGGCT
>NCHM01000671.1 GCA_002257205.1 Rhizobiales bacterium 24-66-13 | reverse complement strand
GCGGGAGACGATCTGCGATACGGAACGGGATGTTTTTTGCAAAGGCTCGAACCCGAGGCTCAGATTCATCTCAGTCGCGCAACCGGTTGGTCGCGCGGCGCGAAGCTCAACAGAGTCTTATCGGGTTCGGTTAAGGACGCGTTCACGTCCCTCGCCCCCACCCCGGCTTGCCCGGTTTATCAACCGGCTCGCAAGGTCACAGCAGCGTGACTAACGGGGGAGTATGGCAAAAACGTGCTGGCTCCATGTGGCGAGAATGCCACATGCAAGCTTGAAGCGAGCCACAATCAGGAACTTGGCCGTGATGGCTCAGCGGGCGGCCGACTGGGGCCGGCCCGCCGCCATGGTTTGGCCACCGGAAAGGCCAAGGTGGGATTTGACCTTTTCGTTGATGCCATAGATGTCGTCGCGCAGCTGCAGCCGCCCGTTCTCGACGAAGGCGGTGAAATACACCAGATGCACCGGAATATGGTGCTTCAGATTGATGTAGCGCTCCGCGCCGCCGAGCATCTTGCCGATCTTCGTGTCAGTCCACTCGGTCGAGCCGAGGCCGAGGTTGAAGATCACCTCGCCGAACTTCAGCGGCTCCTGCACCCGGATGCAGCCATGGGAGAAGGCCCGCTTGTCCCGCGTGAACAGCGCCTTGGACGGCGTGTCGTGCAGATAGACCGACTGGTTGTTCGGGAACATGAATTTGATGCGGCCAAGCGCATTGCGCTCGCCCGGGGGCTGGCGGAAGGAATAGCCGCCAAGGCCGGCATGCCAGTTCACCGTGCCGGGGTCGACCACCCGGCCGTTGCGCACCACTTCCATGCCCTGGCGGGCGAGGAAATAGGGATCGGCCTGGAGCTTGGGCAGCATTTCCTTGCGGGCGATGCTCGGCGGAATGTTCCAATAGGGATTGAGCACGACATATTCCATGTCATGGCTCAAGATCGGGGTCGGAGTGTCCGGCTTGCCCACGACCACGCGCGCCTCGTGCACCTCGCGGTTGTTGTCATAGATGCGGACCGTGAACTCGGGGATGTTCACCATCACGCGCGTCGCGCCGATGTCGCGCGGCAGCCAGCGCCAGCGCTCCATATTGGCGATGATATCGGCGGTGCGGTCCACGCCGCGGGCCGCGGCCGCGAGATTGAAGGCGGAAATGGTGCTGGCGCCGACGACGCCGTCCGGATCGAGGCCGCTGCTGGCCTGGAACATCTTCACCGCATCCACCAGGTCAGCGTCGTACAGCCGGTCGTTGACGCCGCCGCGCACGCCGAGACGGGTCCGTAGCGCCGGAACGCGGGCATCCACGTCGCCGGGCCGCAAGGTCTGCCCCGGCGGAATGCGCACCACCGGCGCTGCTGCGGGAGCCTTGTAGCTGGAGGCAAGCTGCGCCTTGAGGGCGCGATAGCCATCATGCGGCGGATTGTAGGCCTCAAGCGCCGCGCTTGCGTCCGAGCTGGTGCTGAGATTGGACAGAACTTCGCGCGCGTCCGGGAAGGTGCGGGTCGCGGCGATCATCTGCGAAATGCGGCTCGGGTCGAACCGGCCCGCCTCGGCATGCCGCGCATAGAGCA
>NCHM01000051.1 GCA_002257205.1 Rhizobiales bacterium 24-66-13 | reverse complement strand
GATTACATCGAACTGATCGCCGAACGCGCCGGCGTCGAACCAGCGGGGCTGCTGGCGCGACCGGCGGCGACGGCAGAGCTCGAATCGGAGCAGACGCCAGGTCTCTTAAGACGACTCGATTCAAGGGGTTAGGCAGGATTTCGATAACATTCAATATACCAGATGATGGAGTTGCTGTATCATGCCGCTCGGCTCAATCTTGAGCCTTGGAGCCCCTGCCCTCCCATGCCCCCCGCCCGCAAGCCGCTGCCCGTCGATCACTCCATCCTCAACGAGATGCTGGCGATCCGGCTCCAGCAGCTCGAGAGCGAGAATGGCGGAATGGAGGCGTTCCTGCCGAAGACAGGATTGGCGCGCGGGACCTATTACACGATCCTTCGGGGGATCGGGAATCCGACGTTGAAGACAATGGAGCGCATCGCCTCGAGCCTCAATATGAGCGTCCTCGAGTTGCTCGGCTTCGAGATCGACGATGCGCGGCGTGCTCTCAGGAAGAACGGCGTCGATTATGACGAGGTCGTCTCTGCCATCGATAAGAAGAACCAGGCCGACCGACGCCTCGCCCGGCAATCGCGCTCGAGCAAGCTGCCGGGATAACCGCGTTGGCCGGGCGGCGCTCGCGGGAACAGAAGGTCGCCCGCCGACCCCGCTGTTGGGCGGGGCCGGCGGCTTCGGGTCAGCTGGCGGGGTTCCAGATGATGACCTTCTTGGCGGGATCCTCGCCCGGCGCCGGCGCCACGTTGCCGTAGATGGTGCCGAACTCGGGGGCCGAGAGCGAGACCGAGATGTACTCCTCGCCGGTGGTCTTCGAGATCCGGTTCCAGCCGGCGCCCAGCTCGAAGCCGTTCTTGCGCGAGATCACGCGGTAGTCAGGCTCGTTGTCCTTCGCCTTGCGGGTGTTCGGCACCAGCGCGATCGGGGCGGTGACGTTGAGGGTGGCGAGCGTGCCTTCGAGGTTGCCGTCCGCCTTCTGGGTGAGGGTTGCGATCGTGGCCATGTGAAGTCTCCTTGAGGTTGCTCGGGGACCATCCCCGATGACGCCCAAAGGAAGGGGCCGGACGCCGTCGTCACCGCAGCGCAGGGGAACCCCCGGTCGGGGTCCCCGCGATGCCCGCATCGTGGGGTGGCCAGCGGGGTTGACGGCACTAGGCGGCCGAGACCCGGACACAGGCGGCAAAGAGGAGGGGATGGGCTTCGAAGCCACCGACCACAGGAGCCCCTGCAGGTCGATCACGCCGACGGCGCCGCGCCGGCGCCCGCCGGAACCACGGACCGCCACCAATGGCAGGAACCCTCACGTCGATCCCCAGCCACGGTCCAAGCTCTTTGCAAACACCCAGGCTTAGCGCCGGGCCATCACGCCCTGGCCAGCATCGGCCCGATACACCCGAAGCTCGACGTCACCTAACAGCGGGGTCGGCGCTCCCGCCAGGCCAGCATCTCCGTGCCGAGCCGATCGCGCAGCCCGCCGAACTCGAGATCTCACGGGAACTCGGTTGAGAAGTTAAGGATTCATGCCCTCATTGACCCGTGCTAATGGAGAAAGATCTCCCAACTTGAATCGGTTCCATGAAACGCCCGACGAAGCCTTTTGTTGTCGAATACAAGCGCAGCGCGCGAAAAGCCTTCGGACCGTCGACGATCTCGGCAAGGGATATGGCTGCGAGCCTTCCGACACCCGCAGCTGATTCGATCCCGAAATCTCCGCAGGCAGCAGCCTCCGCACTGTTCGAGATCACAAGTCAGTCGAGTCCCACCTCCAATTCGGTGCCGACGGAGCCGCGTATCTTGCCGGTCCTTACGGTTGAAGGCGACCGCACGCCTGTAACCGAGCAGACCCAGGACGATCCCCTTTGGCTGCATGACCCGTCATCACCGGCAATCGAAGCGAGAGCGTCACCTCGCAGGACAAAGGCGCGGAAGCAAGTTGCGGTTTCCGCGCCTGCCGATGTCGGTGCAGGCCCGCAGATGGCGCCGGCAGGGGATGATGGAGCGAGGGCTGGGACTTCCGAGCCGCGCACCGCTTCACTCCCGGCAGTCCGCCGGCGCCGAAGACTGCTGGAGGGGCAAGATTGTTTGCCGCGTGGGCAGCGTTGGAAACGGCGATTGCCGAAGTTCATGCGGTAGCTAGCTTCTCTGCCGCTTCTTTGCGCTCGCTGTAGCGGTTGGTGAGATAGGGGGAGAGATCGCGTGTCAGCAGCGTGAACTTAACCAATTCCTCCATCACGTCGACCACCCGGTCGTAATAGGAGGATGGCTTCATGCGGCCCGCCTCGTCGAATTCCTCGTAAGCCTTGGCGACGGAAGACTGGTTGGGGATGGTCACCATCCGCATCCAACGGCCGAGCACACGAAGCTGGTTGACCGCGTTGAAGCTCTGCGAACCGCCGGACACCTGCATGAGGGCCAACGTCCGGCCCTGCGTCGGCCGTATCACGCCAACCGATAGCGGTATCCAGTCGATCTGCGCCTTCATCACCGCGCTCATGGCGCCGTGCCGCTCCGGGCTGGTCCAGACCTGACCCTCGGACCATGCCGATAGATCGCGCAGTTCTCGCACCTTCGGATGGTCGATCTCCGCGCCGTCGGGTAGCGGCAGGCCGTGCGGATCGAAGATACGCGTCTCCGCACCGAAGTGCTTCAGCAGACGTTCGGCCTCCAGCGTCAGGAACCGGCTGTAGGAGCGTTCGCGCAGCGATCCATAGAGTAACAGAATACGCGGCGGATGCGTCGAGGGCGTCGCGCACAGCCGGTCGATGGTCGGCACGTCGAGGTTGTCGACAACGACATTGGGAAGATCGTTCTGCATCAACGGTGGGCCTCGGCAATCGCCGCGACCTTGTCGCCGCGCTCGTACCAGCCCTTGGACCTGTTCACGATCCAGACGACGGTGAGCATGACCGGCACCTCGATCAGCACGCCGACGACGGTGGCGAGCGCAGCTCCGGAATGGAATCCGAATAGACTGATGGCGGCGGCGACCGCCAGCTCGAAGAAATTGGACGCGCCGATCAGTGCCGAGGGGCCGGCGACGCAATGCTGCTCGCCCGCAATCCGGTTGAGGATATAGGCCAGCCCGGCATTGAAATACACCTGGATCAGGATCGGCACGGCGAGCAGCGCGATCACCAGCGGCTGTGCGATGATCTGTTCGCCCTGGAAGCCGAACAGCAGCACCAGCGTTGCCAGCAGCGCGACGAGTGAGACCGGGCCGAGCTTGGTCAGCAGCCGATCGAGCGCGGCTCGCCCACCTGTCGCCAACAGTCGGCGTCGAAGAAGCTGCGCGATGATCACCGGAATGACGATGTAGAGCACGACCGAAAGAACCAGCGTGCCCCATGGCACGGTGATAGCGGAGAGGCCGAGCAGCAGGCCGACGATCGGCGCGAAGGCCACCACCATGATGGCGTCGTTGAGCGCTACCTGGCTCAGCGTGAAATGCGGCTCGCCCTTGGTCAGGTTCGACCAGACGAACACCATCGCGGTACAGGGCGCGGCGGCGAGGATGATGAGGCCGGCGATATAACTGTCGATCTGATCGGCCGGCAGATGCGGTCGGAACAGCCAGCCGATAAACAGCCAGCCGAGCAGCGCCATCGAGAACGGTTTCACCGCCCAATTGATGAACAGGGTGACGCCGATGCCGCGCCAGTGGCGGCCGACCTCGCCGAGTGCCGCGAAATCGATCTTGAGCAGCATCGGGATGACCATCAGCCAGATCAGCACGGCAACCGGCAGATTGACCTTGGAAATCTCGGCCGCGCCGATCGCTTGAAATGCGCCGGGCATGATGTGCCCGAGCGCGATGCCGGCGACGATGCACAGCGCGACCCACAGCGTGAGATAGCGTTCAAAAATGGACATGGGTTTTCCTTACGCCGTCGCGACGCGGCGGCCGCGCTCGTCGATGACGCGCTCGCCGTCTTCCTTGGTAAACGCGCCCAGTTGCGAAGGCAGCAGATCGAGAACCTCTTCTGACGGCCGGCAGAGTCTCACGCCTTTCGGCGAAACGACGATCGGCCGGTTGATCAGGATCGGATGCGCCAGCATGGCGTCGAGAAGCTCGTCATCCGTCAGGCCGGGATCGCCGAGACCGAGTTCGGCATAGGGCGTTCCCTTCTCGCGCAGCAGCCCGCGCGTGGAAATCCCCATCCGCGCGATCAACTGGACCAGCATCGCCCGTGACGGTGGTGTCTTCAGATATTCGATGACATGCGGCTCGACGCCGGCATTGCGGATCAGCGCCAGCGTATTGCGCGAGGTACCGCAGTCGGGGTTGTGATAGATGATGACATCCATGATCGACCTCACGCCGCGCTGTGGCGGGGCGAGGTTGCCCCTTCGAATTGGCCGATCTCAATGAGCTTCGCCTTGAGCGAGGCCTTGTCGAGGCTTGCGACCGGCAAAGCCGCGAAGACCGAAATCCGGTTCCTGAGATAGCGGAAGGCGGCGACAAAGGCGGCCTGCTTCTGGATATCCGTGCCTTCGACCGCGGCGGGATCCTCGATCCCCCAATGGGCCGTCATCGGCTGGCCTGGCCACACCGGGCACGCTTCACCGGCGGCGTTGTCGCAGACGGTGAAGACGAAATCCATGACAGGGGCATCCGGCATCGCGAACTCCTCCCAGCTCTTCGAGCGGAAGCCCTCGGTCGGATAGTCGAAGCTCTCCAGCACCTTCAGCGCGAACGGATTGATAGTCCCTTTCGGTTGGCTGCCGGCGGACAAGGCACGGAAGCGGCCGCCGCCATCCTTGTTGAGAATGCTCTCGGCGAGGATCGACCGCGCCGAATTGCCCGTGCAAAGGAAGAGGACATTGTAGATACGGTCACTCATGAACAGCCTCCTGGGTGGCTTCATTTTTGGGTGTGCAGCAGGGCGACAGGTCGGCGATCAACGGGGCGCAGATCTCCGGGCGCCCGCCGCAGCAATCCTTGACGAGGTAGAAGGCAAGCTCGCGCACCGCATCAAGCTTGGCTCGGTAGATGATCGACCGGCTTTGCCGCTCGGCTTCGATGAGCCCGGCGCGTGTCAGGATCGCCAGATGGGTCGACATGGTGTTCTGCGGTACGCTCATGTGCCGGGCGATGTCGCCGGCCGGCAGCCCTTCCGGTTCGCGTGCGATCAGCAGCCGGAACACGTCGAGGCGCGTCGACTGGGCAAGCGCCGCGAAGGCGAGAATGGCTCTTTCTGATTCCATAATTCGAGATTACTCGATATATGGAATCATGTCCAGCCAAGCATGGTAGTGAAGGTCACCTGCCTGAGACGGCAGCTGCGCGGAGGTTGCGGCGAATCCATCTTGATTATTCTGGTTATCTATTTATATTGATAACCATGATAACCAACGAAGGGAACGCGGCCATGGCTGCCACCGATGCGACTGGCGCACTCGCCGGCTTCGCCACGATGACCGGCACGCCGGAGCAGGTCCGGCATCGTCTCGACCATCTCGGCGGTAAGCCGAAGCAGGTCATCGCTTTGACCCTCGAACACGGCAGTGAGCCGGCCGTGCGCGCGCTCGCCGAGACGTTCGAGAGCATCGCACCGCTTGTCGGCGCCATTCTCGCACGCCGCGAGACTGAGGCCATGCAGTCGATCCTTGAACTGTTGGTGCCTCACGTCCCTCCCCCCCAGCATATGTTGCTCGAGGCGCGGATGACGGCTGAGGCGCGCAAGGCCGTGCTGGAGAGCGGTGAATGGCTGACGGCGGCCCAGATCGCCGAGATGGCCGGCTTCAGTACCAACAATCCCAGCGCCCAGCCGAACAAGTGGAAGAAGGATGGCATTATCTTCGCAGTTCGGCATCGGGGGATCGATTACTTTCCTGGCTACGCGCTGGATCCGAAGACGGGCTATCGCCCGCTCAAGGCTCTCGCCGCCGTGCTCAAGGTCTTTAACGGCAGCAAGGACGATTGGGGGCTCGCATACTGGTTCGCCTCGGACAACAGCTTCCTCAGCGGCAAGCGTCCGCAGGATCTCCTGGTGGAGCAGTCTCAGCGCGTGATCGCGGCGGCCGAAGATGAGCGGCAAGGCGTGACGCATGGCTAAGCCGCCGGCCGAGCCGAAGCACGCAAAGGCGAAGGCCCCCGACGATGCAACGCCCCCTCCTCCGGCGGACTTGGGAGCAAAGACCTCAACGGTGATCTGGCCCTTGGGCCAGATCATTCATCGGATGCACCTGGACGCCTATCTCGGCGATCAGTTCAACCCGGGCCTCAAGGGCAATGCGCGCTTCAGCCCGATCGTCGACGGCGCCGACGTTGCAATCCCGACGCTCTATGGCGGCACGACTTTCGATTGCGCCGCCATGGAGACCGTTTTTCACGATGTCCCTTTCTCATCGGGTCTCAAGACCTACGACAAGGGCAAACTCACGGGTCAGACCTATTCGCGGCTGGAGCCACACCAGGATCTCGTCCTTGCCGATCTCAGCGCCACGGCACTTCGCAGATTGGGCGTCCGGCGCATCGAGCTCATCGACACTGAGAAAGATCGCTACCCGCAAACCCGCCCTTGGGCTGAGGCATTCTACGCCGCACGCCCCGACATTCACGGACTATGTTGGGTTTCGAGGCAGGATGATCGTGCGCTCGCGATCATCCTGTTCGGCAACCGGCTTCCGGCCGACGCGCTGCGCATGATCGCCCCGTCGCTCGAGGTTATCGGCACACCCGGCGTCTATGCGGACCTGATCTCCCTCGCGGATCGCATCGGGGTGAAGGTCGTCTCCGGGAAATCCTGACGCGGTATTAGACCGCAAGGCAACGGGTGGAACGAAAGCCTGCGTGAAAACCGATAATCAACGAGCTGTTCGTGACTAGTAACCGGCTTCTGCCCACAAAATCCGGTCCTGCTCCTGCTTCAAATCCTCCAGCGACACATCAACCATTTTGAGCTCGACGTTATACATTGGTAACGGCCAGTGTCGACCGAGTACAAAGACATGATCTTGTGTTGCAAAGTCGGCGGGCAACGCCTCCGTAACGAGCCGCTCGACAAGTTGATCCGTGAGCCGTTCTGCATCTCGCAGCGATTCATGCTCGACAAAATCCAGCGCTCCCCACACCTGCGCTGTTGCGTTCAGGCCAGGCAATGAAAACATCCCCAATGCGGCCATCGCTTCGGCGACAGCAAGAACGGATGGCTTCCGGGGCTCGAAGAAACCAGGATAGGTCTTCGGTGCATTCCAGATTGGAACGCGGTCCTCATAGGCTTCGATGTCCGCATAGAGTTTACTTTCGCGCCGATAGAGATTTGCGTTCGGAACGATATACTCTCCGACATCACCTTCTATGTAATGAGATTTGCGAAGAGGCTCGACGCGCTTTCGAAGGTCCGCAATGTCCTGGCTCCATCCGTCGCAAACCTCGGCATAAATCAATCGCTCGAGATGGCCGTAGAACCGACTGACGATCTGGCTCAATCTCGCGGCGATGAGGTGCCTTGGGCAGCGCACGGCATCCATCAAAATCAGAATCTTTGCCGCTTCCTCCTGCGCGAAGCCTGCCAACACCTCAGCCTCGCGTGGCTGCGCTGACAGATGGCAAGAGGCTGACCAAAATCCTCTGGCACTCTCCAGGAGAATGGGCAGTCCTTCCGCGATAAATCGGAGCAACTCGTCATAGGGCATCTGGCAGATGAGCTTCGCCTGCCGTTGCCCGAAATCCGGCGCCTTCCCCATCGTCAGTTGCCCTAAGGAGTTCTATTTACATGCGCCGTGTAATCCGACGTCCAGCACCGAAGGCGCCCGCCGCCGCCGATCGGAGTTGATGTGGACCACGAATGGTTGAAATAGTGACTGTCGCGCAATTCCAAGTCCAGCGCGGCGCTCATTGAACACAAAGGGCACTCAAGGATGCATCCGGAGCAGTCCGACACCCCCGACCTGGTGGCGGTTTCCGCCGCGCTCGTCGCAGCCTACGTTTCCAACAATTCCGTACCGACGGCCGAGCTGCCGAAATTGATCGATGACATCCACGCTGCCCTCCGGTCGCTGGGCGCTGCGGCGCCGATTGGGCCGGAGAAGAAACCGGGACCGGCGGTGTCGGTGCGCAAATCGGTCACGCCGGATTTCATCATCTGTCTCGAAGACGGCAAGAAATTCAAATCGCTGAAGCGGCATCTCCGCACGCAATATGGTCTGACGCCCGCAGAGTATCGGCAGAAATGGAACCTTCCGGCCGACTACCCGATGGTCGCGCCGAGCTATGCGCAATCCCGCTCAGCGCTGGCGAAGGCGTCCGGCCTTGGCCAGTTGCGCAAGGCTGCCGCTCCCGTGCCTGAGCCAATCGTCGAGGCCGCACCTGTGGTCGAGGAGAAGCCGAAACGCGCCTCGCGCATCAAGGCAAGCGCACCGACCGCGGTTGTGGCTGCGCCGGACACCGCCGCGTCGAAGCGCGCACCACGCAGGACGAAAGCCGTTGCTGAGCCGGTGGTGGAACCGGCCGCAAGACCCAAGAGGGGACGCAAGGCCGCCACAACCATCGATTCATGACGACGGTCGGCGCAGCGGGAGACCTCGACACCGGCTGCGTCATCGTCGAGGCAGGGCCGGCCTGGCCCATGCTCGGCTTGCTGCTCGCCCAAGCCGGCGTCGATGTGACGGTCGTCGAGAAGCACGAGGATTTCCTGCGCGATTTTCATGGTGACACGATTCACCTACCCGCGCTGGAGATGATGAGTCGGGCTTGCTCGACGAGTTTGTGCTCGACGTGAACATCGGTCAGGACCGCGATGTCCTTGAGCATCGCCTTGCGGCGGTTGCCGAAGCCGGGCGCTTTCACGCCGCGACCTTGAGGCGCGGCGGATGGTGGCGGCCGCGATGGCGTGACTTCCCGCTCGCGCGGCCGTGAATGGCGGATCGGCGGGAGCGTCTTGCGCCGGCCGCGCGAGGCTGGTCCATTCCCTATCGTCATGTCGACGCCATTCTGCTCGGGAGGTTTTCCGATGGACCGCCGAACCTTCCTGGCGACGGGATTCGCCCGCGTCGCCCTCGGCTCCGGAGCGATCGCGCAGCTCGAGCAGCACCTCAACGCTGCACCGGCAACCACTAACGATCGAGCGGTCTCCACGGTCCCTTTCGATCATCGGAATCCGACTCGGCCATGAAGATCTTTAGGGAAAGCGGCGCGCAATGTTGGCGGCTCGCGCCGCTCGCCCCGGACGATAACATAGCCGTCGCGCGCGAGCCCTCGTAGAAGGCCTGTCTGACGGAGCTGGACGAATCCTCCTCGGTGAGGCCGACAGCCTCGTGAACGAATGCCTCGGCCAGCGAGATTGTTCCGTCAGGCGGCCTGCTCGATGAGCAGGCCGCCTCGCTTCATCGTCGAAAGTCGGCCATGAGAGGCTTGGTCAAAGCGCCCGCTTGATCTCCGCGTAGTCGCCATTGGTACGCAGCGTCAACGTAACGTCGGCGCGGTCGCGGTTTCGCCAGAACCAGCCGTGGTTGCCGTCGAAGGCAGCCTCCAGCACTCCTTCGGCGCCCGGCACCGAGCGCCCCTTCTCGTAGCTGGTCTGCTGCCCGCCGCCGTCGCCATGAAGGTCGAAGTTCACGACACCTCCGGTGACGGTCCAAGAGAAGTTCACGCGGGCACCCTGATTCATCACCAGCTTGACCTCGGTGCCTTCGCCCGGCTTCAGCGTGATCGTCATCACATCAGTGCGGCCTGCCGGGGTCTGCGCCGCAGCCGAACCGATCACCAGCTCGGCGAAGATCCTGGCGGCCAGGCTGGAACGTTGATCAGGCGTCGGCAGCGCGGCCGGGATTTCTCCCTGCTGGCCGGCTGCACGATCCCGTTCCGCCTCATCGGCGAGCTGGGTCTTGATCTCGCCCATCTCGGCCAGGCCAAGCGCGCGCCCGATGCCGGTCGGGTCGATGGCGTACTCGGCCGGCAGGACGATGGTGACCAGGATCGCCGCCGCCGCGACGATGGCGATGATGGTGGAGCGGAGAAGCTGCTTCGAGGTCGGCAGCTCGGCGCGGGTCGGAATATCGGTGTTGTACATGGGAGGAATCCTTTTTCGGATGTTCAGGAGACGACCCAGCCGGTGAGCTGATAGCCGATCAGCACGAACCCGGCGGTCATCATGACGGTGTTGGCAGTGTAGGCATGGCGCCAGAAGCTGTCGGTTCGGCGCCAGTAGCCCATGACGATCAGGATGGCGGCGAGCGCCAGGAGCTGGCCGATTTCCACGCCGACATTGAAGGCGAGAAGGTTCGGCACGAGACCGTCGGGCGAGATGTTGTATTCGATGATCTTGGTCGACAGGCCGAAGCCGTGGAAGAAGCCGAAGATCAGGGTGGCGATCTTGGTGTTCGGCTGGAAGCCGAGCCAGCGCTGGAAGGCGCCCATATTGTCGAGCGCCTTGTAGACCACCGACAGGCCGATGATCGCATCGATGATGTAGCTGTTAATCCCGACGTTGAAATAGACGCCGAGCAGCATGGTCGTGGAGTGGCCGAGCGCGAACAGGCTCACATAGATGCCGATGTGCTTCATCCGGTAGAGGAAGAAGATCACGCCGAACAGGAACAGGATGTGGTCGTATCCCGTCACCATGTGCTTGGCGCCGAGATAGATGAAGGGCAGCAGGTTGATGCCGGTGATCTCCTGGATGTAGCCCTTGTCGCCTTCGGCCACGGCATGGGCGAAGGCCGCCCCGCCGAGCAGCGGCAGGGTCAGGAGAGCGATGAGCATGGGAAGGGCGAGCCGCCAGCGCGCGCAAGGCGTGCGTGGCGGGCCCTCGTAGAAGGGTCCTTGCATGAGAATTCCTATCGTCGTCGTTTGAGGGTGGCCGCGTGCGCGGCCGCGATCATGCGAGGAGGATCGGTCTCGGAGGGCGTTCAAGCCGGAAACGGGTTTCCAGATCGGCAAACGACGGCGGGTAAGCCAGCCAACTCCGACCTATCGAGGGAGCCGGCTGTGCGATGCCGGAAAGCATGCTCGCTGTCTCATGGGTATGATCGGCTGGATTGTGGCCGTGGGAATGGCCAGGGCTCTGCTCGTCGGCTTCGCCGTCGTCATGGCTGTGGTCGTGTGCTTCGATCTGCGCTGCCAATTCAGCATGACGGGCTGCTTCGGCGGACGCAAGCGCGACCGGATTGTGCGAGGCGGAGCTGCCCATTGGGGACAACAGCATGCCGATCGTCATCGCGACGGCGATGACGAAGCGAAAGGCTGCGCTGTAGGCCCAGTTCGGCATGCTCAACGACTATTCACTCAAATCTTAACGAATCGTTGTCAGGCCGGAATCATCTCCTGGCCAGTGTCTTGTGATATCCTCTCCAGGGGGATAGTATCAAGCCCATGAACGAAACCCTTCACGTCCACGAAACCCACCCCGAGATCGTCAAGCGGCTGAAGCGCGCCGATGGGCACCTCAAGGGCATCATCGAAATGATCGAGGCCGGCAGACCCTGCCTCGATATCGCCCAGCAGCTTCATGCGGTCGAGAAGGCAGTCTGTCAGGCCAAGCGGACGCTGATCCAGGACCATCTCGACCATTGCCTTGAAGACGTCGTCGGCCCGCTGGCGCGCGAGCAGCGCCGCTCGATCGACGAGTTCAAGGAAATCACCAAGTACCTGTGAGTCCCCGATGCCGTCCTTCGCCGAGCTGATCCAACAGAGTTCCGGCCACGCCTGGCTGTTCATCCCGAGCGCGATCCTGCTCGGTGCGCTGCACGGGCTGGAGCCCGGCCATTCCAAGACGATGATGGCGGCCTTCATCGTCGCCGTCCGTGGAACCGTGACGCAGGCCGTGCTGCTCGGCCTGGCGGCGACGGCGTCGCACACCCTCGTCGTGTGGGGCATCGCGCTCGGCGGCATGTATCTCTGGCGGGGTGTCGATGCCGAGACGTTCGAGCCGTATTTCCAGCTCGCCTCGGCAGCGATCATCATCGCGATCGCGCTGTGGATGCTCTGGCGCACGTGGCAGGATCAGCAGCGGGCCAAGGCCGCAGCCGGCGATCACGGCCATGGGCACGATCATCCTCACCCACATGGAGATCATGATGATAGCCACGCCCATGAGGGTCATCATGGGCACGATCATGGCCATGGCGGTCATGCCCATGGGGAGGATATCCGCCGCATCGACACTGGCCATGGCGTCGTCGCGGTCGAGGTGTTCGAGGATGGCGTGCCGCCGCGCTGGCGCATCCGCACCGAGCGCGGTCACGCCTGGACGGCCGGTGACGTGACCGTCGTCACCGAGCGGCCGGACGGCGCACGGCGGGCCTTCACCTTCGTCGACCGTGGCGGCTATCTCGAATCCGTCGACGAGATTCCCGAGCCGCATGAGTTCATGGCGCGGGTCAGCCTCGGCCATGGCGGCCACACCCACGACTACGACCTGTCCTTCGTCGAGGGACAGGGCCACGACCACATGCACGAGGAACTGCGCGGGCTCGAGGTGGCGACCGACGGCTATCAAGACGCGCACGAGCTGGCGCACGCCAACGACATCCGCCGCCAGTTTGCCGACCGCGACGTCACCACCTGGCAGATCATCATGTTCGGGCTGACCGGCGGCCTGATCCCATGCCCGGCGGCGATCACCGTCCTGCTGCTCTGCCTTCAACTCAAGGAGTTCACGCTCGGCTTCGCGCTGGTGCTGTGCTTCTCGATCGGTCTGGCGATCACGCTGGTGACGGTCGGCGCGGCTGCGGCACTGAGCGTCCGCCACGCGACCAAGCGCTGGTCGTGGTTCTCGACCTTCGCCCGGCGGGCCCCCTATTTCTCCAGCCTCCTCATCATCGCGGTCGGCCTCTACGTCGGATACCACGGTTGGGCGGGACTATCCGCCGCCGGGGCCTGATGCGCTCACGTTTCAAGCCAAGACCGCAATCCGAGATAGCGAGCCGATCATGATGTCCGAGATATCAGGCGCCGAAAGCGTTGCACCGGCGCCTGTAGCGGGTCCATCGGGTTGGCGATCGCTGATGACGCGCGAGCGCTGGTTCGAGGTCGCGCGCATCGTCTTTACCGGCCTGATGGCGTTGCTGTATTGGCGGCAGCTCATTCCGATACAAGCCTTGTGGGTGGCCGTTGCCATCGGCTTGTATCCGCTTGTCAAGACCGGCGTCGTTGACCTCGTAAAAGAGCGTAAGATCGGCACCGAGATATTCGTCACCATCGCCACGGTGGTCGCGCTGATCGGAGGCGAGACCGTCGCCGGCGCGGTCCTCATGGTGATCATTCTGATCGCCGAGTTCATCGCCGATCTGAATATGGATCGCGCGCGAGCCTCTATCAAAGACCTGATCGGCTCCGTGCCGCAGGTTGCGCTTGTGAGAGACGCGCGCGGCGAACGCATTGTCCCGATCGAGAAACTGCGCGCAGGCGACGTTGTCTTGGTGCGGGCCGGCGAGAAGATCCCGGTCGACGGCACCGTCGTCGGCGGAGCGGCTTCGGTCAACGAAGGGTCGATCACAGGCGAGAGCATTCCGAAGGACAAAAGCGACGGTGCCGATGTCTTTGCGGGGACCATCGTCGAATCCGGCGCTTTGGACATCGAGACCGAGAAGGTCGGTGCCGACACCACCTTTGCCCGCATCATCAGTCTGGTCGAGAATGCCGAAGCGGAACAGGCACCCGTCCAGAAACTGGCGGACAAGGTCGCGTCATGGCTGATTCCGGTCGTGCTGATCTTCCTCGTTGCGGTTTATCTTTATACTCGCGACATCCGGATGATCGTCACTCTGCTGATTTTTACATCGCCTGCCGAACTCGGATTGGCGACCCCGCTGGTGATCATCGCAGCCATTGCGCGGGCCGCACGCAGCGGAATTCTGGTCAAAGGAGGCATCTATC
Source organism: Rhizobiales bacterium 24-66-13 (assembly GCA_002257205.1). Lineage (GTDB taxonomy): Bacteria > Pseudomonadota > Alphaproteobacteria > Rhizobiales > Xanthobacteraceae > NCEH01. The sequence continues at coordinate 1,545 of NCHM01000051.1, read as the reverse complement.
TGGAGTCGTTGGCCAAGGTCGACGTCCTGGTGTTCGACAAGACGGGCACCCTGACGGCGAACAAGCCGGAGGTCGTCGGCGTGGAGATGCAAGATGGCACGATTTCGGAAGCTGATCTGATCAGCCTTGCCGCCGCTGCTGATCGGCGCTCGGCTCACCCCTTGGCAAAGGCAGTCGTCAACTACGCCGCCCGGATGAAAATCGACGTCCCGGAACCGGAACAGTATCAGCAGTTGCAGGCGCGCGGTGTGAAGGCGACGGTCTCCGGCCGCGCCGTGCTGGTCGGAAATGCATCCTTGTTGCGCGAGAGCGGCGTGCCGCTTTCCGATGCGATCGAGAATGGCGGACAGACGCCGGTTCACGTCGCGATCGATGGCAGGTTCGCGGGCGTGATCTTCATTGCAGACACATTGCGGCCCGGTGCGCGCGAAGCGCTGGCACGACTCCGCGCGACCGGGGTGAAGCGCATCGTCATGCTGACGGGTGATAATGAGGCCACGGCGCGGACCATCGCCAAGGAACTCGGCGTGGATGAAGTGCGTGCCGATTTGATGCCGCAGGACAAGGTTGCCGCCATCGCCGAACTGCAAAGGCAGGGTCATCGCGTGGCGATGGTCGGCGACGGCATCAACGACGCGCCGGCGCTGGCACGCGCCGATGTCGGCATTGCGATGGGCAGCGGCGGCACGCAGGCGGCGCTGGAGGCCGCCGACATTGCATTGATGAAGGATGATCTCACAAAAATTGTCAGCGCCCGCGCGATTGCTCGACGTGCTTACCGGACAATTCAAGAGAATCTCTTCGTTGGCGTCGGTGTTGTGCATGTCTTGGGCATTACCGCGGCGCTGATGGGCTGGATCGGCCCCATCGAGGCTGCCATGTTGCACTTGGGTCCTGATATCCTGGTGTTCCTGAATTCGGCAAAATTGCTGCGCATTCGCATCCGTGACGTTTGACAATGCGTTGTGGCCTTTCGCCGTTGCGCATGCTCGTCGCTACTCGACAGGACCAGAGTGATGGCCGATCTCGCCGTCTATGCCGGCCTGTTCCTGGCCGCGCTTGCCGCCGCGACCATCCTGCCGATGCAGTCGGAAGCGGTTCTGGTCGGGCTGCTGGTCGCGGATTATTCGCCGGGGCTGCTGATCACGGTGGCGAGCGTCGGCAATGTGCTGGGATCGGTGATCAACTGGCTGCTCGGGCGCGGCATCGAGCGGTTCCGGGACCGGCCCTGGTTCCCGGCAAGCGGCGGGAAACTGGAGCGCGCGCAGCGCTGGTATCGCCGCTACGGGAAATGGTCGCTGCTGCTGAGCTGGGCGCCGATCATCGGCGATCCGCTCACCGTCGTCGCTGGCGTTCTGCGTGAGCCGTTCCCAATGTTCCTCCTGCTTGTCACGATCGCCAAGATTGGCCGCTACCTTGTTCTCGCGGCCGCAACATTGGGATTCGCATGACGCAGGTGCTCCAGGACCTGATCAGTTTCCAGCGCGAGATCTATCTGGCTTTTGCGAACCAGATCACCGCGTTCGCCAATGGCGGCGGCTGGGG
>NCHM01000670.1 GCA_002257205.1 Rhizobiales bacterium 24-66-13 | reverse complement strand
TAGCCATGGCGGGAGAGCCACTCTTCAGCAGCCTGCCGATGCGCAGCGAGATGGACGAGCTCGCCGCCGACGCCGGCGCGGTCGAAGATCCGCACCGACCCGATGGCCGGACGCTCGAGAACCGTGAAGTCCAGTTTCGAGTCCAGCGAGAACGTCCGGTGGACGCGTATGGCGATGACGCCGCCAGCGCCATAGTCCGCCTCGTGCAGGGTGAAACTGGCGGACAGGCTGACGCTTCCGATCCCGCGCTCCCCCTGCTTCTGGATCAGGCGGCCCTTGCTGTTGTGGGTCTGCCAGGCGGACAGCTTCCTGGTGAAGCGCTCGGGCGGCCGGGGCGTTCCGTCGGACCAGGCGACGAGGGAGCCGATCGGCGCGTTGTCGTAGATGGTGTGCGCGGACATGATGTCCTCCGTGATTGCGCATGCGTGGAAACGAAAGCGCCGCCGGCAGAGCCGGCGGCGGGATGGGATTCGCAGTGCGAAAATGTGCGCCGGCTATTCGGCCGCGACGCCGTAGGCCTCGTCGTCGGGCGCTTCGGCCGGCTCCGTGGCATCCGGCCCCCCCGACCCCTCGTCGAGGTCGTCGTCCTCGCCCGCCTCGTGCTTCACGAGCCAGCTCGCGAGCTTCGTGGCGTCGGGCGCGAACAGCGCAGACGGATGAACGAACCGCTCCTGCTTGAAGTGCTCGACGAGCGCGGCGCGGGTGTCCTTCACCTTCTGGCGTGGCAGGATGGGGGTGTCCTTGCACGAACCTTCGAGCGCGGCGCGAGACAGGCACGAGAGGAATTCATCCGTGCCCATGTTCGGAAGGAAGCCGTCGGCGCCGATGGCGTCGCCGGCGAGCCGTGCGGCGATCCCGGAATCCGTGCGGTTCTCCCGGCACGACAGCACCTCAATGAGGACACCGCGGGCCGCCTGCTGCAGCGTCTCGCGGTCGAACTCCAGCTTGCCCTCATGGCCGACCAGCCGCGCGGCATGACGATCCATCCGGGCGTAGCCGTAGACGTCACTGGAAGCACCGGACGCAATGGAGATATTGCGCCCGGCGAAGGCGAGGACGAGCAACGCCAGCAGCGTGTCGTCCTCGATCGGCGCGCGGGCGAGCGCCTCGTGCAGTGCATCGGTCCGGAAATCGCCAACCATTTCGATACCTCTACGGGTCACGTCCGGACGAGGCTTCGAGGCCGCGATGCCGTCGTCACCAGCAGCGCCACCGGCCGGCCCGCCTTTGCCCTTGGCCGTCTTCGGTTCCGGCATCCGGTAGTGGACCGTCTGCACCTTGCCCTCGCGATCGACGAACATCGCGGTGTGGCCGGACTTGCCAGGCTTGCCGTAGACGCGTTCAGCCTTGGGAGGCAGCTTCGCGCGTCCCCAGGTGTCGGCCTCGACGATGACGCCGCGCTTGGGCAGGTGGTTCGACATCCACTCCTGCTGGGCCCCGAGGAAGGCCTCGACATCCGTGGTATAGCGACTGTCCTCGTCGGCCGAGGCGAACAGGTCCTCGACCCAGGCGATGCCGTAGGCCTTGGCGAGCTCGTCATCGAAGCTCGCGTCCTTCGCGTACATCCGGGTCTTTTCCAGACCG
>NCHM01000050.1 GCA_002257205.1 Rhizobiales bacterium 24-66-13 | reverse complement strand
GTCGGGCATGACGATGTCGGTGAACAGCAGGTCGATGCGCGGCTGCAGGACCAATTGCTCCATCGCCTGGTTGCCGCTGGCGGCCTGCACCACGGTATAACCCAGCTCCCGCAGGGCATCGACGCTCATATGGCGGACATTCTCTTCATCCTCCACCACCAGGATGGTGATGTCGGGCCGACCTGGCGGCAGACGCCCATCGCTCTTGCTCGCGCCTCCAGCCAGCGCCGGCTCGCCGACCTGCCGCGGCAGATAGAGCTTCACCGTGGTGCCCTGCCCAATCTCCGAATAGATCTTTACATGGCCGCCAGACTGTTTGACGAAGCCGAACACTTGGCTGAGGCCGAGACCGGTGCCGCGTCCGATTCCCTTGGTCGTGTAGAACGGGTCAAACGCACGTTCAATCACGTCGGGACCCATGCCGGTACCGGTGTCGGAAACGCTGACCAGCACATATTGGCCTGCGGTCACCTCGGCATGATTGCGGGCATAGCGCTCGTCGAGATCGGTATTGGCGGTCTCGATGGTGAGCCGGCCGCCGGCCGGCATGGCGTCTCGCGCATTCACCGCCAAATTGACGATGGCGTTCTCCAATTGCGCGGGGTCGGCAAACGCGCGCCAGAGCCCACCGGCCAGCACGGTTTCCACCTGAATGGTTTCGCCCAGCGTGCGCCGCAGCAGCTCCGACATGCCGCCCACCAGCTTGTTGGCATCCAGTGGCTGGGGCTCCAGCGCCTGCTGGCGTGAAAAGGCGAGCAGCCGCGCGGTCAGCGCCGCCGCGCGCTGGGCGCCTTCCAGCGCATTGTCGATGCAGGTGCGCACCATTTCGTGCTCGGCCCCGGTGAGCCGGCGCCGCGCGATATCCAGCGAGCCGATAACGATGGCCAGCATATTGTTGAAATCGTGCGCGATGCCGCCCGTCAGCTGGCCGATCGCTTCGGTCTTCTGCATCTGGCGGATCTGCGCTTCGGCGACGAAGCGCTCGGTCATTTCCTGCTGCAGTTCGCTGGTGCGCTCGGCGATCCGCGCCTCCAGCTCGGCATTCAGGCGCCGCAGGGCCTCGTCGCTCGCCTTGCGGTGCTGGAGCGCGGCCAACAGACTGCTGGTGAGGGCGATGATCAGCAGCGCGGTCAAGCCATAGAACAGCATGGCCACATAGTCGGACGGCCAGTCGAGCCCGAAACCGTCCTGCGGGGTGACGAGATAATAAGCCACCATCAGGCCGCCCAGCACCGCCGCCAGCATGCCCGGCCAAAAGCCGCCCAGAAACGCCACGAGGCAGATCACCGGAATGAAGGTGATGAAGGGATAGCCGGCAAACACATCGCCAGCGGCCAGCCGCACCAGCAGGGCCAGGGCGCTAAGCATCACAGCAAGCAGATAGGAGAACCACGGCCGCGCGCGCACGGCTTCGGATAGCCCAGCGAGTTTCATTGAGCCTTGGCCCCCGCCGCCGCTCGGCGCGGCGCAACTCAGAATATTCAGGATGGGGCCAAAAGTCTCGCCCTAGCTTGGTACCTGTTTCGGCAGGTATGGATCATCTGGCCCTGCCGACCGGACACGCACACCGACCGATCGCCGCACTGCACCAGCGGACCCCGCATGATAAGGTGCGAATCCTCGCCACGCCCCGGATGGTCCATGCGCCGCCTCATTCTGCTTCGCCACGCGAAATCCGATTGGCCCGAGGGCATTGTCGATGCCGAGCGTCCGCTCGCCCAGCGCGGGCGCGCGGCAGCTCCGATGATCGGCGCCTACATGGCCGCGCAGGACCTGGTGCCCGACCGGGTGCTGGTTTCGCCCGCCCGCCGCACCCGCGACACTTGGCAGCTGCTGGCCCCCGCCCTGCCCGCCACCGTCGCCGTGCTCAGCGAGCCGCGCCTCTATGACGCCGGCGTCACCCGCATTCTCTCCGTGCTGCGCGAGCAGCCGCGCGAGGTCCATGCGCTGATGCTGGTGGGGCACAATCCCGGCCTTGAAGATATCGCCGATGTGCTGACCGACCAGGGCCCGGCGGCGACGCGGGCCCTGATGTCGGAAAAATTCCCCACCGGCGCACTCGCGATCATCGATTTGCCCATCGACGACTGGGCCGACGTGATGCCGCAGACCGGCCGGCTCGACCGCTTCGTCACGCCGCGCTCGCTGATGCTGGAGATGTAGCGCCTTGGCCATGGGCCTGCTCGATGAAGCCTGGATCGGCCTGCGCGCGGTCGCGGACCGGGTCGAGGACCTGGCTCATCCCACCTTGCGCCTGGGCGTCACCGGGCTTGCGCGCTCGGGCAAGACCATTTTCACCACGGCGCTCATCCATGCTCTGATGCACGGTGGCCGGCTGCCGGTGTTCGAGGCGATGAATTCCGGCCGCATCGCCGGTGCGCGCCTCGCGCCCCAGCCGGACGACGCGGTGCCCCGCTTTCCCTATGAAGACCATCTGGCGCGGCTCGCCACGCTGCGCGAATGGCCCGCCTCCACCACCCGCATCAGCGAATTGCGGCTGGAGATTTCCTATGCGCCGCTCAGGGGCGGCCAGCGGCGCCTGACGCTCGATCTCGTGGACTATCCCGGCGAATGGCTGCTGGACCTGCCCTTGCTGGACATGAGCTATGCCGATTTCTGCCGGCAGGCGCTGGAACTTGCCCGTGCGCCCGCGCGCGCGCCTTATGCCGAGGCTTTGCTTGCGGCACTCGCCTCCGCCGATCCCGCCGGGCCGGCGGACGAGACGAAGGCGCGCGAACTCGCCGCCGTCTTCACCGCCTATCTCGCCGCCTGCCGGGGCGAGCGGGTGGGCATGAGCCTGCTGCCGCCGGGCCGCTTCCTGATGCCCGGCGACCTGGAAGGCTCCCCGGCGCTGACCTTCGCGCCGCTCGATCTTCAGGACGGCCCGGCGCTGCCCGCCGGCTCGCTCGGCGCCATGATGGAACGGCGGTTCCAATCCTACAAAAGCGCGGTGGTGCGGCCGTTCTTCCGCGATCATTTCGCCCGGCTGGACCACCAGATCGTGCTGGTGGACGCGCTGTCCGCGCTGAACGCCGGGCCGGCGGCGCTCTCCGACCTGGAGCGCGCGCTGGATTCGATCCTGGTGGCGTTCCGCGTGGGGCGAAACAGCCTGATGAGCGCCCTGCTGCGCCCGCGCATCGAGAAAGTGCTGTTCGCGGCCACCAAGGCCGACCATCTCCACCGCGCCAGCCATGACCGCCTGGAAGCCATCCTGCGGCGGCTGGTGGACCGCGCGCTCGCCCGTGCGCGAGAAGGCGGGGCGCGCATCGATGTCGCCGCGCTCGCCGCCATCCGCGCCACCCGCGAGGCGGATGTGTCCAAGGGCGGACGCAGCATCGCCGCCATCATCGGCACGCCGGAGGCCGGGCAGGAAGCCGGCGGGCAGGTGTTCGACGGCAGCGGCGAGGTGGCGCTATTTCCCGGCGCGCTGCCGGCCGACCCCGACGCCCTGTTCGCCGCCGAGGGCGCGGCCTTTCGCGGGCTGGCAAGCGGACCGGACAGCGAGGCGGACTTTCGCTTCCTGCGCTTCCGCCCGCCGGCCGGCATTGGCGCGACCAGCCCCCTGCCCCATATTCGCCTCGACCGCGCGCTCCAGTTCCTGCTGGGCGACCGGCTGAAGTAAGATCTGAAGTCTTCATGCCCGAACCGCACAACCACCGGCCCGAAAATGCCCGCCCCCAGGTGTTCCGCCTGGACGAGGCCGGCATCGTCGTGACCGAGGCGCCGGCGCCGGTCGATGAGGCGGACGAGATCGTCGCGCCCGCACCGCCCGCGCGGCGCAGGGGCTTTTCGCTCGGCGCGCTGTTCTGGACCGCCCTCGGTGGGCTCGCGAGCCTCGGCATCGGCCTTGCGGTGACGCGGCTGATCGAGGATTTGTTCGCGCAGACGCAGGCGCTCGGCTATCTCGGCCTGGCGCTGGCCGGCTTGCTGGCGGTGGCGGTGGTGGCGATCATCGGCCGCGAGGTGGCCGGGCTGATGCGTTTTTCCAGCCTGGATTCCATTCGCGAACGGGCGGTGCTCGCGCTCGCCAATGACGACCGCCCGCTCGCCGAGGCGGTGACACACGATCTGCTCGGCATCGCCAAGGAGATGCCCGCGCTCGCCCGCGCGCGCGCCGACCTCTCCTCCCATCTCGGCGCGATCATCGACGGGGCGGATCTGGTGCAGCTCACCGAGCGCACGCTGATGGCGCCGCTGGACGCACGGGCGCGGCAACTGGTCTCGGATACGGCGAAACGCGTGTCGGTGGTCACCGCCGTCTCGCCGCGCGCGGTGGTGGACCTTTTGTTCGTGCTCTACAGCGCCTTCGTGCTGATCCGCCGGCTGGCGGAACTCTATGGCGGGCGCCCCGGCGCGCTCGGCATGCTGCGGCTGGTGCGCCACGTGCTGAGCCACCTCGCCGTGACCGGCGGCATGGCCGCCGGCGATACCCTGGTTCAGGAATTGGTGGGATCGGGCATTGCGGCGCGCCTCTCGGCGCGGCTCGGCGAGGGGGTGGTGAACGGCCTGCTGACCGCGCGCCTTGGCCTTGCCGCGATCGCGGTGACCCGCCCTCTCCCCTTTACCGCCCTACCGGCGCCCCGCGTCGCCGATGTGGCGGCGGGGCTGATGAAGAAGGCGCAGGAAGACGAGGCGCGCCCTCAGCTCGGCAGCAGGCGCCCCGGCAAGGCCGAGGGCGAATAAGGCTCCGGCCGGTTGCGCCACAGCATCTCCCACAGCGGCCAAGCCAGCAGGGGGCACAGCACCGCGATCAGGGCGCCAACCGTCCAGTCGGCATCGCCGAGCGCGCTCGCCAGCACCGCCACCAGCCCGAGCGCGGTGATGACTGCCAGGCCGCTCATGAGCCACCAGCGCCAGGGCGAAAGCCCGCCATCGAACACGATGCCGCCCGCATGGGGTTGCAACGCTCCGTGCAGTGCGGCGATGAAGGCGGCATAGGCCTTGCGATGATCGTCCACACTGGTGATCGAGGTGCGCGAGAGCGAACCGATGGTCAGCTTCTCCCCCGCCTTGCCGTGAATCACGGTCTCATAATTGGGCGAGGCCAATTGGCCGGGATGATAGCTCAGCCGCACCCGCGCCACGTCGCGCAGATGGAGCGCGCCAGAGCGGGCGCCGACCGTCCAATGCAGCGTCTCGCCATCGAGGCGGAAGCGCGAGCCCGAGCCGATCAGGCGCGGCCGGAAGCTATAGTTCAGACCGTCTTCCGGCGGCGGCGCGCCGTCCGCAGGGCCCGTGCCGAAGGAAAGGCCGGTGGATGTCGTCACGGGAAACCTCGCGGAAGCTCAAGCATGCGGACACGGCATGACGCTAAGTCACATCGTGCGCCAGGGTACAATATTGCGGCTTGAGGTCCACCAGCGGCGTGCCATCGATGCAATCGAGCCCGCGCACCAGCACGCTCAGGCCTTCGCGCGCGACAAACAGCACGATCGAGGAGGCGATGGGATTGGGCCGCACCGGCGAGCGCAGCGCAAAGGTGCCGGAGGCCTCGCTGGCGCTGCGCGGCATCTGCAACACCAGATCGCGCCGCGCCTGGTCCATGAAATAGAGCACCTGGAGGCGCGGCTCGCGCCCGACGCCTTCGAGCGCGGCTTCCCAGCGCGGGTCGATCTCCAGCCGGCAGATGGGGCCGTCCTCGCTGCCGCGCTTGGGGCAATCCTCTCGTCGCGCCCAGGGCGTGCGGATGCGGCCGATGAAATAGAGCCCGGCATCGAAGGCCGGCGGCAGCGCGACCGCGATCTCTCCGGGGCGGATACCCGCGTCGTCGTCGGAGGGTGCGGGTGCGGCCGCGCTTTCGGTTGAGAGGGAACTCATGCTTTATCCTCGGCAGTCCCGCGTTCGCGGCGAACCCGCTTGATGATAGACCCACCTGCCCGACGCCGCCATGCGGCGCCCTTGCCCCTGAAGCCGCTATGCGGCGCCCCTTGTCCCCCGACGCCGCCACGCGGCGCCCTTCTACCCGGAGAGCCCCCGATGCAGCCGTCCCGCGACCTCGCCCGCCTCGTGGAGATCATGGTCGCGCTGCGCACGCCGGTCACCGGCTGCCCCTGGGACCTGGAGCAGGATTTCTCCACCATCGCCCCCTATACGATCGAGGAAGCCTATGAGGTGGCGGACGCCATCGCCCGCAACGACATGGCGGATCTGCCGGACGAACTCGGCGACCTGCTGCTCCAGGTGGTGTTTCACTCAAGGCTCGGCGAAGAGCAGGGCCTGTTCGATCTCGGCGATGTGGTGGAGGCCATCACCTCCAAGCTCATCCGCCGCCATCCCCATGTGTTCGGCGATGCACGCCATCTCGACCCGCAGGCGGTAAAAGCGCTGTGGGGGGAGATCAAGGCGCAGGAAAAGGCCGAGCGCGCCCAGCGCCACGCCGCCGCCGGCCTTCCCGCGGACGAGACCGGCCGGACGCTCGACGGCGTGCCGGTGGGCCTGCCGGCGCTGACCCGTGCCCTGAAGCTCCAGGAAAAAGCCGGTCGCGTCGGCTTCGACTGGAATGATGCGCGCCAGGTGCTGGCGAAAATCCGCGAGGAGACGGAAGAGGTTGCCGAGGCCCTGGAGGCGGGCGGCACGGACGCGATCAAGGACGAGATTGGCGATCTTCTGTTCGCGCTGGTGAACCTCGCCCGCCATGCCGGTGTGGATCCGGAAGCGGCCTTGCGCGGCACCAATGAGAAATTCACCCGCCGCTTCGCCTTCGTGGAAGACCAGCTCGCCGCGCGCGGGGGCACGCCGAAAGCGGCGAGCCTGGATGAGATGGAGGCGTTCTGGGTGGCGGCGAAGGCGGCGGAGCGGGGGGAATAGCGTTCCCCCTTCCCCCCGCGTGGCGGCAGCGGCGCGCGCCGCCGCCCGTTCTCACATCTGATGCACGCGCCCGGCCCCGAACCGGCGCGTCACCAGGGGCGCGCGCTCGGGCAGGATGCGCAGGGCAAAATGCATCACGCCGTCCTCATCGGTGCGACGCTCCAGCACCTCGCCATGGCGATAGAGCCAGCCCTGGCCTTCGCCATCGTCCGCCGCGACCGTGACGTCCAGTGTCACACGGCCGGCGGTGATCTGGCGTTCCACCACGTCCAGCAGATCGGACGTACCGGCGCCGGTGAGGGCGGAAACCAGGATCGGCCGGTCGGCGAGATCGCTGCGCGCGGCGGTGTTCTCCATCGCGTCGCGCGCAGCGTCCGAGAGCAGGTCGATCTTGTTCCACACTTCCAGCACGCGGCCGCTGGCCTCTATATCGATGCCGAGGTCGGTGAGCACGTCCTTCACATCGTCCGCCTGCGCCTGGCTGTCGGGATGGGAGACGTCGCGCACATGCAGGATCACGTCCGCCTCGATCACCTCTTCCAGCGTCGCCCGGAAGGCGGCGACCAGCTGAGTGGGCAGATCCGAGATGAAGCCCACCGTATCGGACAGGATGATCCGCGTGCCGTGCGGCAGGTCCACCGCCCGCAAGGTGGGATCGAGGGTCGCGAACAGCAGGTCCTGCGCCATCACCTCTGAGCGGGTGAGGCGGTTGAACAAGGTTGATTTACCCGCATTGGTATAGCCAACCAATGCAACCACGGGATAAGGCACGCGCTTGCGGCTTGTGCGGTGCAGCGCGCGGGTGCGCTTCACCTGTTCGAGATCGCGCTCGATGCGGATGATGCGTTCGCCGATCTGCCGGCGGTCGGCCTCGATCTGGGTTTCACCGGGGCCGCCCAAGAAGCCGAAGCCGCCGCGCTGGCGCTCCAGATGGGTCCAGGACCGCACGAGGCGCGAGCGCTGGTAATTCAGATGGGCGAGTTCCACCTGAAGCGTGCCTTCCTTCGTGCGGGCGCGGCTGCCGAAGATTTCAAGAATCAGGGCGGTCCGGTCGACCACTTTGGTGGACCACGCCTTTTCCAGATTGCGCTGCTGCACGGGCGAGAGCGCGGCATCGAAGAACACGAGGCCGATCTCTTCCGCCTGCACGATGCCGGCGATCTCTTCCACCTTGCCGGAACCGAGATAGGTGGCGGGCTTCACCTCGGCCAAAGGCACGAGGCCGCGATAGACCACCTCAAGATCGATGGCCATGGCGAGGCCCACCGCCTCGTCGAGCCGCGCTTCGGGGGAACGGCGCTCGTGCGCCGCGCCCTTCTGCGTCCACCGGGCCCGGTTCGATGAAAACGGCGTGATGACAGCGCATCGCGTCGGTGGGGCCTGGCGTTCGACGCTTTTTGCCCCGACCTTCGATGCACCCCGTTCGTCCTTATGCTCCACGTATCGTTACGCCTTCTCCGCCGCGACCTCGTCGGTCGGGTCAAACAATTGCACGGGATGACCGGGCATGATGGTCGAAATCGCGTGCTTGTAGACAAGCTGAGAGTGGCCATCGCGCCGCAGCAGGACGCAGAAATTATCGAACCACGTCACCACACCTTGCAACTTCACCCCGTTCACCAGGAAGATCGTGAGGGGAGTCTTGTTCTTGCGGACGTGATTGAGGAATGTGTCCTGCAGATTTTGTGTCCGTTCCGCCGCCATTTTCGTATCCGTTTCTTTCGGCGTTGCCCCGCCCTACCCGACGCGAAGCAGCGATCGAAGGGCGGGAGTTAGCAGCCTAGGATGGCACAGCGAAAAATCGGTGCAACTGCAATTTTTGCCCCGCAGCATCAGCATATTGTGCTGCATCAAGCGGAGGCCTCGGCGAATTTGTGGAACTGGGCCCGCAGATTGCGCGCCACAGGGCCCACAGTGCCCGTTCCCACAGGTGTCCCGTCGATGGCGATCACGGGCATGATGAGCGAGGTTGCGGAGGAGACGAACGCTTCCTTCGCGGCCTTCGCCTCGTCCAAAGTGAAGGCACGTTCCTCAACCTTGAGCTGCATTTCGGCGGCGACCTCCATGAGCACGGTGCGGGTGATGCCGCGCAGGATGCCGTGCTCGGCTGGCCGCGTCACGAGCCGTCCGTCCTGGGTCACGATCCAGGCATTGGTGGAGGCGCCCTCGGTCACGTGGCCCTGCGCATCCACGAACCAGGCCTCTCCGGCCCCGGCCTCGCGCGCCGCCTGCTTGGCCAGAACGTTGGGCAGGAGCCCGACGCTCTTGATGTCCACCCGGTCCCAGCGATTTTCCGGCAGCGAGATCACCTTCATCCCAGCCGCCGCCGTGGCGTCATTCTTGGCAAAATTGGCGGAGCGGGCGGTGACGACGATGCTCGGCGGCACGCTGGCGGCGGGAAAGCCATGGTCGCGCCGCGCGACGCCGCGCGTCACCTGGAGATAGACCAGCCCGTCGCGCACCAAATTGCGCCGCACGGTCTCGCGCAGCACCGTCGTAAGCGCCCCGCGCGACATGGGGGCGGCAATGCGCAATTCCGTCAACGAGCGGTCTAGCCGGTCGAGATGACGGCGCTCGTCGATCAATTTGCCGCCACGCACCTCGCAGACTTCATACACACCGTCGGCGAACTGATAGCCGCGATCCTCCACATGCACGCAGGCATCGCGGTGGGGCAGATAGCGGCCGTTCACATAGGCAATGCGGGACATGGCGAAATTCGAACCTCAACTGCGCCAGAAGGCAAGGTGGATGAGCACGAACGCGCCCACAGTCTCCAGCCGGCCGGCGATCATGGCGAAGGCGGCGCCAAGCACGGACAGAGGCGGCAGGGCGGAAATGGCGGGCCAGTCCGGATTGGCCGCGTCATAGATCGGTCCGGCATTGGTCAGCGCCGCCACCGCCGCCGTCACCCCCGCCTGCAGGCTGGGCATGGAAATGCTCATGAGAATGATGGTGAAGGCGAGGGTCGCGAGCACGGAGACCAGCCCCACCCAGACCCCGCGCATGGCGGAGCCGACGCCCCCCTCCCCGGTGCGCGCGGGCTGCACCAGATGGGGCGAGATGAGCCGCATCAGATCGCCCTGGGCGCGCAGCAGCATGGCGCGCAACCGCAGCAGCTTGATGCCGCCGGTGACCGAAAGCGCCCCGCCGCCCACCAGCGCCATGCCCAGCACCAGGGCCGGCGGCACGATGCCATAGACCTCCGCACCGCTCACCAAGCCGCTGGTCGCGATCAGCGAGGCAGCGCTGAATGCGCCCATCTCCAGCGACGCCCGCACCGAGATAACCGATGGATCGCGAAAGATGACGGCGCCGAGCACGATCGCCGCCACTACCCAATAGCCGAGCAGCAGCAGGCTTTCCGATTGCTCGGGCGCGGCATGGATGCGGCGCGTCACCAGCGCGCGATGCCAGCGCACGCTGGTGGCCGACCACAGCATGAAGGGGACCATCGCCAGCGGCGTGGCGACGCTGGTGCGCAGCGCCTCCACCGCCTGCGGCGGCACATGGGCGCCGGACGAGGTCGCCGCCGACGCGAGGCACAAGGCGACATAGATCGAATTGCCGCTCGCCAGCAGAACGATCAGCGCCAGCAGGGTCGCGGCGGCATAGATCGGCGCGATATCCCGGACCACGCCGCCGGTATCGACGATCTCAAGCCCGTCGACCCCGGCCTGGGCGCGATGGGGCAGGCCCGCGAGCCCCGCCGGCGCCAAAACCGCCACGCCGGAAACGATGGTCAGCAGGCCGCCGCTCCATTGCAGCAAGGCGAACCACACATAAAGGCTGCGCGGCGCCTCGTGCACCGCCGTAAATCCGGTGGTGGTGAAGGCGGACAGCGCCTCGAACCAGGCGCGCCACAGATCGAGCCCGCTCGCCACCGCCACCGCCGGCGCGGCCACCACCGGCACCAGCAGCCAAAGCGCGGCGAGCGCGGCGAACGCATGGAGCCGGCGCATGCGCACCTTGACCCCGGCGCAGGACAGCCGCATGGCGCCGGCGAAGAAGACGCAGGCGAGCGTGGTCGCGAGGAAGATCGGTTCCTGCCCCTCCCCGTTGCGCACCGAGACCAGCGCGGGCAACAGCGCGGCCCCGCCCACCCACAGGAGCGCCCACGCGAGAAGCCGGAGGATGGAGGGCATGGAGGCGATGCTTTAAAAGAATTCGAGGCTCACGCGGAACAGCTGTTCCACGCGCTTGATGCGCTCCGCCAAGGCGAACAGGATCACCCGATCCTGCGCCCGCACCACCGTGTCGCCGGTGGGCAGCAGCACTTCGCCGTTGCGCACCAGCGCGCCCACCCGCAGGCCCTTCAGCAGGTCGATGTCGCGCAGCGGCCGCCCCACCAGGGGCGAGGTTTCCAGCGCCTCCGCCTCGATCATCTCGCCGGCCCCGTCGAGCAGCGAATGCACGCCCCGGATGCGCCCGCGCCGCACATGCTGGAGCACCTTGGAGACGGTGATCTGGCGCGGGTTCACGTGCGCGTCGATGCCGAGGCCGCGGGCGAAGGTGGTGTAGCCCGGCTCGTTCAGCAGCGCGAGGATGCGCCGCGCGCCGATCTGCTTGGCCAGCAGGCAGGCGACGATATTGATGCGGTCGTCATTGGTGAGCGCGATCATGGTGTCGGCGTCCCCGACCCCCGCCTCGTCCAGGATCTCGCGCGAGAGCGCATCGCCGTTCAGCACCACCGAGCGCGACAGGATCTCCGCGATCGCCTGCGCGCGTTCGGGCGCGCTCTCGATGATCTTGATCTTGGCGATCGGATTGCGCTTCTCCAACTGGTCGGCGACATAAAGGCCGATATTGCCGCCGCCGGCGATCACGATGCGCTGTCCCGGCACCTCGTCATGGCCGAAGATGGATAAGGTGCGCCGCACCTGGTCGGACCGCGCGACGAAATAGGCGATGTCACCGGCCAGGATGGTGTCGCGCGAGGTGAGGACGATTGGCTTGCCGCCGCGATTGACCGCCACGATGGTGGCGCGCAGATCCGGGAACAGCTGGGTCAGCTCGCGCAGCGGCGTGTCGAGGATCGGGCATTCCTCGGAGCAATAGACCCCGGCCACCACCACCGCCCCGTCGGCGAAGGTGACGGTATCGATGGAGCCGGGCAGCGACAGGCGCCGCAGCACCATTTCGCCCACCTCGATCTCGGGCGAAATCACCACGTCGATGGGCAGATGGTCGCGCGAGAGCATGTCGCGCCATTCCGGCATCAGATAGGTCTGGGCGCGGATGCGGGCGACCTTGGTCGGCACGTTGAACAAGGAATGCGCGACCTGGCACGCAATCATGTTCACCTCGTCGTGCAGGGTCACGGCGATCAGCATGTCCGCCTGCTCGATGCCGGCCTTGGCAAGCACGTCGGGGTGCGAGCCGTGGCCGACCACGCCGCGCACGTCCAGCTGCTCGGTGGCGATCTGGATGCGGCGCGCGCTGGCATCGATGATGGAGACGTCGTTCTGCTCGCTCGCGAGGCGCTCGGCAATGCCGAGCCCCACCTGCCCCGCCCCGCAGATCACGACCTTCATGCGCGATTCCCCCTAACCCGGCCGCAGCTTATCCCCTCGGCGCCGCAGCGCCTATTCCTACCCTACGCCGAGAGCCTTGAGCTTTCGATGAAGAGCCGAGCGCTCCATGCCCACAAATTCCGCCGTGCGGGAGATATTTCCGCCGAAGCGATTGATCTGCGCGGCCAGATATTCGCGCTCGAACACCTCGCGGGCCTCGCGCAGCGGCAGGCCCATCAGATGCTCCCCACCATTGCCGTTGGGCAAATTGGGCACGAGCGCCCCCACGTCCGGCGGCAGCATGGAGGCGGTGACGATGGCGTCAGGGTCTCCGCCGGCCAGGATCAGCACCCGTTCCACATTGTTGCGCAGCTGGCGCACATTGCCGGGCCAGTCGTGGGATTGCAGCACCGCCATGGCGTCGTCGGCGATCTTCCGGCTCGGCAGGCCGGTGGTCTGGGAGATCAGGTCGATGAAGAAATCCACGAGGTCGGGAATATCCTCGCGCCGCTCGGCCAGCGGCGGCACGCGGATCGGCACCACGCTGAGGCGGTGATAGAGGTCCTCGCGGAACCGCCCCTGCGCGATCTCCTCCTCCAGGTTGCGGCCGGTGGAGGAGATGATGCGCACGTCGACGCTCACCTTGTCCGAGCCGCCGATGCGGGTGAAGGTCTGCTCCACCAGCACGCGCAGCACCCGGTTCTGGGTCTCGCGCGGCATGTCGGCGATCTCGTCCAGAAACAGCGTGCCGCCGTGGGCTTCCTCCAGCGCGCCGCGCCGGGCCTCGCGCCCCTCGCCTTCCTCGACCCCGAACAATTCATATTCCAGCCGCTCGGGCGTGATCGCGGCGGCATTGATGACGATGAACGGCCCCTGGTTGCGGCTCGATACCGCATGAACCATGCGCGCGGTCAGCTCCTTGCCCGATCCCGACGGACCGATGATCAGGATGCGGCTATTGGTGGGGCCGACCCGGTCGATGGTGGCCTTCAGCTGCTGGATGGCGCTGGAGCGGCCCACGAGGGTCTGCGGCTGCGTCATCTGCTTGAGTTCGCGCACTTCCCGGCGCAGACGCAGGGTTTCCAGCGCGCGCTCGGTGATGACGATCAGGCGATCGGCGTTGAACGGCTTCTCGATGAAGTCATAGGCGCCGCGCTTGATGGCGGCGACGGCGGTTTCGATATTTCCGTGGCCGGAGATCATCACCACCGGCACGTCGGGATGCGCCAGCTTGATGGTGTCGAGCAATTCCAGCCCGTCCATGCGGCTGCCCTGGAGCCAGATGTCCAGGAAGATCAGGTTCGGCCGCCGGGTGGCGATGGCGGCGAGCGCGCTGTCGGCGTCGCGGGCGGTGCGGGCGGAATAGCCCTCGTCCTCCAGGATGCCGGCCACCAGGCCGCAGATGTCGGCTTCGTCGTCGACGA
Source organism: Rhizobiales bacterium 24-66-13 (assembly GCA_002257205.1). GTDB lineage: Bacteria > Pseudomonadota > Alphaproteobacteria > Rhizobiales > Xanthobacteraceae > NCEH01. The sequence continues at coordinate 622 of NCHM01000050.1, read as the reverse complement.
TCAGAATGTCGTGGGCCATGGCTCAAGCCCCCTTCTTCTGGTCGGCCGGCACCAGGATCGGCCCGTCGGCGCGCATGCGCAGCCGGACCCAGGCGCCCCGTCCCTCGGGCGAGTCGTAAAGCTCGATGCCGCCGCCATGCTCTTCCATGATCTTACCGACGATGGCGAGGCCGAGGCCGGTGCCTTTTTCACGCGTGGTCACATACGGCTCCAGGAGGCGGTTGCGCTTCTCCTGGGGCAGGCCGGTTCCGTTGTCGATCACATCAACCACCAGATCTTCGCCGGACTGGTCCGCCTTCACGCGGATCAGCCCCTTGCCACGTTGTTCCGCCGGAACGGCCTCGATGGCCTCGGCGGCATTCTTGAGGATGTTGGTCAGGGCCTGGGATATCAGGCGACGGTCGAACCGCGCCGGAAGGGAGGAAGGGATGTCGGCCTCGAAGGTGACTTCGGGATGACCGACTTTCATTAAAAAAAGCGTCTGCCGCAGGGTCTCGGCGAGATCCTGGCTGTCCACGACCGGCTTCGGCATGCGGGCGAAGGAGGAGAATTCGTCCACCATCCGGCCGATGTCGCCCACCTGGCGGATGATGGTGTCGGTGCACTGGTCGAACACGTCGCG
>NCHM01000669.1 GCA_002257205.1 Rhizobiales bacterium 24-66-13 | reverse complement strand
TGAAGAAGCTGTTCGGAAGCAAGCCGATGGGCGAAGGCAAGGTCAAGCTGGACCTGCCCGAAATCGCCGAGAACGGCCTCGTCGTGCCGATCAATCTCGACGTCGACAGCCCCATGACCGATGCTGATTACGTCAAGAGCGTCCATGTATTCGCCGACGGCAACCCGCTGCCGCAGGTGGTGTCCTATCACTTCACGCCGGCCAGCGGCCGCGCCGCCGCCTCCGCCCGCATGCGCCTCGCCCAGACCCAGAATGTGATCGCCGTGGCGGAGATGTCGAACGGCACGCTCTACACGACAAAGGCGCAGGTGAAGGTGACCATCGGCGGCTGCGGCGGCTGATCCCTTCAGGCAATACGGCGGCGACGATACGGGAAGGACACATCATGGCGATCAAATCCGCACCTCGCGTGCGCGTTCCGGCGCAGGCGAAAGCCGGCGACATCATCGAGATCAAGACCCTCATCTCCCACGAGATGGAAAGCGGGCAGCGCAAGGATTCCGCCGGGAAACCCGTGCCGCGCGACATCATCAATACGTTCACGGCCGCGTTCAACGGCAAGAAATTCTTTCAGGCGGACTGGTTTCCCGCCATCTCGGCCAATCCCTACCAGTCGTTCTTCTTCAAGGCGAGCGAGAGCGGGGAATTCACCTTCACCTGGAAGGATGACGGCGGCGCCGAACAAAAGGCCACCGCCAAGCTGACCGTGGGCTGACGGCGCCCGTTCCCGCTCCGGGACGCGCACGCGTCCCGCCTTTTCCGACGCGGCCCCGCATCCCTGAACCGGGAGGTGGAATGCCGTGCCATGTTCCGCAGGACGGTTGACGCTCATGATTTCGAGGCGCGATTTCCTCACCGCCGGCGTGGCCACAGCGGCCCTGCTCGCGGCCCACGGCCCCGCCGCTTTGGCGCAGGCGGTGCGCGGGCAGAAGCTGACGCAGGATGACCTGCTCCGGTTCGGCGCCCCCGGCACCGTGACCTTGCTCCATATGACCGATCTGCATGCGCAATTGATGCCGATCTATTTCCGCGAACCGTCGGTCAATCTCGGCGTCGGCGAGGCGAAAGGGCTACCGCCGCATCTGACCGAAGCAGCATTCCTCAAATACTTCAATATCCCCGCCGGGAGCGCCGATGCCTATGCGATGACCAGCGAGGACTTCGCCGCGCTCGCCAAGACCTATGGGCGCATGGGCGGCATGGACCGCATGGCGACCCTCATCAAGGCGATCCGCGGCGCGCGGGGCGATGACAAGGTGCTGCTGCTGGACGGCGGCGATGCCTTGCAAGGCAGCTGGACCTCGCTGCAGACCAAGGGCGAGGACATGGTCAAAGTCCTCTCCGCCCTCAAGCTCGACGTCCTGGTCGGCCATTTCGAATTCACCTACGGCACCGACCGGGTGCTGGAGATCAAGGAGAAGGCGCCGTTCGCCTTCCTCGCCCAGAACATCCGCAGCGTCGAATGGCAGGAGCCGGTGTTCGAGGCGCGCAAGATGTTCGAGAAGGGCGGCGCGAAGATCGCGGTGATCGGCCAGGCCTTCCCGCGCACGCCCATTTCCAACCCGCGCTGGATGATCCCGGACTGGGA
>NCHM01000668.1 GCA_002257205.1 Rhizobiales bacterium 24-66-13 | reverse complement strand
GTAAGCGTGCACTTCCTTGGCACCGCGCGCCAGCAGGGCTTCCGCCGCATTCACCAGCGTGCCGCCGGAATCGACGATGTCGTCCACCAGGATGCAGGATCGGCCTTCCACATTGCCGATCACGTTCATCACTTCGCTCTCGCCCGGCCGCTCGCGCCGCTTGTCGACGATGGCGAGCTGGGCGTCGATGCGCTTGGCGAGCGCGCGGGCGCGCACCACGCCGCCCACGTCGGGCGAGACCACCATGACATTGTCGAGGTCGAACCGGTCCTTGATGTCGCGCACCATGACCGGGGCGGAATACAGGTTGTCGGTGGGGATGTCGAAGAAGCCCTGGATCTGGCCGGCATGCAGATCCAGCGTCATCACCCGGTCGGCGCCGGCATGGGTGATGAGATTGGCCACTAGCTTGGCCGAGATGGGCGTGCGGGGACCGGGTTTGCGATCCTGGCGGGCATAGCCGAAATAGGGCAGCACCGCCGTGATACGCTTGGCCGAGGCCCGGCGCAGCGCGTCGGTGATGATCAGCAATTCCATGAGGTGGTCGTTGGTCGGGAAGGATGTGGACTGCAGGATGAACACATCCTGACCGCGCACATTCTCTTGAATTTCAACGAAAATCTCCATGTCGGCGAAGCGCCGCACCACCGCCTTGGTGAGGGGCGTGGAGAGATAGGCCGCGATGGCTTCGGACAGCGCGCGGTTCGAATTTCCAGCCACAAGCTTCATGGATGCGTTCTCGGTCGACACTGGCACGCCGCCCGCACGATGCAGGGCCGCCTTAAGAATTCGGGCAACCTGTAGGCACCCGCCACGGCTTTTGTAAAGCCTGCGAAACTCAGTGCTGCGCGAACGCGAGCGTTGTCGTGGGCTGCGGCGCGTCCTGCGGCTCCGCCTGCGCGATGGGCGGGCCATCGGTACCGATCGGCGCGCCCGCCGGGGCGGCCGGTGCCGCAGCCGGGGCCGGATCCGCCGCCGCAGGTGCCGCCGCCTGGCTGGACGCTGCCTGGCTGGGCGCCGCGGGCAGGCCGGCGGAAACCCGGCCGCTGGCCGGCACTCCCAGGGTTTCGGCGAGGCTCGCCATGGACTTGCCAGCGATCTTGGCGAGCACGGCTTCGTCGCACACCGCCCAGGCATCGCCCTTGACGCGCTTGGTGGTCTCTTCCCCGGTGATGCGGGCGACGCGCTGCTTGTCCGCGTCGAACACGTCCCAGGCGTAGGCGACTGAAGTGGTGGCCTTGTCGGAATGGACGGCGAGATAGCCGCGCACCCGATAGGCGGCCTTATCGGTTCGGGAGACCACCGCCACCTGCTGTGCGTCGGCTTCCGCGCTGAGGCGGGTCACGAGCTTGTCGAAAGTGGGCTTGGGCGGGCCGTCGATGGATTCGAAGGACAAAGTGCGGCTGGCAGAACTCGCCGTGCCGCCATCGGTCTGGCATCCGGCGAGCGCAAGTCCAACACCAAGGACCAGAAGGCGCGAACCAAAGCGCACCGTTTTCCAGCGTGTGTTGGTGCTTGCGTCCGGCATGCGGCGCTCCCCGTCTGTGATCCACAGGAGGGTTAGCGGCAATCCGGCATCAGGTCCAGAGAAACGG
>NCHM01000049.1 GCA_002257205.1 Rhizobiales bacterium 24-66-13 | reverse complement strand
AACTGACAGACCTGAAGGTTCGGAAGGCCGGTGCGGGAAAATTCGGGGATGGGGATGGACTCCAGCTTGTCGTCTCCGCTTCGGGGGCCAAGAAATGGACCTTCCGCTTCATGGTGGCGGGACGAGCGCGCGAGATGGGATTGGGGACGTATCCCGACGTGTCCCTTGCTGAGGCGCGGAATGCGGCTTTCGAATCGCGCAAGCTGGTGGCGGAGGGCAGAGACCCCATCGAAGCGCGCCGCGAGGTTGAGCGGCAGAGGGAAGTGGCTCTTGTCCGCCTGCCAACCTTCGCGGATATCGCGGCGCTGGTAATCGCCGACGCCCAAGCTAATTCAACGAATGCCAAGGTACAGTATCAGTGGTCCCGCCATCTCGGCCCGGTGTTCTGCGGACCGCTTCTCGACCGGCCGGTGCATGAGATCACCACTCTGGACGTGGCAGAGGTCCTGAAGTCGGTGTGGGAGGCAAAGCCGGAAGTCGCACGGAAGCTCCATCCAGCGATCCGCCGGGTGTTTGATCGCGCCCGGGTGGTGCTGAAGGCCAAGCACAACATTCAGATGCTGGAGAACCCTGCCAACTGGGTTGACTTGAAGGCACAGGGCTTCTCGCGACCCAAGGAGCTCTCCCGAGGGCGGCATCCATCGCTGCCGTACCCGAGAATGAAATCCTTCGTGCAGGCTTTGCGGGCGCGCGATGCAGCAGCTGCAAGGGCTCTGGAATTTTTAATCCTGACGAACGTGAGAACGGACACCGCATTGAGGGCGGAGTGGCGGGAATTAGACCTGGCCGGCGCCGTTTGGTCGATCCCGCCCGCGAAGCTCAAAGATCGAATCCATCGAAAAGACCCCTTCCGCGTGCCGCTGGCTCCGCGCGTGATCGAGATCATCCAGGAAATGCGCCAGCTTGGAACCTCCGACTACGTGTTTCCGGGTCAGTCGTCGGGCCGCCCCCTGTCGAACATGGCAATGGCCACGGTTATCCGACGCATGAACAACGTTGCGCCGCACGAGGAGCGCTGGATCGATCCCGATCAGGACCGGCTGATCGTGCCGCATGGTTTCAGGGCGACGTTTCACGTGTGGGCGGAGGAGGCCGGCAACTTCCGCAACGCGATCATCGAAGAAGCCATGGGTCATTCCGTCGGTTCAGCCGTGGAACGGGCCTATCGTCGAACGGATGTTCTTGAGCTGAGGCGGGAGCTCATGGACGCATGGTCGATGTTCTGCGCGCCATGAGGGACACCGGAGATCGATCGGGTTCCAGCGGCCCGGCGAGGATCGGCCTCGTCACCTCGCCCGTGGGCCAAAGCACTGCGATCGGACGACCGATCCGACATGCATATCTGAGTGTGCTCCACGTTCCACTGCGATGTTCGTCGGGTCCGTGAGGTGCGCCAATCAGTCGCCGCCGCCGAGGGGGTTGATCTTGGGCAGGGTCCAGCTCGGGTCGCCGTTGATAAGATTGGATACTGCGGGACGCCACCTTTTCGAGGTTTCGCCTCAGCGCTTGCCTTTGGCCCGACCTGCTAGAGGCGCGCAGCGTTTCGTGGCGGCCAAGCCCGAGGGGTTTGGCGGCTCAACCTCCCGCTCAGGCGCTGCCGAAGGCGCCGAGAGACTTGCCGCCGCAGACATAGAGCACCTGGCCGTTCATGTAGAACGCCTCGTCGGACGCGAAGAATTGCACGGCATAGGCAACCTCCTCGGCGGTGCCGATGCGGGCGATGGGCTGGGCCTTTACCATGCGCTCCCACACCTCTGGCTTCAGGGCCCGCGTCAGAGGCGTATCGATGAATCCGGGCGCCACGCAGTTGACCGTGATGTCGAACTTGCCCAATTCGATGGCCATGGAACGGGTGAGCCCGACGATCCCGGCCTTGGCAGCGGAGTAATTGGCCTGTCCGGGATTGCCGAGCCACGCGCGCGAGGACACGTTCACCACCCGGCCGCGTCGCTGCGCCATCATCCTGCCGGCGGCCGCCTTGCTACACAGGAAATAGGATTTGAGATTGACGGTGAGCACCGCATCCCAATCCTCCTCCGGCATTCGGGTCAGATAATTATCGCGTACGATGCCGACATTGTTGACCAGGATGTCGAGGCTGCCGAACCGCTCGTGCACATGCGCCACGGCACGCTCCACCTCACCCGCCTCGGTGGCATCGGCGGCGACCGCGAACGCGGTACCGCCATCAGCGCAAATGGCCTCCGCGGCAGCTTCAGCGGCGGCCCCGTCGCGGTCGACGATGGCGACCCTCGCCCCGTTTCCGGCCAAGCGACGGGCGATCGCCGCACCTATGCCAGAGCCAGCCCCGGTGACCAAGGCGGCACGTTCCTCAACTCGCATCTCTCTACTCTCCCGTTGCAGGGCGGGAACGGCGCACGTGCGCCGTTCCCCCCACGTTCAGCTTCCCGATAGGCTGTGGACGTTCTCGAACCACATCTCCTTCCACGAGGCTGGCATCTTCTTGATGCGGCCGACTTGGTTCATGAATTTCACCGATTTCATGGTGTTTTCAGGCGTCATTACAAAGGTGATCTGAGGGTCAGAAATGATGCTGACCACGTCCGCATTGGACAGAGACTTGTCCTTTGACAGGTCGAGATAAACCTGAGCGGCCCGTTTCTTGTCGTTATGGATGATGCCTAGGGCCTTCTCATACGCGGCCAGGAAGGCGGCATAGGTCTTGGGGTTGTTTTTCTGGAAATCGACGGTTGCCCAGACCATCGTCAGCGTCGCTGGCCCGCCGAGCGTGTCGAACGAGTTCAGGATGGTGTGGATGCCGGGGTCCTTTTTCTGCAGGAAGGTAAAGGGTTGAGAGGTGAAGGTACAGGCGATGTCGTTGCTCCCCGACATCAGGGCGATCGAGGCATCCGCCTGGGAGAGCGAGACCGTCATCGGGTCCAGCTTTTCGAAATTCGCGTCGCCCCAGGTGCGCGCCGCCTCCATCTGCAGGAACACCGCCTGCGTGGAGACCTTGATCGCCGGCACGGCGATTTTGTCCTTGGCGGTGAGATCGCGCACCGATTTCAGCGCCGGATTGCGGCAATTGAGATATTCCGGCTGCGCGCTCATGGCGGCGACGCCCTTAACCCGCCCGTTGCTTTTGGCCCAGAGCGTGATGAATGGGGTGATGCCTGAGGACGCGAACTGAAGCTCGCCCGCCAGAACGGCGTCGATGGCGGAATTGCCGCCCGCGAACGTGCTCCATTCGACCGGCACATCCTTCAGGCCGGCTTTCTCCATCTCAGCCTCCAGCAGCTTCTCCTTCTGCATCACCATGGCCGGAAGGAACGCGAGGCTGAGTTGCTGCGCGATCCTAACCTTTGCGACTTCGGCCTGCGCCGGAAGCACGGCCAAAGCGGCACCAAGTGCTCCGACGACCCACGGCAGAATTGATTTCCTTGCCATTTCTTCCTCCCTGGTTTGCTCGCATCTTTGCGTGCGAGATCATACGGTCGAGGCGGTTCCGAAGAGGGCCGTGACCTGACTCGAGAGCGTGCCGCCGTTACCGTGGCACAGGGCGATCTCAGCGCCCGTCACCTGTCGATCGCCCGCGGTTCCGCGCAATTGCTCGGCGGCCTCGATCATGGTGAACACGCCGTACATGCCGGGATGGACGCAGGAGAGCCCCCCGCCATTGGTGTTCACCGGCAATGAGCCGCCGGGCGCGATCGCCCCGCTGGCGACGAAGCGCCCGGCCTCGCCTTTCGGGCAGAAGCCCAGATCCTCCAGAAACATCAGGACATTGATGGTGAAAGCGTCATAGAGCTGCAGCACGTCCACATCGGCCGGCGACAGCCCGGCCATGGCGAAGGCGCGCGGGCCGGATTCCGCCGCCGCCGTGGTGGTGAAATCGGGCATGGCGGAGATCTGTCGATGCCATTGCGCCGCCGCACCGCCGAGAAAATACACCGGCTTGCCCTTCAGGTCCCTGGCCCGCCGTGCCGAGACCATGATCACGGCGCCTGCGCCGTCGGTGACGAGACAGCAGTCGCGGGTCGTCAAGGGATCGCAGACCATGCGGGCGGCAAGCACCTCCTCCACCGAGGTGGGCTCGCGCCGGTAGGCCAGCGGATTGAGCTGCGCCCATTGGCGCGCGGCCACGGCGACCCGCGCGAGATCTTCCCGCGTGGTGCCGTATTCGTGCATGTGGCGCGCCGCAGCAAGTGCATAGGCGGCGACCGGAAAGCGCGGCTTGTATGCGGCTTCGTGGGGAGGTAGCTCTGCCCCGCTGGTGTGCTTGCCGGCACCGGTGCGCGAATTGCTACCGTAGCAGATGAGAGCCACGTCGCACAGGCCAGCCTGGATCGCCATCGCGGCTTTGATGGCATAGTCGACGAACGACGCGCCGCCGAGATTGGTGGCCTCGGCGATCTTCGGGCGCAGGCCGAGATATTCGCCCACCGTCAGCGAGGGGAAGAAGTTCACGAGATTGGCGGTAAACAGGCCGTCGACATCGCCAAGCGTCAGGCCGGCATCGTCCAGGGCTTTGGCGGTGGCTTCCGCTAAAAGTTCCAGATGCGTGCGGCCGGGCGCCTCGCCAAGGCCGGCGAGTCCGGTGCCGACGATCGCGGCGGAGCCGCGCAGGGGATGGGTCTTGGACATGGCGTGCCTCACACCGGCTCGAAGAAGATGGCCGGCGCCTCGCCTGCCTTTCGGATGGTGGCGCGCACGGACATCCCGATGCGCACATCCTGCGGCGCGATGCCGACAACCTGGGTCATCAGGCGCGGCCCCTCGGCCAGGGTGACCATGGCGAGGTTGTAGTCGCCACCTTTGTCAGCAGGCTGGCGGATGATTGTGCTGGAATACACCTCGCCCGCGCCGGAAGCTTCGACGCATTCCAACGGGCCACCTTTGCAGGCCGGGCAAAGCGCGCGGGGGTAGAAGACGTGGGCCGCGCAGACCGTGCAGCGTTGGATCAGGAATTTCCCGTCTGTGAGCCCGGCGCGAAACACCTGCTCTGGTCCGGGACCTGCGAATTGACGCTCGTCCAAGGCATTCATCGGATTTTGTTCTCCCGCGCGGCTCAATGGACCGCGTCCTTGATCATGGCTTTGGCGATGATGATCTGCTGGATCTGGGACGTGCCCTCGTAGAGGCGGAACAGGCGCACGTCGCGATAGAAGCGCTCCACCTTGAAATCGGCGATGTAACCGGACCCACCGTGGATCTGCACGGCGCGATCCGCGACGCGTCCCACCATCTCGGTGGCGAACAATTTGGCGCAGGAGGCGAGTGCCGTGACGTTCTCGCCCGCGTCGCGCCGCCGGGCGGCATCAAGCACCATGCAGCGCGCCGCATAGGCCTCGGTCCGGCTGTCGGCGAGCATGGCCTGTACGAGCTGGAACTCGGCGATGGGGCGGCCGAACTGGCGGCGGTCCATCGCGTAGGTGAGGCTGTCGCGGATCAGCCGTTCCGCCGCGCCGACGCTGGCGGCAGCGATGTGCAGGCGCCCGCGGTCGAGAACCTTCATGGCGGTCTTGAAACCCTGTCCTTCTACCCCTCCGAGCAAGGCTGAGGTCGGTACCCGGCAATCCTCGAAGATGACGTCGCAGGTGTGGCTGCCCCGCTGCCCCATCTTCTTGTCCGGCTTGCCGAGGCTGAGGCCGGGGGTGCCCGCTTCCACCAGGAAGGCGGAGATGCCAGCTGCACCCTTTTCCTCCGGGTTGGTGCGCGCGAATACCGTGAACAGGCCAGCGTCCGGCGCGTTGGTGATGAAGCGCTTTGTGCCGTTGATCACATAGCTGTCGCCGTCGCGGACGGCGCGGGTGCGCAACGAAGCCGCGTCGGATCCGGCGTTTGGTTCGGTGAGGCAGAAGGAGCCGATGATCTCGCCGCGGGCGAGGCGCGGCAGGTAGCGCTGGCGCTGCTCTTCCGTTCCGTCGATGACCAGTCCCTGGGAGCCGATGCCCACCGTCGTGGCGAACACGGTGCGGTAGGCGCACGAGGCGAGGCAGACCTCGAACAGGACCCGCGCCTCCTCCTCCATGCCCAGACCGAGGCCGTCATACTGCTCGGGAATGGTGAGCGCGAACAGGCCGATATCTTTCATCTCGGCGAGCACTTCCGGCGGCACGTGGTCCTCGGCCTCGAGGCGGTCCTCGTTCGGCACCATGCGTTCGCGGACGAACCTGCCGATGGTGTCGAGGAACTGCTGGAATGTGTCCTGATCCAAAGCCATCCTGGTCTTTCCTCATTGCCCCCAAGGGTTTCAAAGCGGAGCGGAACCGATGCGCAGGGCCATCTCGACGGCCTGAGCAAGGTGGCGCAGCCGAGCCCCCAGATCCTCGATCATGTCCGGCCGGATGCGGCTTGCTGGGCCGCCGCAAGTGATGGACAGCACCTGTCCGCCGGCGGCGCGCAGCGGCACACCCACCGCGTTCACGTTGCTCTCCCAGTCGCCGATGGACTGGCAGTAGCCCTTTCGCTTGTAGTCGGCGCGGGCAGCCTCGATACCGGAGCTGAGGCGCGGCCAGTCATCTGGATGGCAGGCGGCAATGTCCGCAAGCAGATCTCGCCGTTCCGCTTCGGAAATCGCGGCGATATAGGCGCGTCCGCAAGATGTCGTCGCGATGGGAATGCAGGAGCCGACATCCAGCGGCAGGGTCATTACGGAGCGGTTGCGTACCCGCTCGACGAAGATCATGTGCTGCACGTCGCGGGCGCCGATTGAGACGGTGCCGCCGCAATAGTCCGCCAATTCCTGCATCAGCGGGCGCGCCACCTGGCGAACCCCGAGGTTGACCAGCACCGGATAACCGAGGCTGAGGATGTGCGGATGCAGGCGAAAGCGGCCGGTTTCCGCGCAATTGCTCAGATAGCCGAGACTGCGCAGGGTGTGTGTGAGGCGTGTGACGGTGGCTTTGGGCAGCTTCGTACGGCGGGAAAGCTCCGCATTGGTCAATGCGTCGTCGCCTGATCGGAACGCTCCGAGCACATCGAGCCCGCGCGCCAGCGCCGTTATGAAATAACGGTCTTCGCTTTCGCTGCCCTCGTCATCCTTGCTTGGCATTGGCCCAGCCCTTCGTTCCGTAAAATCTTCATCGCACTTGCGGCAGCGTTTCATTTGCAGTGCAGCATGTAATGACCAGATTTAACGGATTATCGCCCTCATGAGCGTTTCGTTATTGGCGTTTCACTCCGCTCAACATCTCGTTACGCATTTCTTTATCTTGCCATCAACTATGGCCGCACGTAATGTCCGGGTCAACAACATAAAATTCTGTTTCGCATAGTGAAACGACACCCAGGACGGAACCCCATGCCACCGGTTTTGCTTGAACGGCCAGAAGCTGGTCTGGCGCTGCTGCGCCTCAATCGCCCCGAAGCCCGCAATGCGCTGAACATGGAGGTGCGCCGACTGATGAGCGATCACCTCGCCGCGCTGGCTGCCGACGGTGATGTCCGTTGCATCTTGCTCGCGGGCAGCGATACAGCCTTCGCGGCCGGCGCGGACATCGCCGAAATGGCCGATGCCGGCCCCATCGAGGTGATGCGCCGCGCGCCGCACGGTCTGTGGCAGGCGCTGACCGCATGCCCCAAGCCCATCGTCGCCGCGGTCAACGGCTTTGCCCTCGGTGGCGGGTGCGAACTGGCCCTGCATGCGGACATCATCGTCGCCGGCGCCGGTGCCCGCTTCGGCCTGCCCGAGGTCAAACTGGGCATCCTGCCGGGCGGGGGCGGCACCCAGCGGCTGGTGCGCGCGGTCGGCAAATACAAGGCCCTGCACCTCATGCTGACCGGCGAACTCTTCGGTGCGGCGCAAGCCGACGCCATGGGCCTGGTGAGCCTCGTGGTGCCGGATTCGCAGACCGAAACCCGCGCCATCGAGATCGCATCCCGCATCGCTGCCCATCCCCCGCTGGCGGTCGAACTCATCAAGGAAGTGACGCTCGCCGGCGCCGATGGGGCGCTGGACGCGGGCCTTCGCCTGGAGCGCAAGGCGCTCCACGTCCTCTTCGCCTCGCAGGACCAAAAGGAGGGCATGCGCGCTTTCCTGGACAAGCGTCCGCCGAATTTCTCCGGGAGATGAAAATGAACCTCGAAATCGACAAGCCAGACCTCATTGTTGGCGTGGTGGGTGTCGGAACCATGGGTCGCGGCATTGTTCAGGTGGCGGCGGCGGGCGGCATGGACGTGCGCCTGCACGACGCCCGCCCCGGTGCAGCGCAGGAGGCCCGGACTTCCGTCATCGGGATGCTTCAGCGGCTCGCCGAAAAGGGCAAGATGACGCCCGCGGAGGCCGGGGCCGCGGCCGGCCGCATTCACGCGGTGGAGACCCTCGCCGACCTCTCCCCTTGCGACGTGGTGATTGAGGTGATCGTCGAGCAGCTCGAAGCCAAGAAGGCGCTTTTCGCCGCCCTGGAGGAGGTGGTCGCCCCCCAGGCCATTCTCGCCAGCAACACGTCTTCCCTTTCGATCACCGCCATCGCCGCCGCCTGCACGCGGCCCGAGCGCGTGGGCGGGCTGCATTTCTTCAATCCGGTTCCGCTGATGAAGCTGGTTGAGGTCATCGGCGGCGCACGCACCGCGCCCTGGGTCGTGGAGGCGCTGACCGGGCTCGGCCGGCGTATGACCCGGGAACCAGTAGTGGTGGCGGACAGCCCCGGCTTCCTGGTCAATCACATCGGCCGCGCCTATGTGCCGGAATCTCTGCGCATTCTCGACGAGGGCATCGCCACCGCCAGCGATATCGACCGGATCCTGCGCGAAGCCGCCGGCTTCCGCATGGGACCGTTCCAATTGTTCGACATGGTAGGCGGGGACGTCGCCCATCCGGTGATGGAATCGCTCTATGCGCAATTCTACCAGGAGCCCATGTATCGCCCATCGCCGACCGCGCGCCGCATGGTGGAGGCGGGCATGCTGGGGCAGAAGACCGGCGCCGGCTTCTACAGGTACGACAATGGTCAGGCACAAATGCCGGACGAGCCTGCACCGGCGCCGCGTCTGGACCCCATGCCGGCGGTGTGGATCAGCCCTGCCTATCCCCAGTTTGCCGCGACGCTGCGCGATGCCCTGGGCGAGGTGCCGGTCAATGCCGCCCTGCGGCCGGCGCCGGACGATCTCTGCCTCGTCACCCCGCTCGGTGCGGACATGGCCACAACCATCGCCGTCGAGGGTCTCGATCCCGCTCGCACCGTCGCGGTGGACATGTTGTTCGGCCTCGATCGCCGCCGCTCGGTCATGATCTCGCCCGCCACCGCGCCGCACTACCGGGACGCCGCCCTGTCGGCGCTCAGCGTCGGCGCCCCAGTTACGTTACTCAACGATAGCCCGGGCTTCGTCGCCCAGCGGGTCGTGGCGATGATCGTGAACGTGGGATGCGCTATCGCCCAGATGGGCATTTCACCCCCGCCCGACATCGACCTCGGAGCCCGCCTCGGCCTCGGCTACGTGCGCGGGCCGTTGGAATGGGGCGACCTGATCGGCCCCGCGCGGGTGCTGGAAATCCTCGACCGGCTGCACGCTTTCTATGGCGAACCGCGCTACCGGGCGAGCGGGTGGCTGCGCCGGCGTGCCGGCCTCGGCCTCTCGCTCCTCGCGCCTGAGCGTGCCCGATGACCCGCCCCGTCACCGTCGTCACCGGCGCCACGCGTGGCATCGGTCGTTCTCTCGTCGAGCGTCTTGCCGGCCAGGGCCACCATGTGGTCGCCATCGCGCGCAATCCGCCTGAAACCCCGCTCCCCGCTGAGTTCGTCTCCATTGATCTTGCCGACCTGGAGGCTGCCCGTATGGGGCTCCGGGAGGTGGCGGCGCGTCATGCGGTGACGAACCTCGTCAACAATGCCGGAGCACCGCATCCCCAATGGCTGGCGGACGTGACCTTGGAGGCATTTCAGGCCTCGATCGACATCAATCTGCGCTCCGCCCTGCTATGTGCGCAGGCCTTCTTGCCCGGCATGACGGCGATGGGGCGCGGGCGGATCGTCAATGTCTCGACCCGTGCGGTGCTCGGAAAGGAGCAGCGCACCTCCTATGGCGGCGCGAAGGCGGGGTTGATCGGCTTTACCCGCACCTGGGCGCTGGAACTTGCGGAGAAGGGCATCACGGTCAATGCCGTCGCCCCCGGCGTGGTGATGACCGAACTCTACCAGACGAATAATCCCACCGACGCGGAAAGCCTGCGCCGGGTCACGGACCGCGTGCCAATGCGTCGCTTCGGCCGGCCGGAGGAAGTGGCGGCGTCCATCGCCTTCTTCCTCGGCGACGAGGCGGCCTATGTCACTGGACAGGTGCTTTACGTGTGCGGCGGAACGAGCGTCGGCACGGCCCCCTTGTGAGCGAGGACAGCATGAGTTTCCAAGCCCTTTTCCAGCCGCGCGGCATCGCCGTCGTCGGCGCCTCTGCCGACCTCAGCCGTATCGGCGGCCAGCCCATCCAGGCGCTGAAGGCGGCCGGATATGCCGGGCGCATCTATCCGGTCAACCCCAAGTACGATGCCATAGCGGGCCTGCCGTGCATGCCCAGTATCGCAGCCATCGACGGCCCCTGTGACATGGCCGTAGTGGCGGTGCGCGCCGACGCCGCTGCGGATGCCGTGCGTGCCTGCGGCGCGAAGGGCATCGGCTTCGCGGTGATCTTGAGCGGCGGGTTTCGAGAAACCGGCCCGGCCGGCCTCGCATTGGAGGATCAACTCGTGGCGGCGGCGCGCGAGGCCCGCGTGCGGCTCATCGGCCCCAATTGCCAGGGCATGCTGGCGGTCCACGACCATGTGTTCGCAGTATTCGGTTCGATTTCCGGCGAGGTCGGGGTCAAGGCCGGCTCCGTCTCCATGTGCTTCCAAAGCGGCGGGGTCGGCTTTGCCGTCGTCACCCTGTGCGACATGCAGGGCATTGGCTTCCGCAATTGCGTCTCCACTGGCAACGAGGCGGATGTGAAGATGCCGGAACTGCTCGATGCGCTGCTGGATGATCCAGGAACCAGCCTCGTCTGCACCTATGTGGAGGGCGTACAGGATGGACGCGCGCTCATGGCGGCGGGAGAGAAGGCGCTTGCGCTCGGAAAGCCGGTGCTGGTGTGGAAGGGTGGCAAGACCGAGACCGGCGCGCGTGCCGCCGCCTCCCACACCGCCAATCTCACGGGCCGCTACGACATCTTCCGCGCCGCGTGCCGCCAGTCCGGCCTGATGGAGGTGCAGGACGTGGACGAGATCGTGGATCTCGTTCAAGCGTTCTCCGGCGGGCGGCTGCCGGGCGGGCGCAATGTCGGCGTCATCGGCATCTCCGGCGGCACCGGTATCGTGTTTGCCGACGCCGCGATCGCCCGCGGCCTTGCCTTGCCGCAATTCGAAGCGGCGACAGCAGAACGGCTCTCCCGCATTATCCCAAGCTTCGGCTCGGTGGCCAATCCGGCAGATGTCACCGCCTCTGTCTTCAACGACGTGGCAGTGTTGACCGAAGCCATCGACGCGGTTCTCGCCGATCCCGGCGTTGACCAACTCTGCCTGCTGTTGGCCTCGGCACCAGACCCTGTGGCCGCGCAGGTCGCGCAGGCCATCGTTGCTGCCAAGGCGGGCACCCATAAGCCTATCCTTGTTGGCTGGTCGGTGCGGCGCGCTCGCGCGGAGAGGGGCTATGCGCTGCTGGAAGCGGCTGACATTCCTATTCTCTCCACACCGGTCCGGCTCGCGCGCGCGGCAGCCGGGCTCGCCGATTACGCCGCCTTGCGTGCCGCCGCGCTCGGCCGCACGCCCAGCGCCCCCATAACGCGGGGAGGCGAGACGGAGGCGCATGCAGGCGACCTGCTGCCGCCGCTGGCCGGAGCCCTCGACGAGGCAGCCGGCAAGCGGCTGCTCGCTGCCTATGGCATCCCGACTCCAAAGGAGGTGTTTGTGCCCGTGGGCGCGGACCTTCAGGCGGCGACAGCCGATCTCGCCTTTCCTCTGGCGGCGAAGGTGGTCTCGCCCGACATTGCCCACAAGACCGAGGCGGGCGGCGTCGCGCTGGGGGTCCCCGATGTCGAGGCGCTCGCCGCGGCTGTCGATCGGGTGATCGAAAATGCCCGTGCCTACAGGCCTGGCGCCCGCGTCGCAGGTGTCCTGGTCTCGGAAATGATCGACGACGCTCTGGAAGTGCTAGTGGGCGTGGTTAATGATCCCGCCTTCGGACCGGTGGTGGCTGTGGGGCTCGGCGGCGTGCTTACCGAAGTGCTGCGCGACGTCGCTTATCGCATCGCTCCCTGTGATCGACACACCATACGGGCGATGCTGGATGAACTTCGCGGCCGGCCGCTGTTCGACGGCGTGCGCGGCCGTCCCGCGCTCGACCTCGAAGCATTGGTGGACGCCGTCGTGGCGATCTCCCGTCTCGCCTGGGATCTACGAGACCGGGTGCGGGAATTGGACGTCAACCCGCTGTTCGTTCGCCCCCGCGGCAAGGGCGTAGCGGCGGCCGATGCCCTCGTCATGCTCAATGCTGCGGCACCGGCCTGCGCGGCGGCGCAGCACTCAGGGTCCGGGACTGAACACTCGTCCTCGATGCCTTGCCGCCGGCCCGAAGCCTGATCGCCGACCGCGGCTACGACAGTGCCTGGTTCCGCGAGGCATTGGCCGCGAGAGGCATAGACCCTTGCATTCCTTCATCGCGGAGCCGCAAGCGGCCCTTCCCTTATGACAAAACCCTCTACCGGCAGCGCCACAAGGTCGAGAACCTGTTCGCCAAGCTCAAGGACTGGCGTCGCATCGCCACACGCTACGACCGGTGCGCCCACACCTTCTTCTCAGCCATATGCATCGCCGCAACAGTCATCTTCTGGCTCTGATTAGTGAGTCCTGAGCCTAGACCTAGAACCAAATCGCTTAGAATTCAGCTCTTAGGGCCACGGTAGCCGCCGGTTTGGGCGCCGGTGGTCGCCTAGCACTACTTTGGCATATTTTGCTCATCGGAACGCTCCTGGGATTCCCTCGGGACGGATTGCGTGATTCATGGGTGGTCGGCTTATGGAATGCCGACCATGAACGAAAGCTGGAAAGCGGATCTGGAAGAGTGGCTGGCGCCGTTCGTCAGCGCTCTGGGTCATAAGGTCCGGGCGCGGCTATGTCCCTTGTATGTGGCGGGGCTGATCGGTCTGGGAGATCGCAAAAGCATCCAGCCCATGGCGGCGCGTGAAGGCGGCGTCGGCTACGACCAGTTGCATCACGTCGTGGCAGCCGGGACCTGGGATCAGGCGCCGCTGGAGGATGTTCTGCTGAAGGAGGCCGATCGCATGGTGGGCGGCCAGGCCGCCTTCCTGATCATTGATGACACGGCGCTGCCCAAGAAGGGCAAGCATTCGGTGGGCGTCGCCCCGCAATACGCGACCACGCTCGGCAAGAACGCCAACTGCCAGACCCTCGTCTCCATCACGCTGGCACGCGACGAGGTTCCGGCCATGGTGGGCCTGCGCCTGTTTCTGCCGCAGAGCTGGACCAGCGACCCCGACCGTCTGATCCGGGCGCGTGTGCCGGGCGAACACCAGACTTACAAGACCAAGCCCGAGATCGCTCTGGAGGAGATCGACCGCATCCTGACGGCAGGCGTGCACTTCGGCTGTGTGCTGGCCGACGCCGGCTATGGTCTGAGCGCCCCGTTCCGCCAGGGCCTGAGCGCGTGGCCTCACCTGGGCGGTGGGGGTGGGCGGGCGCCAGAAGGTCTATCCCGCCGGCGTGGCCCTGACCTTCCCGGTGGCGGCGCGCGGCCGGCCGCGCAAGAACCCCGTGCCCGACGCGACCTCGCTCTCGGCGGAGAAGACGCTGGCGAGCGCCCCCTGGCGCACGCTGAGCTGGAGGCGGGGGACCAAGGGCCCGCTCAAGGCCCGCTTTGCCGCCGTGCGGATCCGTGTGGCGGATGGGCCGCCCCAGAGGATCGGCGCCATGGGACAGCAGCATCTGCCGGGGGAAGAGGCCTGGCTCATTGGCGAGCACCGGTCCACTGGCGAGCGGAAATATTATCTCTCCAACCTTCCCGCCGATACGCCTCTCAAGCGCCTGGCCGGCGCGGTGGGCCTGCGAGCAGGCGCACCAGCAACTGAAGGAGGAACTCGGGCTCGACCACTTCGAGGGCCGATCCTGGGGCGGCCTGCACAGGCACGCCTTGATGACGATGATCGCCTACGCCTTCCTGCAGAACCGCCGCCTTGGTCAGGCGAGCGGGGGAAAAAAGGATCTCCGGCCCCGCCGCAGCCGAGCCTGCCGGCGATCCGCCAGGCCATCCCGGATCAGATCTTCACGCCGGAGACACTCAGATGTCCTCACTGCAGGGCGCGCCTTCGCGTTTACACCTCAAAATCCAGCCGCTACGCCATTAACGCCTGATACGTGGCATCAGCCGCTCCGGACATGTCTTCTCCTCCGCGGCCTCTTCACCCAGGGGGCTGACGGACCGAGCTGCATGCGATAAGACCGTCTGCATTCCACACTTTCGGAGCGTCTCTCTTCAATAAATACCTGCCTAAGCAACCGGCGCCGCCGGTCATCATCTATGCCATCCGTCTTCGTTTCGAGTCTGGCTGGCACATAAGCTCCGCTCCCGG
>NCHM01000667.1 GCA_002257205.1 Rhizobiales bacterium 24-66-13 | reverse complement strand
ATGGACGCGGAGATGGACGCGATGCGCACCGGCAGCGTCGAGCCCGCAGGCACGGGCCGGGCAGGGGGCGATCATGCGTTTCGTCAGTGAATTCCGCGACCCAGCCCTCGCAACCGGACTGATCCGGGAAATCGGCGCGCTCGCGGTCCGGCTGGAGCGGGGCCGCACCAATCCGGTGGCGGTCATGGAGGTGTGCGGGGGGCACACCCACGCCATTTTCCGCTATGGCTTGGAAGGGCTGCTGCCCGATATCATCGAATTCGTGCACGGGCCGGGATGTCCGGTCTGCGTGCTGCCCATGGGGCGGGTGGATGATTGCGTCGCCATCGCCGAGCGGCCGGAAGTGATCTTCGCCACCTTCGGCGATGCCATGCGCGTGCCGGGCTCGCGCAAGAGCCTGCTCCAGGCAAAGGCCGACGGCGCGGACGTGCGCATGGTCTATTCGCCGCTCGATGCGCTGGAGCTGGCGCGGCGCAATCCCGGTCGCGAGGTGGTGTTCTTCGGCCTTGGGTTCGAGACCACCATGCCTTCAACGGCGCTGACCGTGCTGCGCGCCGCGCGCGAGGGAATCTCAAATTTCTTCCTGTTCTGCAACCACATCACCATCATCCCGACCCTGCGGGCCTTGCTGGAGCAGCCGGACTTCGGCATCGACGGCTTCATTGGGCCGGGCCATGTCTCCATGGTCATCGGCACGGCGCCCTATCGCTTCATCGCCGAGGAGTTCCACCGGCCGCTGGTGGTGGCCGGGTTCGAGCCCATCGACCTGCTGCAATCCCTGCTGATGGTGCTGCGCCAGCTCGCGGTGGGCGAAGCGCGGATCGAGAATCAATATGCCCGCGTGGTGCCGGATGCCGGCAATCCGGCCGCCCTCGCCGCTGTGGCGCAGGTGTATGAAACCCGCCCCACGTTCGAATGGCGCGGGCTCGGCTCCATTGCCGAATCGGGCGTGCGGCTGCGTGAACCCTATGCCCGGTTCGATGCCGAACGCCGCTTCGCCGTTCCGGATGTGAAGGTCGCCGACCCCCACGCCTGCCGCTGTGGCGAGGTGCTCACCGGCGCCGTGAAGCCCTGGGCCTGCCCGGTCTTCGGCACCGGCTGCACGCCCGAAATGCCGCTCGGTGCGCTGATGGTTTCCTCCGAAGGCGCATGCGCTGCTTATTATCAATATGGCGGCATGAAGGGGGCGGCATGAACATTCCTTTTGATCGGCCCGTGCGCCGTCCCCGCCGCGTGACGCAAGCCACCGTGACGCTGGCCCATGGCGGCGGCGGCACGGCCATGCGCGATCTGATCGAGGACGTGTTCCTGGAGACCTTCGCCGGGGCAGGGCACCCCGCCCCGGAAGATCAGGCGCGGTTCGATCTTGCGGCGCTGGCCGCGCTCGGCGATCGGCTGGCGTTCACGACCGATTCGTTCGTCGTCGATCCGTTATTCTTCCCCGGCGGCGACATCGGCACCCTCGCCGTCTGCGGCACCGTGAACGATCTCGCCGTTGGCGGAGCGCGGCCGGTGGCGCTGTCGTGCGCGGTGATCATCGAGGAAGGATTGCCGGTCGAGACCCTGCGCGCGGTGGTCGCCTCCATGGCGCGCGCGGCGGCC
>NCHM01000666.1 GCA_002257205.1 Rhizobiales bacterium 24-66-13 | reverse complement strand
AATACGGTGAGGGCCCGCGCCTGGTCGCCCAGTTCGTCGTTTCGGCGGGCGTAGGGGATCTGCGCGGCGAAATCGCCGCTCGAGACCTGTTCCATGGCGCTGCTCAGGTGCTTGATCGGTCGCGCGATGGCGACCACCGAATAGGCGGCCGAGGCGATGGCCGCCGCAATGGCGATGATGGTGAGTGCCAGGATCTGGAGCAGGCCGGAGGAGAGTTCCGCCGAGGACACTTCATCGAGCGCCTTGGAGCGGGCGGTGGCGCTGACCACCGCCGCCTTGATCTGGGCACTGGCATATTCGGTGCCGGGGCGAAGGCGCTGCTCCAGAACGTCCTTTCGGATCTGCACTTGCTTGAACGCATCGCGGGCCGCGACGATATAATCCTTAAACAAACCACCGATGGCCGCGATCTTTCCGGCGATCGCGCCATCGCTCGCGATGGATGTCGCGATCAGGTCGAGTGCGGCCTGTCCCCGCTGTTCGTCCTCATCGACCATGAGAGCTTCGCCGCCGTCTCCGGTGGTCGCGAAACGCCATGCGGCGGCGTCGATGCCGCGCAAGTGCTCATCGAGCACCATAAGCGCCGCCTCGGCGGTGCTGGCCTGGGCGGTGGTCACACCGCTCGACATCTTGATCTCGTTCCGAAGATCGCGAAGCGCGGGATCCCACTGCGTGATGATATCGTTACGCGCGGCGAACGACGCGATTTCCGCCTTCTGCGTCGCGGCGATCTCCGCCACGCCGGTATCGATGTGGGAGAGGCGCGCCTTGATCCGGCGATAGCCGTCCGCGGCCTCCTTCTCGGTGATCAGCGCGATGGTCTTGTCCAATTCCGTTTTCGCCGCGGACATGTCGATGGAGATCTTGCCCAACAGGACATCCACCTCCCAGCCGGCCACCGCCAGGCGGATGTCATTGGCATTCACCTGTATCTGGCCGAGCAAAAAGCCGACCTGTTGTGTTCTTGAAAGAATATCGCTTTCCGTTTCGGCAGCCTTGTCCGCAGCCGCAATTTGGGAGGCGGCATATTGCTGGCTGAATATGATCCCTCCAGACAGGAGGATTACTATACCGGAAGCAATCCCGGGCTGAATATGATCCCTCCAGACAGGAGGATTACTATACCGGAAGCAATCCCGAGCTTCAGGCCGATGCCCATGCGGATGGCCATTGTGTCTGTCCACGGTTGATAAGCGCTCCCCAAGATCCGCCCAAACGCTTGCCCGAGGCTGTCGTGTCGCTGGACCGCCTGCCGCGCGCCCTGCGGCTCTTCACCCTGCGGCTTGCACCCTGCGGTTCTTGGAAAGGCACCGGCCGGCTTGCCCAGCCGACCCCTTGGACGTGCTTCGCGCACGTGCGTCCGGAATGAAGATAAAACATGGACTTGATGGATGCCGGCGCACCGGTGTCGTCAGATGTGCCGGAAACCTGGTCGCGGCTATTTTCCACAGCCCTGGGTATCGATGAAGTCTAAAACCCTCACCATGGGCTGGGGCGAGATGCTGACCAGGCCGTCGAACGGCCCGCTCATTTCCGAAATCAGGAACAGGGCGCCGGCAATGGACGCGGCGCACAGAAGCAGCGAGCCGATCACCACCATATTGGGTGGGGAGTACAGGCCGAAGCTCACGAAGATCAGAGCGAGCCAGGCAACGAGGACGATCACGAAAGCGATGGGAATGGCGGCGGCGGAATCCTGGCTGACGGTCCAGCGGCTGGTCAGAACGGTCCGCAAGCCGTTCTGCACATTCGTCCGCACGGCGGCATCATCGGCGGTGGCGGGCGTCCAGCCGTGAATCATGCCATCGAGCTGAAGCAGGATCTGCCCCGAGCCTGCCGAATTGCGCTGCTCGGGCAAATCCGTCGCGCCGGTCCAGGTCTCATGCAGCACGCTGCGGATATAATCCGCCAGAAGAACCTGGGCCGGACAGCTCTGCGGCTGAAAATGACGCATGTCCGTGTCGAGCGAGAGCAGGTTCAGGGCGTAGCTGTTCACATCCTTGCTGGCATTGCCGAAATTGCCGCTAACCGAGGCGGTCATCAGGCCCAGTACCAGGGAGGCCATGGCGGCGATCATGCCGACGCCCAGCTTCACCGCGTCCTGGCTGTCCTTGCTGAGATGATGTGCCGGGAGAAGAGGCGCGACCCGTATGGCGATCGCCGCTCCGCCGAACAGAGCCGCAAATACGATTAACCCCAGTGTGAGGGCGTCCATGCATGATCTCGTTGCTGCGATGCCGGGGAGCCAGCATCCCAGCTAGAACATGAACGTGACCTTGGCAATAGCGGAGCAGAATACCGCAGGGGAAGGGGCATCGCGTTAAATGTAAACGCGGCGCGCCCGTCCGGGTGCCTTTCCTTGCAATCCAGGGATTTCCCGATCTTGACGAACGAGAGAAAAGGCACGCGGCCACGCGCCTGAAGGTCCGCGCGGCTATTCGGCGGCGTTGGCGGGAAGGTCGCCGGCGAGTTTCGCCTCGGCGTCTTCCTGGGTCTTCAGCACGTCGGGATGCGGCATGGAGATGATGTTGTAGCCGCTGTCCACGAAATGGGTCTCCCCCGTGACGCCGCTGGAGAGATCCGACAGAAGATAGAGCGCGGAATTGCCCACTTCCTCGATGCTCACCGTGCGGCGCAGGGGGGCGTGGCGCTTCTGGTAATTGAACATCAGCCGCGCATCGGCGATGCC
>NCHM01000665.1 GCA_002257205.1 Rhizobiales bacterium 24-66-13 | reverse complement strand
AATGGCGGCATGGCGATGATCTGAAGACCCGTGCGGGATCGCACTGGCGCAGCGGGCTTTGCTGGCATAGGCGCAGGAAGTATGATACCGACCCGCACCGTCCTGTCCCGGCCTTGGAAATACAGCTCCGGACCGGGGTAAACGCTGAGTTCCGGTGCGTCTTTTGTATGCGAGACCCGCCGGGATTGAGCATGGGGGCTGGGCACGGCGGAAGAAAGGCATTATGCCCTCTCACAGCCGCCGTCTGGCATAGAGATAATTTTCAGATAATGAGGGTGCATCGATGAGTGACATCGCCGAGCGGGTGAAGAAGATCGTCGCGGAGCATCTGGGCGTGGAGCCCGAGAAGGTCACGGAAAACGCCAGCTTCATCGACGACCTCGGCGCCGACAGCCTCGACACCGTCGAGCTCGTCATGGCCTTCGAGGAAGCTTTCAACACCGAGATCCCGGACGACGCGGCTGAGACCATCCTGACGGTCGGCGACGCGATCAAGTTCCTGGAGAAGAACGCGGCCTGAACCGTGTCAGCGACGGCGACGGTCGCATCCGTCATGGGTCAGTCCCGGATGGCGGCCGTCGCATTTCTAGTTCCGGAGTTCCCCTCATGAGACGTGTTGTCGTCACCGGCCTCGGCATGGTGACGCCGCTCGGCTGCGGCGTCGAGCCAAGCTGGCGGCGACTGATTGCGGGCCAGAGCGGCGCAAAGTTCGTCGAACGCTTCGACGTATCGGACCTCGCCTGCAAGATCGCGTGCATGATCCCCCGTGGGGACGGCACCGACGGCACCTACAATCCCGACGATTGGATGGAGCCAAAGGAGCAGCGCAAGGTCGACGAGTTCATTATCTTCGCCATGGCTGCGGCCAAGCAGGCGCTCGACGATGCCGACTGGCATCCGACCGCCTATGAGGACCAGATCGCAAGCGGCGTGTTGATCGGCTCCGGCATCGGCGGCATCGAGGGCATTTCCGAAGCCGCCCATATCCTGAAGGAGCGCGGCCCGCGCCGCATCTCGCCCTTCTTCATTCCCGGGCGCCTGATCAACCTCGCCGGCGGCTACGTCTCCATCGCCCACGGGCTGAAGGGGCCGAACCATGCCGTCGTCACCGCCTGCTCCACCGGCGCCCACGCCATCGGCGACGCCGGACGGCTGATCGCGCTCGGCGATGCCGACGTGATGGTGGCCGGTGGCACCGAATCGACGGTGAACCGCCTCTCGCTGGCCGGCTTCGCCGCCTGCAAGGCGCTCTGCACCAGCTTCAACGACGCGCCGGAAAAGGGCTCGCGCCCCTATGACCGCGACCGCGACGGCTTCGTCATGGGCGAAGGCGCCGGCATCGTCGTGCTGGAGGAGTACGAGCACGCCAAGGCGCGCGGCGCGAAGATCTATGCCGAACTCATCGGCTATGGCCTGTCCGGCGACGCCTATCACATCACCGCCCCCTCGCCCGACGGCGACGGCGCCTTCCGCTGCATGACCGCCGCCCTGAAGCGCGCGGGCATCCCCGCCTCGGAACTCGATTACATCAACGCCCATGGCACCTCGACCATGGCGGACGAAATCGAGCTCGGCGCGGTGCAGCGGCTGCTGGGCAATGCGGC
>NCHM01000664.1 GCA_002257205.1 Rhizobiales bacterium 24-66-13 | reverse complement strand
CGCCTTGCCGGGCGGGGTGGGCACGCTGGAGGAATTGGTCGAGCAGCTCACCTGGGCCCAGCTCGGCCAGCATCAAAAGCCGATCCTGGTGGCGAACATTGCCGGCTTCTGGGACCCGTTCCTGTCGCTGCTGGACCATATGCGGGCCAACGCCTTCATTCGCGGGACGGCGCCGGTGAACGTGCTGGTGGCGGAGGATGCCGGGCAGATCCTGCCCATGCTCCAGGCCGCCGCCGCCGGGGTGAAGGAAGCCGATATCCACGCCGCCGCGAGCGCGGCCATCGAGGGCATGTGAGCGCTTAAAACACGCCGTCCGGCGCCGGCCTGGATCATTCAACAGGCGATGGCGTCCCGCAGCGCCGCGAACGGGGCGGCGCGGCATAGGGTTAGGCGCCGCTCATGACCCGTGGGTCACGAGGATTTGGCCTTCAGCTCCGGCAAGGTCTTCTGCATGGTGGTGTTGCCGAGCCAGGCATTGCCCAGCGTGACCGTATTGCGCCGCTGGGGCACGTAGCCGCGCCGGGCGAAGAAGCGCTGGGCGGTGTCGCTGGCATCCACCGTCAGGGTGTCCTTGCCGCGCGCCTTGGCGATGGTCTCGCCCGCCTCGCACAGCAGCGTTCCGACGCCCTGCCCCGCCACGCCGGGATGCACATAGAGCATGTCGATCAGCGCATCATCCTTGAGCGCGATGAAGCCCACAGGCGTGCCGCCCATGGTGGCGACCAGGGTCAATTCCGCCGCGAGACGGGCGCCGAAGGCGGCTTCGTCGTCGGCCGCGCGGATCCAGGCTTCCTGCTGGTCGGTGTCGTAATCCTCGCCGGTCAGCTCCTCGATCGAGGCGCGGAACAGCGCGGCCAGCGCCTCGGTGTCGGCGGGGAGGAGCGGCCGCAGCGCCGGGCGCGGCAAGCCCTCCTCGGACGGGGCGTGCGGGGTCTTGGCCATCAGCGTGCAACCTCCCAGGAGGTGGTTCCGTCCTTATTGTCCATCAGCACCACGCCCTTGGCCGCCAATTGCTCGCGGATATGATCCGCCGCCGCGAAATCGCGGCCCTTGCGCGCGGCATTGCGGGCGGCGATCAGCTCTTCGACCATCACCGCGTCCACCGCCGCGTCCTCAGCCTGGCGGGCGCGCCACTCGCTCTCGGTTTCCTGCAACAGGCCCATGAGATTGGCCGCCGCCTTGAACCGCCGCTTCAGGGCGGAGGAGGTGTCCACGTCCTCCGCGACCTCGGCGAGGTGATGCAGATGGGTGATGGCGGACGGGGAGTTCAGATCATCCCCCAGCCGCTCGGCGATCTCCGCCTCGAACGGATTCTCGCCCTCGCCCGCGCCCTGCGCCGGCTCGTCGCCGATGATGCCATACCATTTGTCCAGCGTCTTGGCGGCAAAACCGATGCCCTGGCGGGTCCAGTTGATCGGCTGGCGATAATGGGTGGAGAGCATGGCGAGGCGCAGCACCTCGCCCGGCCAGTCGTTCAGCAATTCCCGGATGGTGACGAAATTGCCCAGCGACTTGGACATTTTCTCGCCTTCCAGCATCAGGAAGCCGTTGTGCATCCACACCCGCGCCATCACGCCGCTGTCGAAGGCGCAGCGCGACTGGGC
>NCHM01000663.1 GCA_002257205.1 Rhizobiales bacterium 24-66-13 | reverse complement strand
CAAATCCATGTCGGCCATCAAGGGCGGGCGCCTCGCGGCGGCCATCGCGCCGGCCCGCTGCGTGACCTATCTCATCTCCGACGTGCCGGGCGACGACCCACGCGCCATCGGCTCCGGCCCCACCATTCCGGAAAAATCGGACCCCGAGGCGGTGCTTGGCCTGATGCGCGCCTATGACGTGCCGGTGAGCCCGCAGATGGAAAAGGTGATCCGCGCCAACACCGTCTCCGGCGAGGCCCTGCCGGGGCAGGAAGTTCATATGATCGCCACCCCCATGATGGCGCTGCATGCGGCGCGGGAGAAGGCCAAGGACTTCGGACTTTCGACCATCATCCTCGGCGATGCCATCGAGGGCGAGGCGCGCGAGGCGGCGACCGTGTTCGCGGGCATATCGTTCAGCGCGGCGACCCATGGCGAGCCGGCGCGGGCGCCGTGCGTGCTGCTCTCCGGCGGCGAGACCACGGTGACGGTGCGCGGCAGCGGGCGGGGCGGGCGCAATGTGGAATTCCTGCTCGCCTTGGCCCTCGCGCTGAAGGAGGTCAAGGGCATTTCCGCCATCGCCTGCGATACCGACGGGGTGGACGGCACCGAGGACAATGCCGGCGCCTGGTTCGACGACCAGATTCTGGCTCAGGCCCGCGCGGCCGGCGTTTCGGCGGCCGATCACCTCGCCAATAATGACGGTTATAGCTTCTTCCAGAAGCTGGATCGGCTCGTCGTGACCGGGCCGACCCTGACCAATGTGAATGATTTCCGCGCCATCCTGATCCGCTAAAATGGGGTGAAGATCCACGTTATTGCTGCGGCGCAGCAGGTTTGCGTGCGGCGCATGACGGCTGGAAATTGAGCGACGTCAAATCTTTAAGCGCGGCGACCGTTGGAGCGGCGTGGGCTTGACGCGACGCTGGTGGGTCAATGTCCTTGACCTTTGCTGCATTGCACATAGATTGCGGACAGAGGAACCGGGGGGTCCGGACCATAGGTCAGGAGACCACCATGAACGATCAGGCCGCGCCTGGAATCATCCGCAAGCTATGGGCTGGCGAAGCCCAGTTGCTGCGCGAGCATCTGCTGCGCCTGGATAAGGAAAGCCGGCGCAACCGCTTCGGTTCGGCCGTGTCCGAATCCTTCATCGAGCATTATGCCGAGCGCGTGTTCCGCTCCGGCGCCGTGATCCATGGCTGTTTCGTCGACGGTGTGCTGCGGGCGGCGGCGGAGCTTTATCCCTTTTCCGGCGTGCTCCCGCGCGAGGCGGAGGCGGCCTTCAGCGTGGAAAGCGCGTTCCAGAACGGCGGCTTCGGCACGCAATTGATGGAACGCACCATCCTTACCGCACGCAATCGCGGCATCCGTACGCTCTACATGAACTGCCTCGCGCATAACCGCCGCATGCAGCAGATCGCGCGCAGGTTCGACGCCGACCTGACGTTCGAATCCGACGAGGTGGTGGCGCAATTGACCGCCCCCTATCCCACCCCTTTGTCGCTGGCGCGGGAGGCGGCGGCGGCTAGTGGGGCACGCTCTTCGACAGCAGGTTCACCACCAGCACGCCGGCGATGATCAGGCCGAGGCCGATGACGGCGGGCAGATCCAGCTTCTGCCCATAGACCACCAGCCCGATGGCGGCCACCAGCACGATGCCGACGCCCGACCAGATGGCATAGGCGATGCCCACGGGCAGCACCTTCAAGGTGAGCGAGAGGCAATAGAACGCCACCGCATAGCCGATCACCACGATGACCGAGGGCACGGGCTTGCTGAAGCCCTCCGCCGCCTTGAGGGCGGAGGTGGCGATGACTTCCGCCGTGATGGCGATGAGGAGCAGCACATAGGTCATGGGGCGAGGTGAGCCCAGGGGCGTTTCCGCGTCAATCCGGTTTTGCCTTTCGCGGCCGCGCGATACCGTCACAGCCGCCGCGCGCCGCCGGTTTCGGCCTAGTGGCGCGGGGCGGAAATCTCGCCGCCGGGCGCGGGGCGGGCCTGCGTTTTGGAAAATGTTTCACGTGAAACAATGACTTGCCACGGACGAATAGGGGTTTCGTGGACCTTCTCCGCACCCTCTCGGCGGATGACACCGCCATTTCGGGCGAAGGTTCGGCAGCGATGAATCCGGGCCGCCGGACGTGCCGGGATTTTCTCCCGGCGCGCCGGGTTCGGCTGACTCGTTCCACGTGACTCGCCCCGGTTGTTCGTCCATCGCGACACGTTCCAGGTGACACGTTCCAGGTGACTCGCCTTGGTGACTCGCCTTGGCGGTTCGCCTCGCCCCGCGTGCCCCCAACCTGACACGCTCCCAGGCCCACTGCCCTCCCACGCCCTCCGGCGCGAAGCGCCGCGTCTGCGGGTTCGCCTGCGTGGGGTTCGTTTGCGTGCGATGTACCCGGCGGGTCCGCCGCCCCTCGCGCTGAGGGTGCACCGCGCGGCGCGCGCACCGGGGTCGTCGCTGGCGGGGCATCAATGGAAATTCCGCCCTTTCGGCAATGCCGCCCGAGCATCGGCGGGCAGGACATCGACGGGCAGGACATCGGCGGGCAGGACATCGTTGGGCAGTGGCGTTTGAGCGGGGCGCCGGCGGTGGGGCGCCTCGTTCGGGTCGCGCGGGTCGCGGCCGGGGCCGCTTGTCTCACGCGGGTCGCGGCCGGGGCCGCGTTTGGTCTCGTCCGGGGGCATGGCGGGATCGATGGGCGGGCCGTCCCGGTCCAAGGCGTCGATGAGGTGGCTCCAATCCTCGATCTTCTCCGCCACCAGATGGATAACGCTGCTCTCGTTCTGCAACCGGCCGGTCACCCCCACCAAGCGCGCGCCCATCACCTGC
>NCHM01000662.1 GCA_002257205.1 Rhizobiales bacterium 24-66-13 | reverse complement strand
GGCACCGGCCGTTTGTGGACCAGGTCGTCGAGATCGTCCTTGTCGAGCGCGGCCATGCGCTTGGCGCGCCGTGTCACCTCCGACATGCCGAGGGTGAGCTGGGTCGGATGCAGATCGTCGATCGCAATCGTGCGATTTCCCATGGCCCCTCTCTTAATTGCGGGCCGCGCCATGCGCGACCCGTCCATCTTGCTGTGAAGGCAGAAGCGAAGATCAGCCCGGCGAGATCATCTGCTCGGGCCGCACCACCGCGTCGAACTCTTCATTCGTCACATAACCACCGCCGACCGCCTCTTCGCGCAGGGTCGTGCCGTTCTTGTGCGCGGTCTTGGCGATCTTAGCGGCATTATCGTAGCCGATCTTCGGGGCGAGCGCGGTGACCAGCATCAAGGACCGCTCGAGCGCCGCCTTGATATTGTCCTCGCGCGGCACGATGCCGACCACGCAATGCTCGGTGAAGCTGTTCGCCGCATCCGCCATCAGCCGCACCGACTGCAGGAAATTATAGGCCATCACCGGGTTATAGACGTTCAGCTCGAAATGGCCCTGGCTACCCGCGAACGTCAGCGCGGCATTATTGCCGAAGATCTGCACGCACACCTGCGTCATGGCCTCGCACTGGGTCGGGTTGACCTTGCCCGGCATGATGGAGGAGCCGGGCTCGTTCTCCGGCAGGGACAGTTCGCCGAGGCCCGAGCGCGGGCCCGAGCCCAGCAGGCGGATATCGTTGGCGATCTTGAACAACGCGGCCGCCGCCGAATTGATGGCGCCGTGCGAGAACACCATGGCGTCGTGCGCGGCGAGGGCTTCGAACTTGTTGGGTGCGCTGGTGAACGGCAGGCCGGTGATGCTGGCGATCTGCTCCGCCACCTTGTCGGCAAAGCCCACCGGAGCATTCAGGCCGGTGCCGACCGCCGTGCCGCCCTGGGCGAGCTGCATCAGGCCCGGCAAAGTGGATTCAAGGCGCGCGATGGCATTGCCGACCTGCTGCGCATAGCCGGAAAATTCCTGGCCGAGCGTAAGGGGCGTCGCATCCTGGGTGTGGGTACGGCCGATCTTGATGATCGAGGACCATTCCTTGGCCTTCGCGTCCAGGGCTTCGTGGAGCGTGCTGAGGGCGGGCAGAAGGCGGTGAACGATCTCTTCCGCGCAGGCCACGTGCATGGCCGTGGGATAGGTGTCGTTCGACGACTGGCTCATATTGACGTGATCGTTCGGGTGAACCGGCTTCTTGGAGCCGCGCTCGCCGCCGAGGATCTCTATCGCACGGTTCGAGATCACCTCGTTCGCATTCATGTTGGACTGGGTGCCGGACCCGGTCTGCCAAACGACCAACGGAAAATGATCGTCGAGCTTGCCTTCGATGACTTCCTGGGCGGCGGTGACGATCGCGGCGCCGAGCGCCGGGTCGAGCCGGCCAAGGCCCATGTTGGTTTCCGCCGCCGCGCGCTTGACGATGCCGAGGGCCCGCACGATGGGCAGGGGCTGGCGCTCCCAGCCGATCTTGAAATTGCCCAGCGACCGCTGGGCCTGGGCGCCCCAATAGCGGTCTGCCGGCACCTCGATGGGGCCGAACGTGTCTGTCTCGGTACGGGTCGCTGTCATGATG
>NCHM01000661.1 GCA_002257205.1 Rhizobiales bacterium 24-66-13 | reverse complement strand
GGCGGCGACCGTGCTGGCCGAGGGCGGCTCCGGCCTGACCTGGGCCACCGGCAAGCGGCTCGTGCGCACGCTCGCCTTCAATCCCATCCTGATCGGCATTTATGCCGGCGGGCTTGGGCGGGTGCTGGGCATCGAGACCACCGGCGTCATCAAGCAGATTCTCGATCTCATGGCCGCCTCCGCCTCGCCCTGCGCCCTGGTCTCGCTCGGCCTGGCGCTGAACCGCTACGGCATTTCCGGCGATATCGGGCCGAGTACCTTCATCTCCTTCATGAAGCTGATCATCCATCCCCTGCTGGTGTATCTGCTCACTTTGGTGCTGCCCATGCCGCCGGTGTGGGCCGGGGTGGCGGTGCTGTTCGCGGCGATGCCATGCGGCATCAATGCCTATCTGCTGGCCCAGCGCTATGGGATCGGGGTGCACACCAGCGCGAGCGCGGTCTCGCTGTCCACCGTGCTCGGCCTGTTCACCATCGCCCTCTGGCTCTACGTGCTCGGCGTCGGCTGAGGGCGCAGTCGGCAGGGATGTGGTCGCGCGGGGTGTGTCGCGCGGTGGAGCGCCCGGCCATGTCGGCGAAGTTCGCCGAAAACGTTCGCCCGAAATGGCGGTTTGGTCCACGGCGAGGGCACGTCGAAGCGCCAGTAAACCGCTCTTCGTCCGCGCTAAGCCATTGTTTCACGTGAAACATTTTTGGGAAATGAGGGCCTCTGGCCGGTTTTTCCCGCAGAACCGGCTAGGCGGAAAGGCCGAGCCGCCGGCGGATATCGGCCGGTCCCTCGCCCGCCTGCCGCAGATAGTCCAGGCTCGCCGCCCCCTCGCTTTTCGAGAGCTTGCGCCCATCCGCCCCCAGCACCAGGCGATGATGGTGATAGATCGGCGCCGCAAGCCCCAGCAGCTCCTGCAACACCCGGTGCACAGAAGTCGCCGCGAACAGGTCCCGCCCGCGGATCACATGGCTGACGGCCTGCGCCGCATCGTCCAGCACCACGGCGAGGTGATAGCTTACCGGAACATCCTTGCGCGCCACCACCACATCGCCCCAGGCGGCCGGGTCCGCCGCTTGGAGAAACGCAGGGCCGAGCGGGGTTTCGCGGGCTTCCCTCCAGGCCAGCGGCCCGCCGATCCGCGCCAGGGCGGCCGCCATGTCCAGCCGCAGCACGAACGGGGCGCCTTCGGAGCGCAGGCGGTTGCGTTCGGCCTGCGTCATGGTGTGCCGCGCGAACGGATAGAGCGGCGCCCCGTCGGGATCACGCGGCCAGGGCGCTTCTGCTTCCTTTTGCGCGACCGCATGGGCGACCTGCGTCCGGCTTTCGAACGCGGGATAGAGCAGGCCATCCCGCTCCAGCCGGTCCAGCGCCTCGACATAGAAGGCGAGATGCTCCGACTGGCGGCGCGGTGTGGCGGCGGGACGAATGCCGAGCCAGTCCAGATCCGCGCGGATCGCCTGTTCGAAGGCCGGGCGGGATCGGGTGGCGTCGATGTCCTCGATGCGCAACAGAAAATCGCCGCCCGCCTCGTCCGCCGCATCGGCATTGATGAAGGCGGACAGGGCATGGCCAAGATGCAGGCGGCCATTGGGACTGGGGGCAAAGCGGCAGATGAAGCGCATGGGACACG
>NCHM01000660.1 GCA_002257205.1 Rhizobiales bacterium 24-66-13 | reverse complement strand
CGGAAGACAAGATCGCGGCCATGGAAGCGGCCGGCATCCGCGTCTCCCCCTCGCCCGCGCGCCTCGGAAAGACCTTGGTCGAAGTCCTCAAGGGCTGATCGCAACCGGCCCGGCGGCCGTGCTGCCGGGCCCTTTGCTCCTTTTGCGGGCCTGCCGCTCATTTCGCCACGGCGGCGTGGCCTGCATGGGAGGCAGTTCGGCCCTGCGGATAAAGCTGCCAAAAGGACACGGATTGTCCCTTCCGTGCACCCTGCGGCAGGTTTATGTACGGGGCGTCGATCGTCGCGCCTCCGGCTGAGCCGGGGCGTTTCGGTCGAAAGGCTGGGATCTTAGCCGTCCCAGTCTCAACTTTGTGGCAGCGCTCGGCGCTTGGGGCTTGGTTTTCGGAGCCAGTTGCGCTCTTAAAGCCACGGCGCCAAGGCCATCCGGGATTAAGCCCATGTCGCGTGCGGACCAGAACGAACAGCTTCTCGCTACCTCCTTTTTGTATGGAGGTAACGCTCAGTGGATCGACGATCTCTATGCCCGCTACGAAGCTGATCCAGCTTCGGTGGATGCGCAGTGGCAGAGCTTCTTCGCCGCCCTGAACGATGATCCCGCCCAGGTTCGCAAAAATGCCGACGGCGCCTCCTGGAAAAAGCCGGGCTGGCCGATCCATGCCAATGGCGAACTGGTTTCGGCCCTCGACGGCAATTGGATCGAGGTCGAGAAGAAGGTCGCGGACAAGGTCCAGGCCAAGGCCCAGAAGGCCGGCATCGAATTCTCCTCCACCGACGTGCAGCAGGCGACCCGCGATTCCGTGAAGGCGCTGATGATGATCCGCGCCTATCGCATGCGCGGCCATCTGCATGCCGACCTCGACCCGCTCAAGCTCACCCCGCCGCGCGAGGCGCCCGAGCTCGATCCGGTGTCCTACGGCTTCTATGAGGCCGATCTCGACCGCAAGATCTTCATCGACAACGTGCTCGGGCTCGAATTCGCGACCGTGCGCGAGATGATCGCCATCCTGCGCCGCACCTATTGCCGCACCATCGGCGTCGAATTCATGCACATCTCCTCGCCCGAGGAGAAGGCCTGGATCCAGGAGCGCATCGAGGGGCCGGACAAGGAAGTCAGCTTCACCCGCGAGGGCAAGCGCGCGATCCTGAACAAGCTGGTGGAAGCCGAGGGCTTCGAGAAGTTCCTCGACGTGAAGTACACCGGCACCAAGCGCTTCGGCCTGGACGGCGGCGAGAGCCTGATCCCGGCGCTGGAGCAGATCATCAAGCGCGGCGGCAGCCTCGGCGTCGAGGATATCGTGTTCGGCATGGCCCATCGCGGCCGCCTGAACACGCTGACCCAGGTGATGGGCAAGCCGCACCGCGCCCTGTTCCACGAGTTCAAGGGCGGCTCCTGGGCCCCCGACGAAGTCGAGGGCTCGGGCGATGTGAAATACCATCTCGGCGCTTCGTCCGACCGCGAGTTCGACGGCAACAAGGTCCATATCTCGCTGACCGCCAACCCCTCCCATCTCGAGATCGTCGATCCCGTGGTGCTCGGCAAGGCGCGCGCCAAGCAGGACCAGTTGAAGGACAGCGAGCGCGTGAAGGTGCTGCCGCTGCTGATCCACGGCGATGCCGC
>NCHM01000048.1 GCA_002257205.1 Rhizobiales bacterium 24-66-13 | reverse complement strand
GCCACTCCCATGCAGGTCGCCCTGGCCTGGCTGCTGCGCCGCTCGCCCAACATCCTGCTCATTCCAGGCACTTCCTCGACCGCCCACCTCGCCGAGAACCTCGCGGCGTCCCGCCTCGATATCCCCGACGCCGCCATGGACGTGCTGGGCACCATCGGCGGATCGGCAGCATCCTGATCGCCCGCGAAGGCGGCAGGCTCCTCCGGCGCGCTCGGACTGGGGCGCTGCCTCCCGCATACCATTGCCCATGTCGCATTCATGGGACGGCGGCGGCGTGCCACGACGCCAATGCACTCCGCCCCAGATCGGTCAGCGCGTAGACGCCGCGCGCCGAACGCTCAAACCACCCGTACACGTTGCGGCGAAGAATTTTCTGGGCATCAGGGCATGCGTGTTTCAGGTCGCGCGGACGCTGCGGCGCGGAGGCCATCGCTGCGGCGCAGGCGAGGGCCTGCTGCCGATACGCTGTCATGATGGGCTTGCGTGTGCCGCCGCCTGCAACGGGGTCACCTTGGCGTCGCTTATGCTCCTCCACCAGTCTCGATCGTCGGCGGGCGTTGTTCCGCGGCATTGGTGCCGCCGGGGAAACGAGGACGTCGACATGCCCCAACGCCGAAACGCCCAGCAAGCCGAAGCCGAGGCGACGGCAGAGATTGCGATAGCGTGGGTCGCTTTCCCGCCCCTTGCCCTTGGCGGAAAGGCGCGCCGCCAGCCAGATCTCATCGCCGCAGGCGGCCCGGTCGACACCTTGAAGAATGAGTTCGAGGTTGAACGCCAGCTTCAGTTCGCCGATCACCACCACCGCCGGATCATCATCCCGCAAGCCGACCATGTCGCAGTGCCCGACCTCGCCCTTTACGGTGTAGCCGAGCTGCTCAAGGAAGCGTTTGACGGGCTCATAAAGGGACGTTTCCACATCGCGCCTCCGGATGGACTGCGCCGACCATGTCCCGCTGGTGGTTTAGGACCGGCAAACAGCGGCAATGTTCCGGTGTATGGCGAGCCTGCCTTCACCTTTTGAGATCGCGGACTTCCCTGGCCACCCCTGGGAGCGATGCCTCCGTGCCAGATGCGGACTTTGGGAGCGCCCTTCCGATCCGGAATATGGCCGGAGGTCAAAGTGATGCTTTTCCGATCGAGGCGCCTCCGTCCACATGCAAGGTCTGTCCGGTGATGAAGGCCGCATCGTCGGACAGAAGGAAGGCGATGGCGGCGGCGATTTCCTGCGGAGTTCCGAACCGCTTCATCGGCACGCCGGACAGGTAGCGCGCCTCGCCCGCGCTGCCCGGCGCATTGTTGGCGCGGAATAATTCCGTCTCGGTCGGCCCGGGCGCAACGGCATTGACGGTGATGCCCGAGGTCGCAAGCTCCAGGGCCCAGCTGCGGGTAAAGCTCACCAGCGCCGCCTTGGCCGCGGCGTAGGACGTGCGTTCCAGGGCACCGAGGATGGTGAGGCTGGAGATGTTGACGATGCGGCCCCAGCCGCGCGCCTTCATGCCCGGCAAGGCCGCCTGGACGGCGGCAAGCGCGGGATGGAGATTGGTCCGCAGCACCTCGTCGAGGGTGGCGGCCTCGATCGCCCCGAGCGGCTCGGCGCGCACCAGCCCGACATTGTTGACGATGCCGTCGACCGGATCGGCACGGACGATCTGCGCCAGCTGCTCGCCCGCATCCTTGGTGCTGAGATCGAGCGTGTGGAGCTCTCCGGGAAAGCCCTCACTCCGGTGTCGCGCAATGCCGATGAGGCGATGACCCTGCGCCGCGAGGCGCAGGGAGAGTGCAAGACCGATGCCCTTGCTGGCACCAGTGATGAGGAAGGTTCGTTGCATAGGGCGGTCTCCCCCCGCCCGCATGGGACGGGGCATATCCAGGTGGATCAGGCGGCGGTGGCACCCACGGCCCGGCGAAGGGCGGGCAGCATGTCCGTCGGTTCGGGCCGGCGGGTATAGTCGGGATTGACCTCGGCATAGAGGATGGTGCCGTCCCGGCCGACCACGAAGCGGGCCGGCATGGGCAGGGTCCAGCTCGGGTCGCCGTTGAAGGACGGCAGATCGTTCTTCAACGCCGCGTAGAGTTCGATCAGATAATCCGGCAGCGCGAACCGCAGACCGAACGCCGCGGCGACCTCGTTACGAGGGTCCGACAGGATCGGGAACGACAGATTGTTCTGGCGGACCGACTTGCGGCTGTTGACCGGGTTCTGGGGCGAGATCGCGATCAGGCTCGCACCCAGCGCCTGGACCTGCGCAAGCGTCTCCTGAAGCGCTTGCAATTCCATGTTGCAATAGGGGCACCAGACGCCGCGATAGAAGGCGATGACCAGTGGCCCCCTGGCGAGAAGATCGACCGAGGACACGGCATTTCCCTCGGGGTCTGCAAGGGTGAAGGCGGGAATCGTCTCGCCGGCCTTGTGCGCGTGGCGCGCCGCGCCGGAGGCGATGAGTTCGGCGGTGGCGCGTCGCATGGTCTCGATCACCGCGGACGGTACGTTGTAGGGCGGTTTGCCCGCTTCAAAATCGGCCTTGAAGGCGTCGAGTTTCGCCTGGAGGGACATGGGGTTGCTCCGTGTCGGGTGGAATGGCGTGTGGCGCAGGGGGAAAATGGCGGTCAGCCGGCCGCCATCGTGCGGGCGACCTCGGCGGCGCTGATGCCTTCGAGCGCCAGGCCATAGCCGGCCCCCTCGTCGATGATTCGGCGCAGCTTCTGCGTCAGCGCGATGCGGGTGTAGCTGCTGGTGAGCGGCGGCAAGGCGGCGATCCCCTCGGCGATCTCATGGGCGCGGGCGAGCAGCCGGTCGGCGGGGACGATCTCATTGACCACGCCCCACGCCTTCGCCGTCGCCGCGTCGAGCACCTGCCGGGTGAGGATGAAATAGCGACCGCGAATACTTCCGATCACTTCCGGCCAGAGCAGGTTGACGCCGTCGCCCGGAACGATGCCGAAGTCGAAATGCGGCTTGTCCTGGAACACGGTTTCCGGCGTGGCGAGGATGATGTCGGTTAGCAAAGCATATTCGCTGTGCAGCAAGACGGGGCCGTTGAGGGCGGTGATCATCGGCACCTCGATATCGAGGATGTTCATGAGCACCTTCTTGCCTTCGCGATAGATCTTGTCGTAGCCGCGCGGCGAGAAGAAATCGAAGCCCTCGGGGCTGATCGCATCCATGAAGGCGTCGCCCGATCCGGTCAGGATGACCACCCGGTTGTCCGGGTCCGCGCCGATCTGGTGGAACAGCTCGACGAACTGCTCATGGGTATGACCGTTGAAGACCAGCTTGCCGCCGTCGGTATGGAGGCGGACTTCCAGCACGCCGCTGTCCGAGCGGGTGAGCTGGGCGTTGGGGAAAGCGTCCTTGTAGGTGCTGAAGCGGGACATGAGATGGCTCCTTCGTGCGTTCGCAGGGAAATGGATCGGGGAAAATCAGGCCGCCGGGACGAGGGCCTCGACGCGGGCGATGGCGCGCTGCACGGCGGGCCGCGCGGCGATGGCGTCGTACCAGCGGGAGAGGTTGGGGCGGGCGTCCAGCGTCACGCCGGGAAAGGCGCGCCGCCAAAGCCAGCCGAAATGGGCGATGTCGGCGATGGTGAAATCGTCGCCGGCGGCGAAGCGCTGGGTCGCCAGCGTGGCTTCGAGAAGATCGAGGATGCGGTCCGCCTCGGCGGAGAAGCGAGCCTCGGCAATGGGCTGGGGCTCCGGCGACGAACGCTTGAAGAAGCCGGCATTGCCGAAGGCCGGGCTCAGGGCGGAGGCGTGGAAGAACAAGTGCTCGAACACGCGCGCCCGTCGGTCTGCGTCCGCCGGCAGCAGCATGCCGGTTTTTTCCGCGAGATGAACCAGGATCGCCGCGCTCTCGCTCAGAACGAATGCGGTATCGCCGTCGCGCTCGACCAGCACCGGCACCTTGCCGTTGGGGTTCAGGGCCAGGAAGGCGGCGGCCTTCTGCTCGCCGGTGCGGACGTTCACCGGCTTCAGATCATAGGTGAGGCCCATTTCCTCCAGCGCGATCGGGATCTTGACGCTGTTGGGCGTGGCGAATGCATAGACTTCGATCATGTTCAGCTCCGCGAACCGCGTCTCGGCGCGTTCGTGAGCCTGTTATGATCATTCCTAGAAAGTTGCGGCAGACAGGATGAAGCGATAACGCTCATTCCAAAGGGGAATGAACATGGATCGCTTTCAGGCCATGCAGGCTTTCGTGACTGTGGTGGAAGCGGGCTCGTTCTCGGCTGCGGCGCGGCAGATCGGCGTGGGACAGCCCGCCATCTCCAAGACGATCGCCCAGCTTGAGGAGCGCCTTCAGGTGCGCCTGCTCGTGCGCTCGACGCACAGTCTCGCGCCGACGGATGCGGGCCTGCGCTTCTACGAACGGGCGCGCGCTGCGATCCGTGAGGCGGAGGAAGCCGAATTGGAGGCGCGGGGCGCCGGCGCGGGCCTGTCGGGGCGCCTGCGCATCTCAGCGGCCACGACCTTCGCGCGCCTGCTCATCGTTCCGCGCCTGCCGGAATTCCTGGCGCGCCATCCCGACATCGAAATCGACGTGCTGCTCGATGACCGGGTCATTGATCTCGTCTCCGAAGGCGTCGATCTGGCCTTGCGGATGGGGGAATTGATCGATTCCACCGCCATCGCCCGCCGGATCGCCCGTGGCCAGCGCTCGGTGCTCGCCACGCCCGCCTATCTCGCGCGCGCCGGCACGCCCCTGGCGCCGGCCGATCTCGCGACCCACGAGGCGATCGTCTACAGCCAGCTCGGCGCCAGCTGGACCTTCCGCCGGAATGGCGCGCAGGCGTCCGTCGCGGTTAAGGGCCGGGTGCGCCTGAGCGCGGCGGAAGGCATCCGCGCGGCCGTGCTCGCCGACATGGGGCTGACGGTCAATTCCGACTGGATGTTCGCCCCCGAGCTTGAGAGCGGCGCGGTGCGGCGCGTGTTGGAAGACTGGGAGCTTCCGCCGGTCGATCTGTGGGCCGTGTTCCCCACCGGGCGCCTCGCCAGCGCCAAGGCGCGCGCGTTTGCCGATTATGTTGAAAGCATCTTCGCCCAGTAGGGTTGTTCGCGATGTACCGCGACGCGCCGATTGCGTTGAAAAAATCGGCGTTGCCGCAGGGGTGAACACCTCTGCTGCGCACCGCGGCCGTTCCACGACGTTCCGCCGCGGTCGGCGTCTGCTTGACAATAAGCTATATAGTGTTCAGATTATGCTGCATCTTAAAAATAGTGCAATTCGCCGCGCATTCGTCCCCTTCGGGCGTCGTTGAAGGCGAAGCCAGAGCCGGAACAATGAGGGGCCGATGAGCGCTGCTGCCACGCATCCGCAAGACCAGACCTATTCGCCCCCGCAAGCCGGGCCATTGCTGGAGGTGTCCGGGGTCACGCTCCAGTACAAGACCCGCGATCTGCTGGTCACGGCCACCCGCGACGTCAGCTTCGAAGTCTATCCGGCCGATCGTTTCGTGCTGCTCGGCCCGTCCGGTTGCGGCAAATCCAGCCTGCTGAAAGGTGTCGCCGGCTTCCTGAAACCGGTGGCGGGCTTCATGCGGCTGAACGGCCAGATGATCGCCGGCGCCGGGCCCGACCGCATGATGGTGTTCCAGGATTTCGACCAGCTGATGCCGTGGAAGACCGTGGTGGAGAATGTGATGTTCCCCATCCTGGTAAGTCGGCGCTTTCCGCGCGCCGAGGCCCGTGAGCGGGCCATGGCCAGTATTTCGAAAGTCAAGCTCGGCAAGTTCGCGGACGCCTATCCGCACATGCTTTCCGGCGGCATGAAGCAGCGCGTGGCCATCGCGCGCGCCATGGCTATGGAGCCTGCCATCCTCCTGATGGACGAGCCCTTCGCCGCCCTCGATGCCCTGACGCGTCGCCAGATGCAGGACGAACTGCTGCAGCTGTGGGACGACATCCGCTTCACCGTCCTCTTCGTCACCCACTCCATCGAGGAAGCGATCGTGGTCGGCTCGCGGATCCTGCTGCTTTCGCCTCACCCCGGCCAGGTGAAGGCGGAACTGAACGCTCACCAGTACCGGCACGACCACCTGGGCGGGAGCGATTTCATGGCCCTGGCCCAAAAGATCAACATCATGCTTTTCGCCGAGGGTCACCATGGCTGAGAT
The DNA here is from genome assembly GCA_002257205.1 of Rhizobiales bacterium 24-66-13. Classification (GTDB taxonomy): domain Bacteria; phylum Pseudomonadota; class Alphaproteobacteria; order Rhizobiales; family Xanthobacteraceae; genus NCEH01. Next base: position 8,827 of record NCHM01000048.1, on the reverse strand, counting down.
GTCCCCCCCGCAGGCCGCCCGGCTGTCTCCCCCCATCCGTCCGGAATTCGAGCGCACGGCGCCGCGCGTGAGCGATGCGGGCGAGATCGAGCGCCCGCTCTCGCTCTGGGAGCACCTTACCAACATGGAGGGTGTTCGGCGCGGGGCGATCGTCGTCGCGCTGATGGTGGCCTGGCAGCTCTACGCCGTATGGCTTGCCAACCCGCTGATGTTCCCCACGCTGACGGACACGCTGCGCGCCTTGTGGGACGGCCTCGTCCACGGCGTCCTGCTCCAGCGCATCGGCGCCACGCTCCAGGTGCTGATGACGGCCTATGCGATCGGCATCGCCCTCGCCGCCATGCTGACGACCTTCGCCGTCTCCTCGCGGCTGGGTGCCGACCTGCTCGCGACCCTCACCGCCATGTTCAACCCGCTGCCCGCCATCGCCCTCCTGCCGCTGGCGCTGTTGTGGTTCGGGCTCGGCGTACCCAGCCTCGTCTTCGTCATCGTGCATTCGGTACTCTGGGCGGTGGCCCTCAACACACTGACCGGCTTCCTCGGCGTATCCGAGACCCAGAGGCTGGCCGGCCAGAATTATGGCCTGCGTGGCGTGCGCTACGTGGCGCTGATCCTGATCCCCGCCGCCTTCCCCTCCATCCTCTCGGGGCTGAAGATCGGCTGGGCCTTCGCCTGGCGGACGCTGATCGCGGCGGAGCTGGTGTTCGGCGTGTCCTCCCGATCCGGCGGCCTCGGCTGGTTCCTGTTCGAAAAGCGCAACCAGCTGGAAACCGATCAGGTCTTCGCCGGGCTCACCTGCGTCATCATCATCGGCCTTCTGGTGGAAGGATTGATCTTCCGCACCATCGAGGCCCGTACCATCCGCCGCTGGGGCATGAGCCGCGGCTGACCTCACCCTGCACGCACAACCTAAGGAAACGAGCAGTCCCATGCGTATTCGCCTACTCGGCACCGGCACGCCCACGCCCTCCCTGCGCCGCATGTCCTCCGGCTATGTGATCGAGACCGGCAACGACGTGATCGTCATGGACCACGGCTTCGGCGCCCACCATCGCCTGCTGGAGCTGGGCATTCCCGCGACCCGGGTTACCCACCTCTTCTTCTCCCATCTGCACTATGACCATTGCGGCGATTATGGCCGCTTGCTCCTGACCCGCTGGGACCAGGGCGCCGACCGCATCCCGGAGCTGAAAGTCTTCGGGCCCTCCCCCATCGCCGAGATCACCGAGCGCCTGTTCGGGCTGGATGGCGTCTACAACGCGGACCTTGTGGCACGCACCTCCCACGGCTCGAGCCTCGACCTGTTCAAGGCCCGCGGTGGCACGCTCCCCCGGCCGCGGCCCGTCCCTGAAGTCACCACGCTTGCGCCCGGCGACATCATCCAGGGCGACGGCTGGACGCTGGAGACGACCCAGGTGAACCACTTCCAGCCCTTCCTCGTCACCCTCGGCTTCCGCCTGACGACGCCCGAGGGCGTCTTCGTCTATTCCGGCGACAGCGGGCCGGCGGAAAGCATGCATGTGCTGGCCAAGGACTGCGACGTGCTCGTGCACATGTGCCATTATCTTTCGGGAACGAACTACAGCCCGGATTTCTCCCACAGCTGCATGGGCCACATGGAGCTGGCGGAGCTGGCGCGCGACGCCAAGGTGAAGAATCTCGTTCTCACCCACATCACCGAGCAGTTCGACCGGCCCGGCCTCAGGGAACGGGTGGTCGCCGACATTTCGCGCATCTACGGCGGCAACATCTTCTTCGGCGAGGATCTCATGGAGATCCCGCTCAAGGGACCGCAGAACGACCGCCTGCTCTGACGCGATTCGGCGATCACCCGTCGAATCTGATGCACTAAGAAGCAAACGCGATTTCCGGCCCGCCGGCGTCGCGTTTCATCGATCGCAAAACGAGACGCCGAAACGGCGCAGAACCTTCCAGACAACAAGGGGATACATATGAAATACCTTGCCCGACTGGCCGGATTGGCCGTCGCTCTTGCCGCCGTCTTCGGTCCGCACCTTGCCGAGGCGGCCGAAGTGCGCGTCGTGAGCGGCCTCGGCCTATGCTACCTGCCCATGATCATCGCCAAGGAAAGCAGGCTGATAGAAAAGCATGCGGCCGCCCTCGGCGTACCCGACGTCAAGGTCACCTACACGCGGCTGACCAGCGGCCCGGCCATCACAGATGCGCTGATCTCCGGCAATGCCGACATTGCCATGGCCGGCACGTCGGTGATGCTGAATCTGTGGGACAAGACGGTGAAGTTCGCCCCCGTGAAGGGGATGATGGCGATCTGCGATTCCCCGATCTATTTCAACACCATCGACCCCGCAATCACGTCCATCAAGGACTTCAAGCCGAGTGACCGGATCGCCATGGCCTCCGGCAAGGGAACGCAGCATGCGCTGATCCTGGAGATGGCCACCGCCCAGGCTTTCGGCTTCGACCAGCGCAGCAAGTTCGACACGCTGGCCATTACAATGTCCCATCCCGACGGAGTCGCTGCGCTGCTTTCGGGCGGGGCAGGCGCCAAGACGCACGTGACCACAGTGCCCTTCATCCAGATGGAACTTGCCAATCCGAACGTGCGCACCATCCTCAGCTCCTATGAAGTCACCGGCGGCCCCAACACGTTGATCACCGCTTACGCCAATGACAAGTGGCGGGCGGACAATCCCAAGCTCTATGACGCCACCTATGCGGCGCTGACCGAGGCGATGGGCCTCATCGCCGCCGACAAGACCGCGGCGGCGCAGGCGTTCAAGCGGTTCGACACCTCGAAGCTGTCGGTGGCGGAGATTGTCGCGATCCTCAATGATTCAAATATGATGACCTTCTCGCCGACACCCCGGAAAGTGATGCTTTTCGCGGAATACATGCACAAGACCGGCCTTCTGAAGAACTCACCTGCCTCCTGGAAAGACGTTTTCTTCAGCAACGTCCATGATCTGCCCGGCGACTGACCGCTCATGGCGGGCACCGCGCACGCCAGTGTGTCGGCGCCTTGCCTCCTCGGGGGAATGTCGGTACCACCGCCCTCTCACCTGCGTTCGGAATCTCCCATGACAAAGCCTCAGGTTCCGCGTGCGACGCGCGATAAGGCAGATGCCGTGATCAGGGCTCCGGCGTCCCAGGCGGGATACGACTTCTGGCGCCGCTTTGCGCCGAAGGACCCCGGCCAGTCCCCGAAATACCTCCAGCTGAGGGATGCAGTGCTGGCCGGGATTCGCGAGGGATTCTGGAGCCTTGGCGATCGCCTGCCGCCCGAAAAGGATCTGGCCTTGGCCACCGGACTCAGCCTCGGCACGGTGCAGAAGGCTTATCGCGAGCTGGTGCAGGACGGGGCGGTGGATCGTCGTCAGGGGCGGGCCGGAAGCTTTGTCAATCGCGAGCCGCGCCAAGTGGATACGGTCTGGCACTTTCTGTTCAGCGACGAGCGGCGCGAGAACTTTTTCCCCGTCTTCCCCCAGGTGGATCGTGTCCACCGGCACAGCAGCCGCGGCTCCTGGAGCATGCACCTGCAATGGGTGGAAGACGAAGTGGTAGAGATCGACCGCATCGTCGACATCGGCCACGAATTACTAGTCTACAGCCAGTTCATTATTGATGCGCGGGTCTATGACCAGGCGCGCAAGGACAAGACGATGCCCCTCGAGGGCATTAACCTGCGGCGTGAGCTTAACCTCAATGTCCAGCGCATGACCTACGATATCCGCATTGAGCCTCTTCCGCGGGACATTTGTTCCAAGATCGGGGTGGCGTCCAAGACGATCGGGATGGTGGTGGAGATCTTCAGCTCGGCAAGTCCGGCCAATCATGGCTCGTTTCAGCGGATCTTCATCCCGCGCACGCAGTTCTTCATGCGCATAGACAGTCAGGCGCCCCGGTCCGCGTAAGGCTCACTCGTAGACGCGTCGATCCGCATTCTCCTGCGGGTGGACGGTTCCCACCCGCTCGGCCCGGCACCCGTTGCGGAACGCGGCCGGGGTCATGCCCAGCCGGGCCTTGAGGGCGCGGCCGAAGTGGGAGGAATCCACGAAGCCAAGATCGGCCGCGATCTGTGCCGTGGTGGTTGAAGTATTCCGAAGCATCCATTGGCCGTGCTTCAGCCGCAAGTCGAGATAGGCCTGGTGCGGGCTCGTTCCAAGTTGCTCTTGGAACAGCCGTTCGAACTGCCGGGTTCCGAGGTCGAGCCGAGACGCGATCTGCGGGGTGGTCAGCGGATTGGCCAGATTCTGCTCCATCATCAGCAGCGCGCGTTGGACGCGTCGGTCCGCGCAGGCGTGGGGATTCGGCTGCGGCACGGGCTGGGGGCTTGCCTCGTCCCGCGGCCGGGTCACCAGCAGCATATGCATCGCCTTCTGCGCCCGTGCCTGGCCCAAGTGCAGCGCCACGAGGTGTGCAGCCAAGTCCGCCACACCGGTCCCGCCCGAGCAGGTGATTCGGTCCCCGTCGATCACGAACAGCAAGTCGGCGACCAGGATAAGGTTCGGAAATTCCTCCATGAAATCCCGGTAGTGGTACCAGCTCACGCAGCACTTGCGGTGCTCCATGAGGCCGAGCCGGCATAGCACGAAGCTGGCCGTGCACACGCCCACGAGCGGCACGCCGGCCTCAGCCGCCTTGTGAAGATAGGCTGCGGTCTCGGAAGGCAGCGGCGGTACGTCGTGCAGCAATCCGCCCACCACCACCACATAATCGAAGCCCGCCGGGTCCATAAGGCCTGCGGTGGGTTGCACCTCGATCCCACAGGAGGAGCGCACCGGCCGCCGGCTCGGGCTCATCACCTGCCAGTCACAGGCGATGGGCCGCGAGCGATCCCCTTCGTCGCCGGCGAGGCGCAGCACATCCACGAAAGTGGAAAATGCAGTAAGGGTGAAATTGTGCAGCAGCAAAAAGCCGACTTTCAGCTTCGGTTGTACCGTGCGCGAATGTCTCATTCCTACTATTGTGTAGTCGTCTTTCTGCAAGATTCAAGCATTATCCTCGGGCACAATCGCTGCACAAATTGGCAGGACCACGCTGCCGCTGCAGGTGATTTGGATGCCGCACTTTTCGCTCTCATCGCTTCTGTTCGAAGCCTTCAATGCGCACAAGGGTTGGGGGCTGCAATGGCGTAAGCCCGAGCCCAAGCGCGCCTACGACGTTGTTGTTGTCGGCGGCGGCGGGCATGGGCTGGGTACCGCTTATTATCTCGCGCGCAAGCACGGCATCACCAATGTCGCCGTGATCGAGAAGGGCTGGATCGGCGGCGGCAATTCCGGTCGAAATACCACCATCATCCGCTCCAATTATCTCTACGATGAAAGTGCGGCCATCTACGAGCATGCGTTGAAGATGTGGGGCGGCCTCGCACAAGAATTGCAGTACAATGTCATGTATTCGCCGCGCGGGGTCATGATGTTGGCCCACACCCAGCATGACATGCAGATCTTCATGCGGCATATCTATGCCAACCGCCTGAACGGCATCGACAATGAATGGCTGACCGCGGAGGAGGCGCGCGCCTTCTGCCCGGGGCTCGATATTTCTCCCGGCGCTCGCTACCCGGTCCTGGGCGCTGCGCTCCAGCGGCGCGGCGGCACGGCCCGCCATGATGCGGTGGTGTGGGGCTATGCGCGGGCCGCCGATGCCCTCGGCGTCGACATCATCGAGAATTGCGAGGTAACCGGATTCATCCGCCAGTCCGGCGGCGCGATCGCCGGCGTGGAGACCACCCGCGGGCCGATCCGCGCCCGCAGGGTGGGCGTCGCGGCAGCCGGGCACACCAGCGTCGTGATGGCGCGAGCCGGGCTGCGCATGCCGCTGGAAAGCTTCCCGCTGCAGGCGCTGGTCTCCGAGCCGGTGAAGCCGGTGGTGCCCTGCGTCGTCATGTCGAACGCTGTCCATGCCTACCTGTCCCAGTCGGACAAGGGCGAACTGGTGATCGGCGCCGGCACCGACCAGTACATCTCCTATTCCCAGCAGGGCGGGCTGCACGTCACCTCCCATACGCTGGAGGCCATTTGCGAGCTGTTCCCGCAGTTTCGGCGCATGAAGATGATGCGCTCCTGGGGTGGCATCGTGGATGTCACGCCGGACCGTTCGCCGATCATCGACCGGACGTCGGTGGAAGGGCTTTACGTCAATTGCGGCTGGGGCACGGGTGGCTTCAAGGCGACACCGGGCGCGGCCGACCTGTTTGCCCACATGCTTGCCACCGGTGCCCGGCACCCCATCAGCGCGCCTTTCACCCTCGAGCGTTTCCGCACGGGCCGCCTCATCGACGAGGCGGCCGCGGCGGCGGTCGCACACTGAGTTCCATCATGCTCCTCCTCCATTGTCCCCATTGCGGCGCCCGGCCCGAGATCGAGTTCCGGTGCGGCGGCGAAGCCCACATCTCCCGTCCGGAACATCCCGAAGCGTACGACGACGCGGCCTGGGCGAGCTTCCTCTACTTCCGCTCCAATCCGAAGGGCGGCCACGCGGAGCGCTGGCTTCATGCGCACGGCTGCGGGCGCTGGTTCAACGCGCTGCGCGACACCGTCAGCGATGCGTTCGTGGCGAGCTATCCCATGGGAACGCCACGGCCGGAAGGAGGCGCATGATGGCCCATCCCCAGCCCTTCCGCCTGCCCGCCGGCGGGCGTGTCGACCGCACCCAGCCGCTCCGCTTCACCTTCAACGGACGCGGACTTGCCGGCCTCGCCGGCGACACGGTGGCGTCGGCCCTGCTGGCGAACGGCATCCACCTTGTGGGGCGCTCGTTCAAGTATCACCGCCCGCGCGGCATCCTCAGCCACGGCGCGGACGAGCCCAATGCGCTGCTGGACATCGATCGCGGCGCCGGCCGGCGCGACCCGAACAACCGCGCCACCATCGTGGAAGCCTGCGACGGCCTCGTCACGCGCACCCAGAACCATTGGCCGTCGCTGGAATACGATATCGGTGAGGTGAATGATCTTCTCGCGCCGATCTTCGTCGCCGGATTTTACTACAAAACCTTCAAATGGCCCCGAAGTTTCTGGCACAAGGTCTATGAGCCGGTGATCCGCACCGCGGCCGGGCTCGGCGTGGCTCCGCGCGCGCCGGACGCCGAGCGCTATGGGCATCGCCACGCCTATTGCGACGTGCTGGTGGTGGGGGCGGGGCCTGCCGGCCTTGCCGCCGCGCTCGCCGCCGCGGAACACGGACAGCGGGTGATCCTCGCCGATGAGCAGCCGGAGCCCGGCGGCAGCCTGCTCCACGACGCAGTCTCGACCATCGAGGGCGAGCAGGCTGTTGCCTGGCGCGACACGGCGTTGGCCGAGCTTCAGCGGCGGGACAACGTCACCGTCCTGACGCGGACCACCGCCTTCGGCTATTACAACCACAATCATGTCGCGTTGGTGGAGCGCTGCACCGACCATCTCGCGGTCGCCCCTGCGGGTCAGCCGCGCGAGCGGCTGTGGCAGATACGGGCCCGCGAGGTGGTCCTCGCCACCGGTGCCCACGAACGTCCCCTGGCCTTTGCTGGAAACGACCGGCCGGGCATCCTGCTGGCGGAGAGCATCCGCGTCTACCTGCAGCGCTATGCCGTCGCCGTCGGGCGGTCCCTCGTTTTCGCGACCAACGGAGCATCTGCCTACCAGGCCGCTGCGGAGGCGCGGGCCGCAGGCCTTGCCGTCACGGTGGTGGACACGCGCCCGCAGGAGGCCTGCGGGCCGGAACTGGCCGGGATCCGCGATGCCGGCATCGAGGTGCTGACGGGACACACGGTGGTAGGCTCCCTCGGTCGCAGCCGGGTGAGGGGGCTCGTCGTCGCGCCGGTCGGCCCGTCCGGGAGCGTCGGGCCGCGCCGCGTTCTTGCGTGCGATGCCGTCGGCCTCTCCGGCGGGTGGACGCCCGCCGTGCATCTTCACTCCCAGTCGCGCGGAAAGCTGGCCTTCCGGGAAGATATCGACGCCTTCGTTCCCGGCGCGGCGGCGCAGCGGGCCCGGTCGGCGGGCGCCTGCAACGGCACCTACGAGCTGTCCGCCATTCTCGCGGAAGGCTGGCAGGCGGGCGGGCAGGCAGCGATGGGCGGGAGCGCGCGGACCTTCGCCGTCGTCCCTCCCTCCGCCACCGGCTTCACCCCGGCTCGGGTGTTGCCGACGGACGCCGATCCAGGCCGCGCGCGCGCGTTCGTGGATTTCCAGAACGACGTCACAGCCAAGGACATCCGGCTGGCGGTGCGCGAGGGGTTCGAGAGCGTCGAGCACGTCAAGCGCTACACCACCAACGGCATGGCCACCGACCAGGGCAAGACCTCCAACATGGCCGCTCTCGGCCTCATCGCCGAAGCGGTGGAGCGGCCCATTCCGCAGGTGGGCACCACCACCTTCCGCGCGCCCTACTCGCCGGTCTCGTTCGGCGCCCTTGTGGGCGCGGCGCGCGATGCCCTGTTCGACCCTATCCGCACCACGCCCATCGACGGCTGGGCGCGCGCGCGCGGCGCGGTCTTCGAGCCGGTCGGCCTGTGGCAGCGCGCCCGCTATTTCCCCCGGGCCGGAGAGGACATGCGCGCCGCCGTGGCGCGGGAATGCCGAACGGTGCGCCAGGCGGTGGGCCTGTTCGATGCCTCGACGCTGGGCAAGATCGAGGTGACGGGACCAGACGCTCTGGCATTTCTCGATCGCATTTATGCGGGCGACCTGAGCGCACTTGAACCCGGCATGTGCGGCTACGCTCTGATGCTGGGCGAGAACGGCTTCATCTTCGATGACGGCATCGTCGCCCGCCTGGGGCCGGACCTTTTCCACGTCACCACCTCCAGCGGCGGCGCGGCGCGCGTGTTCGCCCACATGGAGGACTATCTCCAGACCGAATGGAGC